>CAZKDQ010000158.1:0-6484 GCA_964551345.1 uncultured Rhodothermales bacterium
ATTACCCACGACGGCTCGACGCGCAAGTACATCCCGACCGCCGAGTACCAGTCGCTCATGGTCCGGGAAGACCAGAGCCCCGTCCAGGTGGCGTACGAGCGGCGTAACCGCGACCTCGACCCGCAGCTCGTCTGGCGCGGAAAGGATGAGCAGGACTGGTCGGATTTGGTCGTGCAGGCGCCGCCGCTCTACATCCAGGAGAAGGTGCACCCGAAGGTGCTCATCGATGACCTGATGCGGGAGTCGGAGCGGCAGGACCAGCAGGATGACGCTCAGCCGGATCTCTTTGCCGACTTCAACGGCATCCCGCACGGCAACGCCCGCGCCGAGTTTTACCAGCACGACGCCAACTGGCAGAACCGGATGATCCTCGGCGACAGTTTGCAGGTGATGGCCTCACTCGCCGAGCGCGAAGGCCTTCGCGGACAGGTGCAGTGCATTTACATCGACCCGCCGTACGGCATCAAGTTCAACTCGAACTTCCAGTGGTCGACCACGAGCCGCGACGTGAAGGACGGAAAGGCCGAACACATCACGCGAGAGCCGGAGCAGGTGAAGGCATTCCGCGACACATGGCGCGACGGCATCCATTCCTACCTGACTTACCTGCGAGATCGCCTGACCGTCGCAAGGGACTTGCTGACGGAGTCAGGGTCGATTTTCGTTCAGATCGGGGACGAGAATGTGCATCGCGTTCGTGCACTGATGGATGAGGTTTTTGGGGAGGATAATCAGGTTGCTGAAATAAAGTTCAGGACGACGAGCAACAGGACTGCCGAGTTTATACCGTCTATTTTTGATACAATACTTTACTATGCCAAGAATAAAGATGCCTGCAAGTTTAGGCGTCCATTCACGGCCAAGACATACTCGGATGTAACAGAGGATTCATTTGGGTGTGTTGAGATCGACACGTTTGACTGGAGACGCCTTCGACGACACGAAAAGGATAATCCTTTAGAAGCGGAGAAGAAGGGCGTGCTATTCGGCATGGGCGACCTTACGTCATCTCATGAGTATATTCAGGATCCTTTTGGATGGAATGGTAAAACGTTTACCCCAAAGAAGCGGCATTGGTCAACCTCAATCGAGGGTTTGAGCCGCTTGGGTAAAGCGAATCGCCTATGTGATGTAAACGGTACTCTTCGGTACAAACGAATTTTCCGCGATACATCGATTTCCTGGTTGACAAACATATGGTCTGATACAGGAAGCGGATCGCGTACTGACGATCGGATATACGTAGTACAAACGTTAGCTACGGCAGTGGAAAGATGCCTCCTAATGGCAACCGATCCCGGTGACCTTGTGCTTGATCCAACATGCGGTTCGGGTACAACAGCTTACGTTGCCGAGCAGTGGGGCCGTCGATGGATTGCGATTGACACATCACGCGTCGCGCTTGCATTGGCGCGTGCCCGTGTGATGGGAGCGCGCTATTCGTATTACCTGCTGGCCGATTCGCCCGAGGGCCAGGAGAAAGAAGCCGAACTTTCACGGACCGCGAGACCCACCGCCCCTACGCGTGGTGATATCCGGCAGGGGTTTGTCTACGAGCGCGTACCGCACATCAGGCTTAAGGACATCGCCAACAATGCGGAGATCGATGTCATCTGGGAGAGGTATCAGGAAGAGCTCGAACCGCTGCGTGAGAAACTGAACGAGTCCGTCGGCAGGAACTGGGAGGAATGGGAGATTCCGCGCCATGCCGGCAACCCGTGGCCGGAGAAGGTGCAGAAGCTGTGGGAAAAGCTGGAGCGGGCGCTGGCGGCCAAGAAGAAGCGCCGCGCCCAGAAGGTGCTCGATCAGCTCAACGTGGCCCTGAAGCGAGACTACACGCTGAAGACGCTACCCGACGGCCCGTACGATCCATGGACGGACGAGGAGGCGAAGCGGCTGCATAAAGCGTGGTGGGATAAGCGCATCGAGCGTCAGAAGGAGATAGACGCCTCGATCGCGGCCAAGTCGGATTTCGAGTATCTGTATGACCGGCCCTACGAAGACAAGAGCAAGGTACGCGTCGCCGGGCCGTTCACCGTCGAGAGCATCTCGCCACACCGCGTCCTCGGCGTCGATGAGAACGACGAGCTGATCGATGAGGCGGCCGATCCGGAGACCGGCTATGGAGATGAGCATGGCTTCGTCCGGATGATCCTGGAGAACCTGAAGACGGCAGGCGTCCAGCAGGCGCACAAGCAAGACAAAATCGAGTTCAGCACATTAAGACCATGGCCCGGCGAATATGTATGTGCGGAAGGAACGTATTTGAGACATGATGAACAGGATTCACAGGATGGATCCGACGGCAATGCCAATCCTGTACATCCTGAAAATCCTGTCCGAGAAACGCGCGCGGGCATCTTCATTGGACCGGAGTTCGGCACCGTCTCACGCCCTGATCTGGTTGCCGCCGCACGTGAGGCCGCCGATGCCGGATTCGACGTGTTAATCGCCTGCGCCTTCAACTACGAGGCCCACGCCGCCGAATTCGACCGTCTCGGCCGCGTCCCCGTCCTCAAGGCTCGGATGAACGCCGACCTGCACATGGCCGACGACCTGAAGAACACCGGGAAAGGCAACCTCTTCGTCATCTTCGGCGAGCCCGACATCGACATCCTGGAGGCCGACGGCGACCAGATCCAGGTCAGGATCAACGGCGTTGACGTCTTCCACCCGAACAGTGGCGAGGTACGCAGCGACGGCGCCGACGGCATCGCCTGCTGGTTCATCGACACCGACTACAACGAAGAAAGCTTCTTCGTCCGCCAGGCCTACTTCCTCGGCGCGAACGATCCCTACAAGTCGCTAAAGACGACGCTCAAGGCCGAGATCAACGAAGAAGCCTGGGACACGCTGAACAGCGACACCTCCCGCCCCTTCCCCAAACCCACCTCCGGCCGCATCGCCGTCAAAGTGATCAATCATCTTGGCGATGAGGTGATGAAGGTGTTTAGGGTTTGACAAACGTTATGGCATGGAATGTTTTATCATGAGTCAGGCTATTCGCCATTTTGTTAAGAACTTCGCCGAAGAACTGCGTGAGGACAATGCGGCCGTATTTATCGGTGCTGGGCTTTCAGTCTCTTCCGGTTTCGTAAACTGGCGAGCACTTTTGGAACCAGTGGCAGATGAGCTTGGACTGGACGTTCAGCGAGAACATGACCTTATCGCTCTGGCGCAGTACCACTGCAACGAGAATGCCGGCGGACGGCATCTGCTCAATCAGCTCATCGTCAATCGGTTGTCGGAAGCCGATCCAAACGAAAATCACCGTCTATTAGCTAACCTTCCCATCACAACGTATTGGACGACTAACTACGACAGACTAATCGAGCAATCGCTGTCGGAGGCCGGCAAGGTTGCGGACGTGAAGTATACTGTCGACCATCTTGCGACGACTCGCATACGTAGAGATGCGGTTGTATACAAGATGCATGGTGACGTCGAACATCCACACGAGGCAGTCTTAACGAGAGATGATTACGAGCGATTCCATCTCATGCG
Source organism: uncultured Rhodothermales bacterium (assembly GCA_964551345.1). Classification (GTDB taxonomy): domain Bacteria; phylum Bacteroidota; class Rhodothermia; order Rhodothermales; family CAZKDQ01; genus CAZKDQ01. The sequence goes on from CAZKDQ010000158.1 coordinate 3,505, forward strand.
TGGCGCCTTCACTAACGCCTTATCGGGAGACCTCGTTTCTAGAACGTTCTTGTTCCTAGGGTTTAGTTTCACTGATCCGAACTTGGCTCATGTGCTAAGCCGTATTCGCATAACATATCGAGACAACCAGAGACGTCATTACTGCATCTTCAAGAGAATTGCAGACGGTGATGCAGAGACGACCGACGAGGTAGAATATGCTCGTAAAAAGCAGTTATTGCTGATAAACGACTTGAAAAGATTTAACATCCGTACTCTTCTTATTGATCGGTACCAGGATGTCACGGACATTTTAAGTCTTTTGGATCAGACTCATAGACGACAGACTGTTTTCATTTCCGGAAGTTCTGCTGATTATCAGCCATGGGGCGAGGCGCGAACGAAAGAATTTCTGCGCAAGCTTGGGAAGGCACTTGTACAAGAAGGCAATAGGGTCGTTTCAGGCATAGGCCTTGGTGTCGGCAATGCTGTGATTTCCGGCGCAGTAGAGGCTGCGTTAGAATCCAAAGCATCGATACTAGAGGACTGGGTGATAATGAGGCCTTTTCCTCAGGCGGTTTCGGACTTGGAACGACGCGATCAGCTATGGGAAGAGTATCGGCAAGGCATGGTAGCGCGAGCGGGGATCGCTATAGTGGTGATGGGTAATAAATCGGTCGACGGCAATGTAATCCATGCCCAAGGCGTCCGACGAGAGTGCGAAATCGCGCGAAAAAGGGGACTCGTTGTGATACCTATTGGCTCATCGGGTGCAGTGGCCGCAGATCTGTGGAAGGAAGCAGTCAATTCTCTCGACGAATGGTACCCAAATTCGTCAGCAGACTTCCGGAACTTAATATCGAGCTTTGGTGGAGCAGTAGCGGAACCGACTGCTCTGATACCAAAGCTATTGACCGCGATACGACTCATCCAAGAACAGTAAAGATTTATGGCTAGACGAGTATTTTTTAGCTTCCATTACAAGCGTGACGTCCGACGCGTTGTTCAGGTTCGAAATTCCTGGGTGGTGCGGCCATCCGGCGATGCGCAGCCCTTCCTCGATAAGGCGGAGTGGGAATCGATTAAGCGAAGCGGCGATCAGGCAATTCAGAATTGGATCGAAAGACAGCTACAAGGAACCTCGGTCACTGTCGTACTCATTGGCCGTGAGACGGCGACGCGCCGGTGGGTCCAGTATGAGATCAGGCGCAGTCGTGAGCTTGGAAAGGGAATACTCGGAATTCGAATCCATAATCTCAAAGATCCATCCGTCGGCAGTGATTTACCAGGCGACAACCCCCTGGATAAGATCACGACACAATCCAACGGCCGAAACGTGCGTCTTTCTAGTTTATATCATACGTATGACTGGGTGAGTGACAACGGATTTGTAAATCTTCCAGCTTGGATCGAAACAGCTGCACGGGCTGCGGGCCGGTGACGTCATGCCGATCTCACTTCGCCAGCTCCGATCCGCGCCGGTGCTCAAGTCGGCGCCGCCGCCGAAAGCTCATTCATTCGCAGAAGCTCAGCGAAAGGGCGTACGCACGGCCTTTCTATGTCACAGCCACTCTGATTCTGACTTGGTGAAAGGCTTACTGGTCTACTTCCGTGACAGCGGGTGGAACGTTTACGTTGACTGGGCTGACAGTGCGATGCCTGAGCAGCCAACCCGCGAAACCGCTGAACGGATTAGAGCGAAAATCCGAGAACTCGACCTGTTTTTGTTCTTGGCGACGCCCAATTCCGTCGCATCACGGTGGTGCCCATGGGAAATCGGATACGCGGATGGGGTCAAAGTGCCTCAGTCTATCGTAGTCATTCCGACCGAGGACGATGCGGGAAGGTGGTACGGGAACGAATATCTCCAACTGTACAGGCGGGTGCTCCCGGCGACTGAGGGGGGCCTAGGCATCTTCGAACCAGGCGCATCGACCGGCATCCTGCTTCGATCTCTTTAGAGTCCCGCATTTGCTTCTGTGCCGAATGGACTTCCGCATCGCAGGTACCTTCACCGATAGCCTCTCGAAGCTGACGAATGACGAGCAGAAGGCCGTCAAGACGACGGCCTTCGATCTGCAGCTGAATCCGGCGAATCCGGGAATACAGTTTCATCGGGTCGATGCGGCGAAGAACGAGAAATTCTGGTGCGTCGGCGTAGCCGAGACATCCGCCTGATCGTGCATCGCACCACGAGCAGCCTCCCCCTCCTCTGTTACGTCGGACACCAACAACGGTGTGGCCTGCGTGGGGCGACTGGAACTCTGTGACGATTTGCGGTTATAGCGATTATATTCGGTGGGTGGTCCGCTGATACCTGAGAAACCAAGAGATGAGCCGTGTCCCACAAACGACTGGATCCGTCTGAAATCACTCCAGAGGCCCTGGAGCACCTGTCCGGCGTCCTAACGGCCCCGGGTCGCGCGGCACTCGTGGATGAAGCCGGCAACCGGGTCGAACTGCCCGGCGCGCTCTTTCAGCACCTCCTGCGAATTGTCCGATTAATGAGTGAGCGGCGTGCGATCGTCATGATTCCGGAGGATGAGACCTTTACCACGCAGGCGGCCGCTAATTACCTGGGAATGTCGAGGCAGCATCTGGTCAACCTTCTCGAGGAGGGCAGAATCCCGTTTCACAGGGTGGGCAGCCACCGCAGGGTCTACTTCCGCGATCTTCTGGCCTTCGAGAAGAAGAGGGACGCCGACCGCCGGGAGGCCCTTGACCGGCTGATGCATGAAGTGGATGAAGCCGGGCTGTACGACAGCCCCGACATCGGCAATACCCGGTAGACGATGCAAGCCGATTTCAAAGTTTTCCTTGACGCCTGTGTACTCGCCAACATCGCGGCGTGCGACCTGCTGCTGAGGCTGGCGGAACGCCGCCGCCAGTACATGCCCCTCTGGTCCGACGGAGTGCTCTTAGCCCCCGATGATTCTCGGCGAAGCCTCCCTACCACCAACCTCAGATATGCCGGAATTGATGGCGCAGTGATCTGTCGAAC
>CAZKDQ010000159.1:0-1183 GCA_964551345.1 uncultured Rhodothermales bacterium
CCGGGACGTCATCCTCATATTTCTTCTGCGCGTAGGTATTCGGCCGCTCCGAGTACATGAACATGTAGGCGTGGTCGTAGCGGACCTGCTCCATCAGCGACAGCGTGTCCCGGTGCTCTTCCTCCGTTTCGCCGCAGAAACCGGCAATGATGTCCGTCGAGAAGCTGATGCCGGGCACGATCTTGCGGGCGCGCTCGACGAGGTCGAGGTACTGCTCGCGGGAGTAGGTGCGACGCATGCGGGCGAGCGTCTCCGTGTTTCCGTGCTGGACAGGCAGGTGGATGTAATTGCAGACGTTCGGCCGCTCCCGGTGCACATGCAGAAGCTCCTCCGAGCAATCCTTCGGATGGCTCGTCGAGTAGCGGACGCGCAGATCGGGCGAGATCATGCTGATCCGATGGACGAGTTCGGGAAAGCTTACCGTGGTGCCGTTCTGCCCGAATCGGTATGAGTTCACGTTCTGACCGAGCACCGTCACTTCCTTGTAGCCCATTTCCACGAGCTGCGCGCATTCCGAGAGAATGCTTGTGACCGGCCGACTGCGCTCGCGACCACGCGTAAAAGGCACGACGCAGAAGGAGCACATATTGTCGCACCCGCGCATGATCGACACGAAAGCGGTGACGCCGTTCGAGTCGTAGCGCACCGGCGCGATGTCGGCATACGTCTCCTCCCGCGAGAGGTGGACGTTGACGGCCGCCTGACCCGTTTTCTCCGATTCTGAGAGCAGGCGCGGCAAGTCGCGGTAGGCATCCGGCCCGACGACGATGTCGACGAGCTTCTCCTCATCGAGAAACTTGTGGCGCAGGCGCTCGGCCATGCACCCGAGGACTCCCAGCTGAAGCGTCCGTCCGTGCTTGGTCTTCTGTGCCCGGAAGTCATCGAGGCGCCGCCGCACCTTCTGCTCCGCATTCTCCCGGATGGCGCAGGTGTTGATCAGGACGACGTCGGCGGTGTCGGCATCGTGCGTCAATCCGAACCCGTTGTCTCGCAGAACGGAGGCCACGATCTCAGAGTCCGACACGTTCATCTGGCAGCCGTAGGTCTCGAGATAAACCTTACGCGAGCCTTCATGCTCGGACGCCGTCGTTCGCGGAGCGTCGAGATCTTCGTGTGGATCGGCGAGGATCGGGAGGTCAGAAATGAGTTCCATTGGCACGATGACGTACTGATTCGGCGCCGG
>CAZKDQ010000159.1:1283-6419 GCA_964551345.1 uncultured Rhodothermales bacterium
AGCAAGACCTCCTGGTGCACGACTTCGTCGCCATCGAGCACGACGCGCCGGATCTGTTGGAAGGCCAGCGCGCCGACGAAAAGATTGCCGTTCCAGTTGCTGAATGCGTCGCCGTCGTAATAAGCGAGGCCGGACGGTGCGATCGACGGCGTCCAGTAGATCACGGGAGGCTCCATGCCCGGGACCTCCTCCTCACCGATCGGTGCGCCCGAGCCGTACTGCACGCCGTAGGTCGCCGTGGGCCATCCGTAGTTGTTGCCGCGCTTGATAATGTTGAGCTCATCGCCTCCCTGAGGCCCGTGCTCGTTGGCCCACACGGCGCCGGTGCCTCGGTGGATGGTCATTCCCTGAATATTTCGGTTGCCATACGTAAACACCTCCGGCGCCGCGCCCTCCTGATCCACAAATGGATTGTCGGAAGGAACGCCGCCTGCCTCGTTCACCCGAATCACCGATGCGGCGGGATCGCTCAGATCCTGTGCTCGATTCTGCTGCCCGCGGTCGCCGATCGAGAACATGACCGTACCGTCGCCCGGGAAGACGATGCGTGATCCGTAGTGGCGGCCGGGTGAGACGCAGGGCGACTGGGTGTAGATGTTATCGCGCTCCACCAGCGTCTCTCCATCGAGCTTCGCCCGATCCAGCGCGGTTGCCGTGTTGCCGTCACCACAGGAGGCTGAATAGGTCATGTAGATCCAGCCATTGGTTGCATAATCCGGATGGAGCTGGACGTCCAGCAAGCCGCCCTGTCCCTGCGCGTGCACATCAGGAACGTTGCCGATGTCGACGCGACGCTCGCCCTCAAACATCACGAGACGTCCCGGCCGCTCCGTCACGAGCATGCGTCCGTCAGGAAGCCACGTCATTGCCCACGGATGTTCGAGGCCGCTGAAGAGCCGGACGAGCCGGAATTCGTGTTCTTCCGATTCGACGCGCTCCAGGATGACCTCGGCCGGGAAGTCAGAGCCGTTGGGATCCGGATCAGGCTGCTCGGCCGCCGTATTGTTGCAGCCGATCAGAATGAGCGTGGTGATGATGGCTGAGACGGTGCTGAGGCGGTATGTCATGATCAGGTTCAGGCTGGTAAGGGTCGTGCCGTAGTGTGAAAGATAGCGGATCGATGATCTCGCGCAAAGGTGCAAAGACGCGAGAGGATTCTGGCTGTCGTCCGAAGATGTCGCCCCCGTCCCGTACTTCCATATTTCCACACCTGCCTGCACCCACCTGCACACTTCGACGCCGCTGCGCCAAGACTTCCCAGCTTCTCCTTCTCCGCGGCAGCCGGCGGGCTTTGCGCGAGTCGAGGCGGTCTACCTATATTGAAGCCTTCCGGGTAAAATCCAGGAACCGTATGTCGCGCCCGGCCTCCGTTATGTCTTACCGCATTCCCCGCCTTCTCGCCGTCCTGCTGCTGCTCGGGTTCCTTACGTTGCCTGCTTCGGCGCAGAGCAGCTTTGAGGAAGCAGTCATCGATGTCGGAAACGTCGGCATCACGATCACGAACTCAGGTTTTCTGGGGAAGGCGAACGTCCGTAATAACCCCACCGGTCCGCCGTCATTCGAGTATCCGCTCGACTCGGGCGTTGAGCATCTCTTTGAGGCGGGATTGTGGATCGGAGCCCGCCGAAGCTCCGACCAGACGGTAACGGTGCGAACCGGCGCCGTCACTTCGTCCGGAGGATACCGCCCCGGTTCGTCTGGCTACGAGTTCGCGCCGATCGACCTGATCTTCGAACGCAGCTCGCTCGCCACCTCCGATGCCTACAGTGTGCGCGCGGTCAGCCATCAGGACTATCTGACCTCGTATGCGGACACGTTTCGCGTGCTTCCGGGCACCCAGATCCCGATGCCGGACGTGCAGGGGCGCCTTGGTGCGGTCGTTGAGCAATCGACGTACGCCTGGAATTTCCCCTTCGCCGAGCACTTCGCGGTGATGAACTTCGACATCATCAACACGAGCAGCTCGGCGTGGGACAGCGTTTACGTCGGCATCTTCAGCGACATCGTCGTTCGCAACGTCAACACCACGACTGACCAGGGCACGTCGTTCTTCAACAAAGGCGGGCTGGGCTTCATCGAGGACCTGCACGCACAGTATGCTTTCAACGCCGCCGGCGCCGAAGAAACCATCAACACCTACGGCGCCATCTCCTTTCTGGGCGCCGAGTGGGAGGACCCGCGCTCCGGCCGTCGGTTTTTCCATCCAAACATCGCTGATCGCTACGAAGCGGATGGTTATGCAGCGCCTTACGTGAACCCGCGCTGGTGGAAGTTCAGCGGAGCCACCGAAGCGCTCTCGCGCCCGCAGTCTGATCAGGATCGCTATGATCGGATGGCACGACCCTATCCTGATCCTGACATTTATGATAATGATGCGGCCTATCAACAGGCGGTGGAGACGTTCCGCGAGCGCCTCCGCACGGAAGGCCTTACGAGTGAAGGCAACTGGATCAGCCTGCTGCCCGTCGGGCCGTTTCCACGGGTCGAGCCTGGCGATACGCTGCAAGTGACTTTCGCATTCGTGGCTGCGATGAAGCCGGAGGAGTTTCAGGGGCCGTCCGGGAAGGCTGTGGATACGGAGGAGAGCCGGGCCATTCTGCGCAACAACCTCGAGTGGGCGCGCCGCACGTATGCGGGTGAGGATCAGAACCTTGACGGAATCCTCGACGAGGATGAGGACCTCAACGATAACGGCCGCCTCGACCGATACCTGATCCCGGAGCCGCCGTCATCGCCGATCATCCGGGTGGAGTATGAAATGATCGACGGCGCCGACGGCGAGGCGCGTCCGCGGCCCGTGCTCTACTGGGATCGCAGCGCCGAAGAGTCGGTAGATCCGGTGACGGGCGAGCAGGATTTTGAAGGCTATCGCGTCTATCGCAGCAATCCGGGTGATGATCGATCGGGAAACATCATCGACCGCGCATCACTGATCGCGCAGTGGGACACGCCCGGCACCTCAACCGGATACAATACCGGCTTCGATGAGGTGCGGCTGGACTCTCCGGTCACGTTCGACGACGACGCGACCGAGTACTGGTATCGGTTCGAACTGGGCGACCTGCTTTCGGGATGGCAGTACCTCGTTGCAGTTACATCATTTGATCGCGGTGACCCCGAAACGGGGCTGCAGTCGTTTGAATCATCGCGGGTTGCCAATGCGGTTCGGCTCTTTGCAGGTACGCCTCCGGTTGCGGATGGAAGCCGTGAGGTGGGCGTCTATCCGAATCCGTACCGCCTCAATGCCGCGTGGGACGGCGCCACGGCCCGCACCCGCAGGCTCAACTTCTACAATTTGCCGCCGCGCTCCGTCATCCGCATATACACACTTGCGGGCGAGGTCGTCGCGCAGATGGATCATGAAGCGGACAGCTATCAGGGAGACATCCGCTGGTACGACGACTTCAGCGCGCCGAACCGGCAACTACCCGGCGGCGAGCATTCATGGGACCTGCTCTCCGAAAGCGGGCTCGACCTTTCGGCGGGGCTCTACTTCTACTCCGTCGAGGACCGCGACTCGGGCGAGGTCCAGACAGGCAAGTTCGTGATCATCAAGTAGTTCATATACATCGACCGACCACCGACGACCACAATCAAGCGAACCATGACTTTACGCGCTACGATCATCTTCGCGCTCCTGCTCGGGCTCACGTTCCCCGTGCTGGCGCAGCAAGAGGTAACTGTCCGCGAGATCAACAAAATCCCGGATGAAAACATCAATGAGTTGATGCAGCTCGGGGATAATCTCACGGACGACGACGTCGACCGCCTCGTTAAATCAGAATATGCGGGCGACGTGGTGACGTTCGTCGGCGTTGTGCTGAGCGATCCGCTGTATTCAGGTCTGGCGTCTGCAAGCCCACAGCCGGGCCGCATCCACATCTTCGTCCGGGACACTACGGCGGCTAGCCAGGGGAAGGCCGGGATGGATATTCAGGTTGTGGATGGTTCCTACGATGCCAACGGCACACTATCCCTGACGGTGGGTGATGTTGCGCGGTTCACCGTCCTGGTGAATTACTTCGGCGGCGGCAATACCGTTCAGCTGGAGCCGCAATCGCCGGTCGAGTATCTGGGACCTTACAACGCGCTCGGGTTGCCAGACGACATCGTGGACCCCGTCATCGTCACGACCGCCGAAATTGCACAGAACGTCGGTGTCAGCGAAGCCGGACCGGCCATCCAGGCGAACTGGGAGAACTTCTCCGAGATGAACAACCAGTACGTGCGTCTGGAGGGAGCAACCGTCTGGCGCTCACCCAACCGGCTCGATGATCGGCCCAACTACGCCATCACCACCGACGCCGCCGAGACGGTCGTCGTGAGCGACGACATGTCTCTGCGCTACCGCAATGACAAGGCAGCCTATCCTGATCCATTCCTGCCGCTTGATCCCGAGGATCGCTTTGAGGCGCCGCCCGCCGGTGCGACGGTTGATATTCAGGGATTTGTGCTCATGCGGTCGTACTTCAACCCCACAAACATCGAAGTCGGAGCGCCTGCCGGGGCACTTATGCGTATCGTTCCCTGGACGGATGATGATCTCGTCGTGACGGCCGAGCCGCTGATCACGAACCTTGACGTAAACCTCCTCAACCGCGTCGCAGGAAATGAGGACGTCACCATCGAAGCCACGTTTGAGGGAAATCCGGCGGACATCGGCGAACTCGTACTTACCTACGATGCCGGCGCCGGCGAGCAGCAGGTAACGATGACGCCGCATACCGATACGTCGTACGTCGGTACGATACCGGCTCAGGCGGACGAGGCGTTCGTTTCCTATCACGCTACACTCACCGACGTCAGCGGCACGGAGTACGTCTCGGCGTCGCAGCCGTCGTTCCGTGTGCTCTACGACGGCATCACCGAGATCCGGCACATCCGTGAGACGCAGAGCGGCCGCCGTGCCCGCAGCCCGTTCTATGGGATGACGGTCCCGATGGACATCACGGCGCGCGTTCAGAGTGATCTGAATGAGTCGGGCCTGATCACGATTCAGGATGACGAAGGGCTCGGCCTATGGTCCGGCGTCTGGGTGGTGCCGACTGAGGCACTCCTCGCTGACCTCAACAAAGGCGACGAAATCCGCATCACCGAAGGCACGGTGGAGGACGACTTCGGCGTCGTTTTCCTTGA
>CAZKDQ010000160.1:0-6405 GCA_964551345.1 uncultured Rhodothermales bacterium
AAGCCCTCTCCGAGTGATCGAAGAGGGCTTTTTCATCCTATCTCGTCTTTGTAGAAGGCGCCCGAGGTCACTCGGATTTGGTACCTTCCGAAGGCGCGTCTTTGTCTTTGTCTCCGCCTTCGCGCTTGGGCTGCGCTTCGAGAACATTGTCGATCAGGCCGTAGTCGCGGGCCTCATAGGCGCTGAGCCAGTAATCGCGATCCGCGTCTTCCTCGATCTGCTCTACTGTTTTGCCGGTGTGCTGGGCGAGGATCTCGTAGAGGCGCGTCTTGAGCCAGAGGATCTCGCGCGCCTGGATCTCGATGTCTGACGCCTGGCCCTGCGTACCACCCAGTGGCTGGTGCATCATGATGCGGCTGTTGGGCAACGCAGCGCGGCGTCCGGTCGACCCGGCCGTCAACAGCACCGATCCCATCGAAGCCGCCAGCCCAACGCAGATCGTCGCGACGGGACAGCTTACGTGCTGCATCGTGTCGTACACGGCGAGGCCGCTGTAGATCACGCCGCCGGGCGAGTTGATGTAGATGTTGATGTTGCGCTCTGGATCCTCACTCGCGAGAAAGAGCAGCTGCGCCACCGCGAGGTTGGCGATCTGATCGTTGATCGGCGTGCCGAGAATCACGATCCGCTCTTTCAGCAGGCGACTAAAGATGTCGTAGGCGCGCTCGCCGCGAGTGGTCTGCTCAACGACCATCGGCACGAGGCCCGAGATCGACTGATCACGAAACGGTCCGCTGTAGATGCTCGACGGCACCGACGTGAGCCCACGGCTGTACTTTATAAAGTCCTCAACCATAATCGGGGGATAGTACGTGCAGGGTGAAAAAGGCCTCAGGTGCTACAGAAGGGCGGTTTGATGGTTCCTATGCGCCTTCTTCGTCGCTTGCATCATCCGCCGAAGCGGCTTCGACCGGCTCCTCATCAGCTTCACGCTGCGCCTTGATTGCCTCGGCATAAGCCTCCTCATCGAGCTCTTCGATGGACACCTGCTCCTTCAGCAGGTCGAAGACCTTCCGGCTCAGAAGCTGCTCTCGTACGCGATCGGTCATGCCGAGCTGGTCGTAGTACTGGCGCATCATCGCACTCGAGAAGTCTTCGTTCGAGCTCATGTCTTCGAAATGCTGATCGATGTCTTCATCGGTGGCTTCAAGCTCATGCTCGCTTATGATGCGATCCCTGATGAACATCCACCGCGCCTGCTCCTCCGCCCCCGGACGATTGCTCTCACGGAATGCTTCCTCATCAAATCCTTCGGGAAGCGAGCCGCGGCTCTGCTGTTTGACGTCCTCCACAAATGAATCGAGGTACAGATCGACTGCCTGTTTGGGAACGGGCACGGGATGGAGTTCGAGCATTTTGCGCACGATCTGGCTCTCGATCTGCTCGCGCCGCTGCTCCTCCATCTGCCCATTGAGCTGGTCGCGGAAGATCTGCTCGAGATCCTCCACCGATCCGGCCTCGTCTTTGGTGAGATCACGGATGGTCTCTTCGTCGAACTCGGGCAGTTCGCGGCGCTTGACCTCGTGCAGCGTCACATCGTAGCGGTGGATGTGCGCGTGCTCGGCGTCTCCGTGGGAGATGTCGGCGCGGAACGTGTCTCCGGCCTTCCGCCCGGTTAACGCCTGTTTCCACTCATCCGTTAAATCGCTGTCGTCGAGGAAAAACTCCTGCCCTTCCTCGCGGCGACCGATGATGGGTGTGTTGGTCTCGACGTCGACTTCCTGCAGATCAAAAACAACCTGATCGGTCTCGCCGGCGGGCTCATCCGTCGGCGTGAGATCGGCGCTGCGGCGACGAAACTCCTCAACCTGCTCTTTGACAAGCTCGTCGGTCACTTCAAGCTTCAACGCCGGGATTGTGACACCGTCGAGATCCTGCAACTCGACCTCCGGACGCGTGCCGAAGCGGATCACGGCGCGCAGATCGGTATCCATGTCATACTCAAGCTCCGCCAGAATCGGCTGGCCGACAACGTCGTAATCATCGTTGTCAAGGATCTGCTCGTTGTACGTCTTTTGCACGTGCTGCTCGGCCACGCCGAAAGCCAGCTCTCTGCCGTACAGTTTCTTGACCATCGCCAAGGGCACCTTGCCCGGCCGGAAACCTTTCGCCTGCGTCTGCTTGCGTTGCGCCCGGAGTGCCTGATCCAGTTCCGGCTTGAGTTCCTCGGCCGGCGAGCGGATTTCGAGTTCGTACTCTACGTCACTGATCTTATTGAGGGTCGTTTCCATAATGGTCGATGGCTCTCGTGGCAGGCGGGCTGCGAGATCAACAGCCGCTGTGGCGGAATAGGTTCAACAGGCTCATCAGAAAGCAAAAACGCGAACCACTACGGCTCGCGTCTCACACCCCGTACACGCGGCGAACCGGTTTCGGGGAGACGATCAAAGAGATAAGACGACGTGCGCCCGCGGTTCCGCAGAAGGCGCGTCGGGCAGCGGCCTTCAAGAAGGATTGACGATCAGGCAGCGTCTGCGATGCGCCGGCGAGACGACGGCAGAGCCGCGGAGCCGCTGCCAATCCCGGCGATGCTGCGAATCTCATAGCACCACGTGCCGGCTTGCTCAACCCAGAGGAAATGCTCGGCACCTTTTTCCACCGTCAGACGCAAATTCGGCTCGCCCTTCACCGCGGTAAACCATTCAACATTGCACACATCGTCGAGGCTAATCACCTGGTGATATGGCCCACCGAGCCCAAATCCCCGAAGTTCGACACGATCAGAAAACAGTTTTGCGCGGGCGAACATGAGAAAGCGCCCTGGCAATTTAAACCGCGACGAGAAGTGTACCTGCTCTCGATCCTTCATTCCTTTTGCGATTGCGTCTGAAGCAGCATCAGCGGCGATTCCCCGCGAAAGTCTCAGCCACTGTTATTTTTAGTGAAGCCAATCAGAAGTCCAACCCGACGGACAGATACAACCTGCGATCTCCAAAACTGCGACCATCGAACGGCCACGCGTAATCGATCCTTACTGGAAATCCCAGTAGAATCGTGCGCAACCCGACGCCCGCTCCCACGATCGCATCATCAAATCGCTTCTCCCCGTCTTCTGCTCTACCGAGTAGGCGGAAGCGGTTGTCACTGCCTCTGCCTCCCCAGATTCCACCTGCATCAACAAAAGCCGTGCCGTGTAGATGATAAAGCGGCAGGATCGGCAACGGCCCCGGCAGCACGGCGGCCACAATAGGGAAGCGAAATTCGGCGTTTATGAGCCCGAAATTGGAGCCGCTGCGCGCGTTGATGTCGTAGCCGCGCATGGGTAAGACGGGCCGGGCGAAGACGAAGTCGGTTACATCGTCTATGGGAAAACCGTTCTCATCGTCGAAGCGGCGATTGATCCAGTTCTGCGTTCCGGAGCTGAAGAAAAGTTGCTGCCCCGGGCCGATGGACGTGCCGCCCGACAAACGCAGGGCGAGGCTGTACGCACCATCACCAAATGATGTGTAGAAGCGCGCGTCACCCAGAAACGTAAGGAAATGGCTCGTGCCGCCGCGGAAAGAGACCGGACTTCCGGAGGCACTGAAAGCGATCCGACGTCCGCCGGTCGGAGCGAGGAGTCCCGGCGACGAATAATCCAGCGTGTACGAAACGGACGGATATAGCATCAGTCGCGTTGCGGTCGGCCGAGCGGGTTCACCGATGTCCGTCTGGCTGACGCCGAGCACGTAGGCCTCGGCGTCGATGCGGCGAAACTTGTCGAGCGGATAGCTGGCGGCGATGCTCGTTCCGTACTGCCGATATCGATAGTAGGTCAGGCGGTTGAAGTCCGGCAGCAGACGCGAGATATGATAACTCGATACGCTCCAATCCACGCGCCGCGGCAGATAGGCGTAGGTGATGACGTAATCCGAATTTCGAAGGTCGATCAACAGGTTCGTCGCAACGAAAAACTGATGGTTGCCCAGCATGTCGCTGAAGAGCATCTGGGTAACACCTTGCACACCGTAGAGCACGTCGTATCCAGCGGTGCCGTAGACGATGTCCGGCGAGAAGCGCAGACGGTACTTTTGTTCGCGATAGGATCCGTCTTCTTCGACATTGTCGGGAGGATCAAACGGATCGAGCAGTTCGAACCGGTCGCGGCTTTCCTGAGCCACCGTTTCGGCCGACTCATCGAACACATAATTGCGGAAGTCAACGCGCACGCTGCCATAGGAGGTGCTGTCGGCGCTGCCGGTGCCGTTGGCAGCGCCGGCTGTTCCGTCGGTTTCGTCGAGGATGCGTTCGATTTCGCGCATCTCCGCGAGGCGTTCGTTCCAGCGAAACATCGCATTTTCTTCCGATGCTGCGCGAATGAACGGGTTGCTCTGCCTGACGATCGATGACGCAACGGCAAGCGCCGGAGCCACATTGGCCGTATCGCGCTCGACGCGCTGCGCCCACACGTTCGGAATCAGCTTCTCGCGATCGAGCTCACGCCGGAATGGATCGTTGAGGATGTAAATCGACGGCACGCCTCTCTTCAGGCTGACGACGGCGGCGCGCGTGCCATCACCCGAAACGGCCACCTGCATCACACCGCGCACGACATCCGTGAGCGGCCTCTCCTCACCGGTCCGAAGATCCTTCTCGTACAGGTTATAGATGCCGTTGCGATCGGAGACAAAGAGCAATCGGTTCACATCATCACCGAAGCGCGCGCTCTGGTTGTCCCATTGTTCATTGTGGGTGAGGCGCTCGAGGTGATCGCCCGCGCGACGCCCCGCCGCGTCGATCTCGAGCATGTAGAGATCGTACCGACTATAGTCGTGATCGAAAATGCGCAGATCGTCGCCTGCGTTGAGGTGCGTCCGGTTCGCCCGATCACTATGGAAGACGATTGCGCGGCCGTCGGGCCGCCACGCCGGCTCGTGATCCGAGAAGGCATCGTCGGTGAGGTTGACGAGTTCGCGCGTGCCGATGTCGAGCACGTAGATGTCGGTCGCACCGTTATGCGATCCGGCGAAGGCGATCTGATGTCCGCGCGGGTTCCAGGCGACGCTGTAGATCTGATCGACCTCCGGCGTTCGGAAATGCTGCACCTCACCCGACTCCACATCCACAACGGCTATCGCTTCCGTGTGCTTGCTCTTTACTGCAACCGCGATCTGCCGGCCGTCGGGGCTCCAGGTCAAACCGGGCGAGAGGATGCGCAGGCTTTCAAAATCCGTGTTGTCCTGCCCGTTGATGAGTCGACGAATGATCTTTCCGTCGCTTACATCAGCCAGATAAATGTCGAAGAAGGAGCCGCGTGTGGATACGTAGGCGAGGCGGTCTCCGCGCGGCGAGAGCGCGGGACTCGTGTTGAGGTAGCCGTCATCGCGCGTGATGAGCGGTCGGGCGATGCGGTCGAGGGTCTCACGCGCCGCAAGCTCGGGGAAGTGGATCTCGCGGAGCGACTGCTGCCAGCGCTCCGAGAGTTCTTCGAGTGTAAGTCCGGTTGATCGCTTGAAGCTCTCGTTGACGGACCGGCTCATCCGAACGCGCTGCAGGATCTCGCTCACCTTGTCTTTTCCATATTGCGCGGCCACGAAATCCCATACGCTCTGGCCGCCGCGATAGGCGAAGTAGCCGCTCAGCCGGTCGATCGAGGCGAGGTCATCGTCAAGAATGGCATCGCGGATGTACATGTCCGAGTTGCTGTCCCATCCGAGTGCCGAGAATTCGGCGAGACCTTCATTGAACCACAGCGGGAGGCGCAGGCGAATGTTGTTCTGGAGGATGGATTGCAGCGATCCTCCGTAAAACATGTCGTTGATGACGGCATGCACGAGCTCGTGATGGAGGACGCGGCGGTAGTCGCGATAGTCGCCCATGAAGGGGATCGCGACGCGGTTTTTGAAGAGCTCGGTCACGCCTCCGATTCCCTCGGAATACGTCGGGAGATCAACGGCATTGGTGACGGCGAAGTCGTTGTGGCTCTTGTAGATGATCAGCGGGATGCGTTCGCTGATGCGGTATCTAAAGAGCGACGAGATCTGGAGGTAGGCATCTTCGGCGGCGCGGGCCGTGAAATCGGCGAGGTCGTAGGCGTCGTCGTAATAGAAGATGTCGAAGTGCGCCGTCTGGATGTACTTCCACTCCTGCGCTTCGTACTGAACCTTATTCTTGCCGAAGCGGAAGTACTGCGCCTTCGTCTGCCTGGTGCCGGGGAGGCACGCGAGCAGGATGATGATCAGCAGGCTGAATCCCGTGCGAACTGCCGACGGAGTGGCCATTTCGATCTGGCGATTGAGGCGGGAGGCGATGGGTCGCCCGATAACGAATAGAAGGCTGCGGACGGGGCGGTAGTTCCACGAATCTGTAACCAAACCACGTGTTCCGGCCGCAAGCTTTCCGGTCGATCGTTTGATGTCGTTAGCGTGCCAGGCTATCCACTGCTGGTTATTCCCGGCGCTACACAACTGGCGCGCCTACGGCGCT
>CAZKDQ010000161.1:0-1186 GCA_964551345.1 uncultured Rhodothermales bacterium
ATCTCCGTCAGTCGCGAGAACGGGTTGGGTGCATTTTGATGGAGGCGAAGCCGTGTGGATGACGGCAACTGCGAGTCACTGCCTGTCGGACTCGACATCTCCAGCCAGAATGGTGTCGACGGACTGCCCGTGATGCCGTTGACACTGAAATCGAGCGTCTGATTGATGTCGAATACGCGATCGGCGCCGGCATCATAGACGCGAAACGTGACGCGCTCGCCGGAGGTCTCGCCGTGGATCGTCAGAAAGAAGAGCCACTGGCTCGATACTTCCGTCGGCGCGGCTGCGCCGCGAAGTTCGTCTCCGACGAAGGCCGCGAGCCGGTGGTCGATTCCCGAAAGCCGCACCTGCCCTTGAAGCACGGCAGCGGTAGCGTTGTGCGAGTGTTCGAATGCTGAGGCGTCGACCGACCAGTCGGGCGCCTGGGCGACGACCGGCGCGGCACTCGTATGAATGACGACGGCTATGATCGCAACGGCGAACGGCAAGCTTCCCCGTCGCGTGCTTTTTGGGATGTACATAACTGTAAGTCGTGACGTGTTCAATTCGGAGAGACGGAGCCGCCAGGCAATCGGCGGTTCGTCATCGGACGACGACCATGCGTCGGGATTCGTTGTACGAGTCGGCGGTCATCCTGTAGAAGTAGACGCCGCTGGCCAGATGCCGCGCGTCGAGCGAGACGTCATGCAGGCCCGCGACCTTCTGATCGTCGACCAGCTTCAGGACCATGCGACCCAGCACATCGAAGACGATGAGCTGAACATGGGCGTCGTGCGGCACGCCGTAGCGAATCGTCGTCGATCGGTTGAAGGGGTTCGGATAGTTTCCATCGAGGCTGAACTCGATCGGAACCGTCGCCGCACGGACGGCCGCGTCGACATCGAAGTGGAAGGGCTCGCCGATAGATCCGACCATTCGGTCTTCCTCGAACGTCATCTGCTCCAACAGCTCCAGCTCCTCATCGGTCGTCCGGTCGAGCAGGCGGAATGTGAGATCGCCACCTTCTTCATCACCATGAATCACAAGGAAGACGAAGGCGCCGTCTTGCCCGGAGACGACCTCCGCTTTCCCCAATCCTCGAATCTCTTCGTCAACGAACGCTCCGACGAGCATGTCATCGAGCGCGAGGTTCTCGCCTGCGATCGTCGCAATGATCGTCATGTTGCCCGGGTGGATCTCGGGGATG
>CAZKDQ010000161.1:1286-6379 GCA_964551345.1 uncultured Rhodothermales bacterium
CCTATCCAGTTCCAGCGAGCGGCCAGGGGGATGGCCACGGCGGCCGGATCGACCGGATCGCCTTCGTGGAGGATCGAACCGGCCTCCGAAAGCCTGACCATGTAGGAGCGCGCGTGATCGATGTTTTGGAGCGAGCCGACCCATCCAGCCGCGAGGTCGAACTGCTGGAAGGACGTTTGCGTCTTGACGACGTCGCCGTCGGAAGGCGTTGTGTTTGCGAGAACATTGCCCACGCTCATGTCGGATGAAGCCAGGTTCGTTGAGAACCACGTCCATCCTTCTCGCACGGAGATCGACTGGACGGATTCCGCTAGCTGCTCGAGCGCCGTGAGCGGCACCGGGCCCGCCGTAGAGCCGCGCGTCTGATCGGCGATGAAGCCGTAGCGCTCGCTCGTTGCGGGGAAGTGCATGCAGTCATCCGGATCGTAGACCTCGAATCGCATCGTCTCGCCGCGGTCGCGGTTGCTGTAGAGCGTGAGGAACGTGAGCGAGCCGAAGGATCCGACCGATTCCACTTCCCCCACACCCCGCAGCTCGTTGCCCACGAAAGCAGCAACACGCATTCCCGGAGCAGCGGGAGCTCCATCGACGTACGGCCGCCCCACTAGCGTCATCGAGTACTCGAAGCTTCCTGGATCGATCACCCAGATGGGCGCGCGGCAGGTTACGTCGACGGTGATGTCGAAGACGGCGTTGCCGTCGTCAGAGGTTGCGGTAACGCGGCCTTCGTAGCTGCCGATCGGGAGGTCTTCCTGTACGGTGAATGCGATGGTTTCGCGTCCGCCGGCAGGAAGCGAGCCGCCCGCCTGTTCGGGCACGAGCCACGCCGGATGCTCGCTGACGTCGTAATTGCGCGCGGCGCTCGTTCCGTTGACAAGCATACGGTCGATCGATCCCGGATTCCGGAACGGTACTTCGACGGCATCGACGAGACTCGCCCAGGTGAAGAGGCTCTGGCGCACGACGAACGTCCACTCGACCGACTGCTCCATCACGTTGTCGGCGCGGTCGCGCACGCCTGTGACGATCGCCTTGATTTCGCGGCCTTCGAGACTGTTGGGGTCGGTGACGGTCGGCGTTAGCACCAGCGTCGGGCCGTTGCAAGCCGTCGTCATGGCAATGGCGTCGCCCCGCTCGACGTCAAGCAGTGCGGTATTCGCGGGCGTGAGTACGCTGCAGCGGATCGGCTCGTCGAACGTGATCGAGATGTCTTCGCCGAGCGTCAGGACGCCATCGGAAGGCTGGGGGCTGCCGAAGACGACCGGCGGTCCCGTGTCTATGGTGCCTTCCGCTATCAACGAGTAGTTGCGACCGGCATCACACCGCGTGAACGCCCGGATCTCGTATGTGCCGTCAGGCACGTTCCGATTCACGACATCCCACAACAACGTATGACTACGGCCGGGCTGGAGGTCTTTCGCATCGACCTCACCGATCGGCAGCCAGTCGGATGTGCCCTTGCGCCGATACTCGGCGCCGATGGACTTCACCAGGATCGCATCCGGTTCTTCGAGGATGAACTCATCGAGGATGATCTCGAGCGGTTTGCCCTCGGCGAAATCCGCCTGCGTGTACGTCCATCCCGACTGCGGGCGGAAGAGTGTGATGTCGCTGCACGGAGCGGTGAAGCGAACGTCGAAGTAGAGCGTGTCCGAGATGGAGGCGTCGCATGACGAGCTCAACATCACGGCCAGCGAGTCGTAGCTGAAGCGGTTCGGCCCACGCTCGACGGTGAGGGTAACCTCCTGCGTCTGGTTGGGCTCGATGGTGTAGGATTGTCCCTGCGAGAACGAGTTGCCGCCGGCCTTCATCACCGCGCCGCCCGGATTCTGCGTCTGTAGCGGCCTGAGCACGTAATCCCGGCGTTCCTGAGAGTCGCTCATGTTGGTGAGCGCGAGGGTAAACGTGGCGGGCTGATCGGGTGATACGCCGACTTGCGCGGCCGGCGAGACGTTCAGCTCCGGCGCATCCCGGGGCTGCGTTCCCGGCTCGAACGGGCACGAGCTGCGGCCGTCGATGAGCTCAAAGACCGGCGTTCCATACTGGGTATCGTCGCGCACGTCAACGGTGAAGTAATCGCCCGAGTCGTCGTCGCTGAGCGTGTAACCGACCGTGTGGGAGTGCGTCTCGGTTTCCGATTCGGAGCGCGTGTAGGAGAAGCCGAGAGTCGCGAAGTACTTGACGCTGCCCTCGTTGCCGGACTCCTTGAAGAGCAGGCCGAGCGCGGACTCGTTGTCGGTGTAGACCTTGATGTCCCATGCATCGGTAGCGGAGGTGTCCACCGTATGGCTGTAGTCATAATCGGCGCCGGCGCTGAAAGACCGGTTCTCGAAGGGGTCCGCATCGATCTTGAGCTGATCGTTCAGGTCGAGGTGGCGCTGCCAGTTGGCGCGCGAGGAGAGGAAGTACGCGCGCTGGTCCTCGTTGAGTTGGGCGAGGTCTTCGAGCTGCGGGATGATGGCATCGCGGATGTGCGACTGCGTGTAGAGGTAGGTCGTCTCGAAGCCGTCGGCGCCCATGCGGAGGGATTCCGAGAGCTCGATGTTACATCCTTCCACCTCCAGTCGATCCGCCTTTGCGAAGACGAAGTTCAACGCCGTGCCCAGGAAGATGTCGGCATCCTCACCCACGAAATCGGAATCCGAGGAGGTCGAGAACCGCTCGGTGGTCGTGGCGCAGATCTCCATGGCTCCTTCCTGGGTAGATTCGACGCCCATCTCGAGACGCGTTTCGCCGAGCACCGCCGCCTGCGTCCGGCTCATGACGCCGAGGCCCTTGAAGATCTCGACGCCAAGGTTGAGCTCGGCCTCGATGCCGCCGCCGATTCCCTCGAATCCGATGTTCGAGAACGTGTTGCAGATCTGTGTGCCGCTTTCGAGATAGCTGAACGACTGATCACCCGGCGGGTCGCGCAGGATCAGCAACGGGATTTCTTCGGAGGTTGCCGAGACGAACGTGCCGGCGCGCGGCCGATCTCCCGTAACGACCGCCCATACCGCCTCCGTGACGGGCTCCTTGTCGGGAACCTCCACGACGGCCGTCAACGATTTCTGATACGACCTGTCAATCCCCAGAGCATCCTTTCGGCCGGAGGCGACGTTCGGCGTGTTGGCGAAGGTCTCATAAGTCACCTGCCCATCCACGATCTCCAGTGCAACCGGCGCGTCGGCTTCATCAACGATCTCATCATAGATCGTGACACGACCGGTATCGACGGGGCAGAGGCCGTTCGATCCGTAGTCTTCGCTCACGCGAACCAGAAGCGGGATCGGCGTGGGGCCCTGTTCGAGCACCGGCACAGAGGGCAACGGCCTCCCGTTGACGTGCAGGTTCGGGCAGGAAGCTGCCGGAAGTCCTTCGATATCAACGAGCAGCGGGGCCCGGTAGGTGAGGTCGAACTCGAGGTCGCCCTCGGTCAGATCGATCTCGGTTGCGCCCATGTTCTCGAAGTAGCGGAGCACGTCGGCCTTGTCGATGCCCGGCGTCGTCGCTACGTCCGGCACGCGGACGAGGTAGGGCATCGGCGGAAGCTTGATGTCGTAGCTGCCATCGACGGCGATCGTCTCACGGAAGCACTCGTTCTCCGTGAAGATCTCGACGTCCGCGGTGCCGATCGAGAGCGAGCACCCGCCGCCGACGCGCCCGCTGAGTGTCCGCTGCGTCGTGTTCAGGAAGTCGATGCCGGCCGCATCACCTTCGACGTCCATCTCGATTCGCGCCGGGCTGAAGGCGTGATCCTGGAATCTTGCTTCGATGACACGCGCGCCGACTTCAGCCGCAATCGAGAAGCGTCCTCGGTTGTCGGTCGTGCCGCGCACATCGCCATCGACGAGGATCTCGACGCCTTCGGGGAAGCAGGCAAATCCGTCGTAGCGCACCGTTCCGCTGAGCGTGAAGGAGGATGCGTCGGTGAACGAGATCTCGTTTTGAACCGGATTTTCGGCGCTGAGCGTGATCGACTTGTGCGCGGGTTCGAAGGTTCGAGGGCCGCGCTCGGCCTTTACCTTGAAGGTCGTCGAATTGCCGTACTGGATGTTGGGGATGGTAAAGTCGCCTTCCAGATCGGTGACTGCACAGACGGCTATCGGCGCCGTTTCGGAGGTGGTGTAGGCGCCGTTTTCAATGATACCGTGGCGCCCGTTCGGCGTCAGATCCATCACGGCACCATCAGCCAGAACGTCAAAGGACCAGCTTGCGGCCAGGCCTTCCACATCACCAGGCAGCGTGCTCGTCATGAAATCGTTGATGTCCTGCTCGCTGCGCGCCACGGTCCAGACCCGCAACTGATCGATCTGCCCTTTGAAGTTGCTTCCTCCGACGGACTTCTCATCCTCGTTGTCCACGTATACGTAGGGCGACGTTGAGATGGCCTGAGGGATGCCGTTGATGTAGATCGCGTGCGCATCGTCACCTTCGCCGTTTCGCACATAGGCGACGTGAACCCATTCATTGGGCTGGATGGCGTTGTCGCCGGTCTGCACGACCCAGGTATTCCTGCCCGACACGGAGACGCGGTTCGTGCCGCCGTTGCCGATGCCGACTTCGAATCGGAACGCCCCGGGCTGGTTGGTACGGCGGGTGGAGAAAATGTCATGGCGGCTCGAGAGATCGGTCGGGCGGATCCAGCCTTCGATCGTGAGTGTGTTGCCGAGTTCGAATGCGCCGTCGTTGCCGTTGAGGATGCGCAGATGACCGCCGGAGCCATCGGTTAGCAGGGCACGTCCGGGAGTCGGATCGAGGCAGATATCAACATTATCGACGCCTGCGCCTGCATAGGTTGACACGCGGCCGTTCATCGCGCCGTCGGGTGGCCTCCACCCATAGTCGCAGACGCGAGCCGATTCACCCAGCAAATCGTTTACGGCGGCCACGCAATATTCGTAGCCGGCTCCCGCAGGCGCATCGGTATCCTGATAGGTGCGCGCGTTGGCAGCTGTGGTGGCAATGAGCCTGCCGTCGCGATAGATGCGGAAGCCGTCTTCGTTCTGGGACTCATCGATCCAGTTGATGTCGATGCGGCGGTCGTTCGTGCCGTCGGTCGCCGAGACGCGGGAAGGAGAGGCGAGCTGTGGTGCCTTCATCACGGCACCTCC
>CAZKDQ010000162.1:0-2073 GCA_964551345.1 uncultured Rhodothermales bacterium
GATTCACTCTCTCCGATCTCTGTTCGTGGATGCACGCGAGCGCAGCGACACAACACGGCCATCAGTACCTTCTGGTGACGCACTTGGTCGACGTCACGGAATAAGCTGCCCAGATGTAGAATGGAAGATCAATTTGATTTCTCCCACCGCATTCGCTGGTCGGATGTCGATGCCAACCGCCACATGCGCAACACGGCCTTCAGCGAGATCGCTATCGATGCGCGGCTCGCGTTTCTGGCTGTGCATGGATGCAAGGCCGAGGAGTTCGAGCGGCGGCAGTTCGGTCCCGTACTCATGCGCGAGGACATCCGGTACCGGCGCGAGGTGTTTCTGGATGAGGTGATATCGGTTCGGGTCTCCGCGGCAGGTCTTTCGGAAGATGCATCGCACTGGAGCGTCCATCATGAGTTCGTGCGGGCAGATGGGAAGACCTCCGCAACACTCGTGGCGACGGGAGGATGGATCGACCTGAATGAGCGCAAACTGATCATTCCCTACAATGCAGCCGCCAACGCATTGAGGCGCCTCGAGCATGGTCCGGATTTCATAGTGCTTCCTTCCCTGATCCGAAGAAGCAACGCGTGATACGATTCAGGGTCGGACCAGAATCGAAACGGGTCTCAGGTAGTAGTACGCCGTCGATGCTCACCTTCCGAAATACTATGTACCGCACGCCCTTTCTGTTGGTGTTCGCCCTTCTGACTCTCGCATTGGTTGGATGTCAGGACGATCAGCGGGCGGCATCGATTGAGCGCATCGACGGCGTCACGATCGCCTTCTTCATCGCATCGGATGAGCCCGGGCCCGATCTCGAGGAGTATCTCGTGCGCGATGACGATCGGACGCTGTACCTCCCATCGCAGCCGTTTCTGATGCAGCAGCACGTGCAGCGAGCAGAAATCGCGGAGAGCGATTACGGAAACGGACTCCGGCTCCTGCTCAACGACGACGGCCGGCAACGACTCTTCGAAATGACATCCGCCAACATCGGAAGTCCGCTGGCGATTGCCATCAACGGCGAAGTGATCAGCACGCCGCTGATTCGCGAGGCGATGGATACGGGGCAGGTGCTCGTGACGGGCTCGCTCGGCAGCGAGGAGATCGAGTGGGTCGCCGCCTCGATCAACGCAGGTTCGCCGGGCGACTAAACACGCACCTCTTCCGCGATGACGGCGCTTAGTTGGTCGAGTCGCGGTTGGATGCTGCGAACCTCGGCTTCCGCTTCATCCATATTCGCGAGCCGCTGCGGGACGTCGGGCTCAATGCCAAGCGCCTCGCGCACGGTCTCAGGAAACTTCGCCGGATGGGCGGTTGACAAAACGATCGCCGGTGATTGGTCACCCGTCTTCGATCGATAGCGGCGAACGGCCTCCAGACCAACGGCCGTGTGCGGATCGGGAAGGTATCCGGTCGAGTCATAGACGCGGCGCATCGAAGCCAGCGTGTCTTTATCCGAGACACTAACGCCATGAATGAGCCGCCTCATCTCCTCCGCTGAAAGCAGCGACTTAAGACGCTCAAAGTTCGACGGAGCGCCGACGTCCATCGCATTTGAATATGTTTGGATGGACCTTCCAAAAACGGTAGCGCCGTCAGCGAGATGCCGCGGGAAGAAATCATTCGCGTTGTGCGCGGCGATGAACCGCGTCGCCCGCATCCCCGACAAATGAGCCAGCATGCCCGCGGTAAGATTGCCGAGGTTGCCGCTCGGAACGCAAAAAACCGGCGCCTCGAATCCGCCGACGCGCACGGCCTCCACATAATAAAGCATCTGCGGAAGCAGTCGCCCGATGTTGATGGAGTTGGCGGAGGAGAGTCCGAACGAACGTAGCGACGGATCCAGAAACGCTTCCTTCACCATGCGCTGGCAATCGTCGAACGTGCCGTCGACGGCGAGTGTCGTGACGCCCGGTCGCCGTGCAATGAGCTGTCGTTCCTGCGTCGGACTCACCTGGCCCTGCGGATACAGAACGATGACTCGAATGCCCGGTTGACCGGCGAAGCCGTCCGCAACGGCGCTTCCCGTATCACCGGATGTCGCGACCAGGATGGTGAGCTGCCGCTGCTCTTCCT
>CAZKDQ010000162.1:2173-6264 GCA_964551345.1 uncultured Rhodothermales bacterium
CGGGCACAAACAGACCGCCATCCGGAGCGATGCCCTGCAGCAGCGCTTCCCTGAACCGCACGCGCGGCTGATCCGCACGCGTGCTGTGGAACCTCATCACATCCATCGCTGCTACGAAATCTCCCGTACGCCGCGCGCGTCGGCACGCGTCACGAAGCCCGATGCCGAGATATCCGACGCATGGCACGCCGCGATCATCGCGGTGAGCGCAGACTCGGCGCCTTCCGGAGTCTCCGCCAATGCGAACATCGCCGGACCGGATCCAGTGAGAGCACAACCCAGCGCACCTGCCTCCATCGCTGCTGAACGGACGGCGTCGTAGCAGGGCAGGAGAGATGCGCGCACCGCCTCGACGAGGCGATCCTGCATAATGCATCGTCCAACGCTCGCCCAGTCTCCCGATCGAAAGGCATCGACAAGAAAACCGAGTTCCGAAGCATTGTGCGCCGCATCGCGCAGCGAAACCCGTTCGGGGAGGATTTCCCGCGCCGTCTTTGTCAGGATCTGAACCTCCGGCGCGAGCACCGCAACGGGGAGCGGACGCGCGACATCGATGCGGCGATAGCGCTCGGGTTCGCTCGATGAGACAAGCACGAGTCCGCCGAAAAGTGCCGGCAAAACATTGTCGCCGTGCTTCGAACCCGATGCCATCTCTTCACCGCTCAATACGGCGTGAACGAGTTCGTCCTTCTCAAAGGGCCGACCAAGTGCCACGTTGGCTGCCCATGCGCCTGCCACGGCGCTCGCGGCCGATCCGCCGATGCCCGATCCGAACGGCACCCGCTTCTCGATGCGCATTGAGAATCCGCCGTCGGCACCCGCAAGCTCCAGCACCAGACGCGCCGCAACGGACGCCGTGTTCTGCCGTGGGTCGCGAGGCAGCAAGCCACCATCACCCGAAATGGATTCGATGACGATCCCCGGCTGGTCGATGCGCCGCATCTCGACGACGTCTCCGATTCCCTCGATGCAAAGGCCGAGCGCATCGAAGCCAGGGCCGAGGTTGGAGAGCGACGCCGGGCCGAAAACGCGAACCGTCGGTACATCCGCTCGGCTCATGGCGACCGCTTCGGATGCGCCGTCGGTGCGATCGTCGAGCGTTTCAATTCTGGACATGAAAGTTCACTGTCGATCCGTGATGTATCGCCGGTATCGGCACACGGAAGAAGATAACAAGCCTCAAGGCACAAGGGCCGCCGGAATTCCGATTCAACCGATACCTCATCCGGCCAGCACAGGCTCCGATACCGGTGCTTCCGCCCGTCGCGGCTTCGTGCCGGATGTCAGGAGGAAATAGCGGAAGGCATCGGTCAAGGCAATGGCGCTGGCTTCGAGGATGTTATGCGAGACACCGACCGTGTGCCACGGCCCCGCTTCGTTGCGATGTTCGACGAGGACCCGCACCGGCGCGGCCGTGCCATCTTCCGACGAAAGCACGCGGACCTTATAGTCGGTCAACCGAACGTCAGCGATGCCGTCATAGAATCGGCAGAGCGCCATGTGAAGCGCCTTCGAGAGCGCATCCACCGGTCCGATGCCTTCCGATGCGACGAGCGCGCGCTCATCTCCAACACGCACTGCGATCGTGGCGTCGGTGAAATCACGTCCCGACGGATCGATCTGGCTGTGTACGTGGAATCGCTCGAGCTCGAAGAAGTCGGCAGGCTCGTCCTGGATCTCGCGCACGAGAAGCTCAAACGAGGCTTCCGCACCTTCGAATGAATATCCGACGTGCTCCAGCGACTTCAACCGCTCAACCGCTCGCGCGGCCACAGAGGCATCGCCGAGTTCAAGACCCAGCTCCTGCGCCTTGTAGCGGACGTTGCTCCGACCCGACAGATCAGACACGAGAACGCGCCTGCGATTGCCGACTGATTCCGGAGTCAGGTGCTCGTACATGCTGCCGTCTTTCATCACGGCCGATACGTGCACGCCGCCCTTATGCGCAAAGGCGCTACGCCCGACGTAGGGCCGGTTATCTATCGGATCGAGATTGGCCACCTCATCCACGAAACGAGATAACTCGCCGAGGCTTCCGAGTTTTTCATCGCCGACGCAGTCAAACCCGAGCTTCAACTCCAGACCGGGGATGATCGCGCAGAGATCCGCGTTTCCACAGCGCTCTCCGAGTCCATTGATCGTTCCCTGCACATGACGCACGCCCGCCTGCACGGCAGCGATCGAGTTCGCGGTTGCACATCCGCCGTCGTTGTGCGCGTGGATGCCCAGCGTTCGATCGATCAGTTTCGCGACACGCTTTACGACATCCGAGATCTGATGCGGAAGCGTTCCACCGTTTGTGTCGCAGAGCACGATCACATCCGCACCCGCCTCGGCCGCCGCGGTGATGGTCGCGAGCGCATAAGCATCATCTTCGACCATTCCATCGAAAAAGTGCTCGGCATCGTAGATCACGCGCCGGCCCTGCGCCTTCAGATAGGCGACCGAAGACGCGATGAGATCGATGTTCTCGTCGCGGGTGACGCCAAGTGCAACCTCCGCATGCCGCGTCGAGCTCTTCCCGAACATCGACACGACGGACGTTCCTGCTGCCAGCATGGCCTTAAGACTTGGATCGTCTTCTGGTGCAAGGCCTGAGCGACGCGTCGAGCCGAAGGCGCAGATCGACGCGTGCGTCCATTCAACATCACGCGCACGCTCGAAGAACTCGAGGTCGGTCGGGTTCGAGCCTGGCCAGCCTCCTTCGATAATGTCGATTCCAAACGCGTCGAGACGGCGCGCAATGCGCAGCTTGTCTCTGGCGGAGAGATTGACGTGTTCGCCCTGCGTACCGTCGCGGAGCGTAGTGTCGAAGAGTTCGATGCGGGTCGACATTGTGTCTGGAGGTTGTAATTCGGGCTGTGGAGGTCAAGCCGGCATGAGGCCGTTCTGGCGCGCGTACTCGAAGACGCTTCCGGCCGCAAGAATGTCTGCGACGTCGCCCAGCGGACGGAGCAGGTGCTCTTCGCTGGTGGTTAGATTGGTGAGCCTGCCCATCTTCACGTCGATCTCGAGCTCATCACCGGTTCGGATGCGGTCGACGAGGCGCTCGAACGACTCGAAGGGAGCGATGAAGCCACCATCGACGGCGTTGCGATAGAAGATGCGCGCGTAGCTCTCGGCGATGACGGCTTCGCAACCCGCTTCAGCGATGGCGAATGGCGCGTGCTCGCGGGAGGAGCCGCATCCAAAGTTGCTTCCTCCGATGATGATCTTGAAGTCGCTCTCGTAGGAATCGGGATTTGTGAAGGGCCGGTTCCCCTCGGGAAGGCCCTGTTGATCAACAGGCACACCGCTGAGAGCGTAGCGGCCGTACAACCGGCGTTCCTCCGGATCGCTCAGGCTGTAAACAAGATGCTCGGCAGGGATGATCTGGTCGGTGTCGATGGCGTCGCCGACGACGTAGGCTTTGCCTCGGATGATGTCGTTCATGAAGCTGACTGGATTAGGATAAAGCTCGAATTGGAGGTCTCAATGCAGGAGGCACGAGGGTGGAGCCCCGCACGCAACTCCGGCTCTCGACGCGGTTACACCAGGACTTCTCTCGGATCGGCGATCTTGCCTGCAAGTGCCGAGGCCGCGACTGTGAGTGGTGAGGCGAGATAAACCGAAGCCGATTTCGAGCCCATGCGCCCCGGGAAATTCCGGTTGGTCGTTGAGATGACGACCTCGGATGCGTGCGTGCGGCCGAAGGTGTCCGGCGGACCGCCGAGGCAGGCGGCGCAGCTGGCCTGGCCGAGCTTGCAACCGGCGTCACGGAAGATCTCGAACAGGTTCTGGCCGTCGATCATTGTCTTCTGCATCGCAGCGGCGATCTCCGTCGTGGCAGGGACGATGTAGGTGTCGATCTGCACGCGTCCGCCCTTGATGATGCGCGCGGCGGCCTCGAAATCCTCGAGCTTGCCTCCCGTGCAGCTCCCGATGTAGGCGCGGTCGAGCCGGGTGCCTTCCACCTCGCTCACCGTCGCCTTGTTATCCGGACTATGGGGCTTGGCAACAATCGGCTCCATCGTCGAGACGTCGTAGACGCGGTGCGAGTGGTAGCGCGCATCGGGATCGCCGTAAACCGCTTCATACGGCACCGTCGCCCG
>CAZKDQ010000163.1:0-6205 GCA_964551345.1 uncultured Rhodothermales bacterium
GCTCGTGGGCCCGGCAGGATTTGAACCTGCGACCAATCGATTATGAGTTAGTTGGACTCAGGCGAAATATTGGCGTTCTTACTATGGTAAAGGCCACTTTTCAGAAACGGTCCACATACCGTTTCCGATATATTTCCGGTTAACACGACGAGGAAAGTATAATAAATGCGACGGTACCAGGGCTCTCACTCAGCCCTTGCGGGAAGAAGCTCAAAAATCGCTCGTAATCTCCACGACAGGCGTGCCGGGCCTTTTCAATAGCGTCGAACGAATGGTTCAGGCGAAAGCGCCGATGGTTGCCAGACCCGAGATACGGCACCTGCCGAAGGAATCCGAACTTCATCAGGTCTGGGAGCACCGTTCGGCCCTGCCCCTTCGGCGAACGGACTTTCAGGACGCCGCGCATTTTTTGGGGACGCACGGTATAAAGAAGATGTCTTGAGGGGTCGATGAGCATCGATCGGGCCAGCTCGACAGAGAGACTAATTGACGGCGGGCGCCCTCCTTCCTCCATGGGCAACGCGAGAGGACTCATCCTGGCGGGATACTCCGCCTGCAGAACTGGTGCAAGATCCTGCGCCCGACGGCTCGGAAGTTGCTCGTCGTACCATCCTCCATAAAGGCGAAAGTCCAGGCGACGAGGGGCCTGGCGCAACTCCGAGCAGATCCGCTCAGTCAGATGTCCGACGAGAGCGCGGATGCCGCTCGCGCTGGGTTCCGGTTTGAGATTGTCGTAGTCAACAAGAACAAACATATCGCCAACTATGCGCCGGAGGCTCTCAATACCAGAATCCACGTGCGGACGGGAACGCCATCTTTATCGCGGCACTCAATTGATGTCAAGTAGTTACGGGAGAATTCTGTCAACGTAAACGCCTCGATCAATACCTGCGACGCTGATTCTGAGATGCACTGAACGTCTCTGATGAGAGACGTTCGTCCAACGCCTTTGGATAACGACATACCAAGGCAGGTTATGCCTGACCCGCCGGTGGGGCCGAGCGGCACCCGCCTTCGGATCGGCAAGCGATCATGCCAGAATGAGATCTTCGTCCTGAACTGAAAGAATCCCTTGCTCTTTTGCGCGGTCTCTCGCCTCGACAAGACGCAATCGTACGTCTTCGTATCGCTTCGTCTTAAACACCCCCGCGACCACCATTTCTGCCTCTTCCCACGGGAGTCGGTGGTTCACTCCATGGACCGCGACGGCAGCGCGAATCATGTGCACGAGCACACCGACGTCCTCCTTCAAGAGAGCGCTTTTTCCGCCACCACGGGGATCGAGAGTGGCCGCGTCTGTCAGCGTCTCAGCTTGCACCGCACCGTTGCCGTCACGCACGCTCCCCTTGTCGAACAGGCTGGGGTCAGCCTCCGTTCGGCGGCTCCTCCCGGCATGATCCGTACTCACTATTTCTTTCGGTATATCCGGCTCTAGTTCGACGGCTGTTCGCCCGACTCGTCGCTCTCGCACATCCGCGTAGTACGAATCAGCAAACCTAGAGAAGCCGAAAAAATGGCCAACGAGAAACAATGCAAGTGCTAATTCCGCATCGAGCCTGAGCTTCGTCATTTGCCGGATCAAGCCGTCGAAGCTGTCTCCGATACCACCGGTCTCCCTGATTTCGTCCTGAAGCTGAAAGAAGGCGACACAAGACGCAGCGGGGAATCGGTCATCCGTCAGCGCCGTGGCCCGATCGAGGTGCGGACGGAGGTCATCGTACCGCTCCCAGGGCTCCTGCACGCCGCTGCGTACGAGTGTGCTGAGCGCTGCACTAAGATCCTTTGCTACCGCCACATGCTCCTGCGAGGCCGCAGTATTTCCATACGTCAGGACCGCCCCATAATCGAACGCGTAACCGAGCGGCGTTCGGGGATAAGTGGGCTTGTGACGGTCGTAGTTCAGGATGTTGTCGACGAACGAGCCCTTCGGCACGGGAAAGCCCACCTCACGATCTCGGAGCTTTATAGCGTGCCACACCTCGGGCTCGAGACCTTCGAATCGCGCCGCGTGCTCGGCGAGGCCGGCGATCGACAGTAGCGCCCGGCCACCGCGCCGGGCTCGCTCCCGGGCTCGCCGCTCGTCCTCGGCGGTCGCTTCCGTGACGAAGAGCGGCGCTCCTACCGCGATTCCCTTCGGCAGGCGTGATGGAAGCATCCTGGCTGAGCGCTCCGTAGAAGGATGGACACCTAGAAGGCATTCGAATGGAACGTCAATAGCGGCTGGGAGCACGAATCCGCCCCGCATTTCCTGGAGCACGAGTGGTCGATCAATCTGCACGTGAGCGAAGAAGGCCTCAAAGTCGTCGTCATAACTTGGTAGACTTGATGCAGCGTGCTCGCGAATGATTGCGGCGGAATCCATCTTCTCCTCTAACGGCACGAGCCTTGCCGCAAGTACGCGGTTAACGCCATGCGTATACCACGTCGTGAATTCAGCGAGGGAGAGGGGAAGTGCGTAGAGATCTGGCATTTGCGTGGCGTTGAGTTCTAGTGACGGAGTCAAAAGATGATCTCTTTCGGGTCGTCCACAACGGGCCCAAGGCTGCGTGACACGGGCAACGGCAACGTAATGCGGTGGAGCAACCGGTCTGGAATCGCGCGGACGAACGGGTGCGGACGCCCTGTGTAGCTAAACGTGAGGTTGCGGCGGGAGCGCGTGAGCGCAACGTAAAACAGTGTTTTCGACCGCTCCTCGTCGTCTCGCCAGATGACCAGCTCGTCGTTGAGGTATGGCATGAAGACAGTCTCGAAATCAAGGCCCTTGGCGCTGTGATAAGTCATGAGCACGACGCGCCCCTTCCTCTCAGCCTCTTCGAGGCTGCCATACCCGTTTCCCAGGTAGCGGAGGGGGAGCCCTGCTGCGCCTAGGTGCGCATTCAATGAGCCGAAGTGAGGCTTTCCGTAGCGGTTGTGGCTGACGGCCCAGGGCGCTTTGCCCTCCGTAACGAGCGCCGCATTGGCGAAGGCGATCACCGACGCGTGACTCGACACCAGGACGGCAACAGGGTAACCGGGCTGCGCGTTCTGTGAGGCCTGCTGCCACACGTAGGTGACTTCGTCTTCCTCGGTCTCCGCCTGAGCAACCGTCACGTCGACTAGGATTAGCCGTTGGTGCTTGGCTCGATCTAATTGCTTTCCTGGGAAGAGAGTATGGGCGATCTCGATGACCCGGCCAGTCAACCGGTGGAGGATGGTGAGTGCGTATTCCTCGCCGCCGATCACGGCCGGGATCTCGGAGGGTGCGACCCGCCGGTCGTATATAGATTGCGCTTCGTCACCGGCCACCGCTAATTGCCCCGCATGTGCTTTGAGTAGGCTTAGGACGTCAGCCGGTAGGTCCTGGACTTCGTCCACCAAAATGAGGTCATACTTGTGAGGACTTTTCGCGAACTGGTGGTACGTCACCACCGGCACACCCCGCAGCTCCGTAGGAATCCCCGTCCTGAACAAGTCTATCAAGCTATGCGTGAAGAGGACGACGCATGCCGAACGCTCCTCCGATGCGAGTTTCTCAATGAGCGTGTGGACGAGGAGAACTGACTTCCCGGACCCGGCGAACCCCTTGATCCACGTGTTCCGAAGTTGGCCGGTCCTGATCCTCTGAAGAAAGTTCTTCTGGTCCGGGTCAAGCTTTGTGCGGTCTACCATCCACGGCATAGCGATCAGGATTGAGGGACCGGGAGGTCCAGGTTCTGGACGAGTAGCCTGTCCTGGTCAAACAGACTGGGCCCTTTCGTGCGCTCGGTCGCTTGGCTCCGGGCCCGCTCCGCCTCTGCGGCGAGGCCGAGTGCCGTGGCGCACTTTGCGAGGTAACTGTAGTCTGACGTGGAGGCGAGCCCTGCATCCAACCGCGCAGTAAGGGCTTCGTACGCTTCCTTTAGGAGGGCCTCGCCCCGCGCCTCGCCGCGCCTCTTCAAGTATGACCCGTAGACGACGCGGCTTGGATTGAAGCCAGGATCCATCTCGAGCGCCTCCTCCATATATCGAGCATACCCTTCGCGGTCACCAGCCCTCAGCTTCGTGAGCGCGACATTGTGTGCCGTGGCGGGCGTGCGATCTCTCTCGTAGGCAATCTCGTTCCACCGGTCACACAGAGCAAGTCGGCCCGCCCTGCTGTAATGGCAGCTGATCGCGTTGGCATAGTCGGCGCGCCGATCCATGATCTGGACCACTTCGAGGGTTTCAGCCGCCCGGGCGTATTCGCCCGCGTTGGCGTAGGCTTCGGAAAGTTGGAGCAGTGCGGCGACCGATGGGCGCCCCCCATTTTGGGCTGCGACCGTGTTGGCTACCTTCTCGGCTTCAAGTACCGCACGTTCACGCGGCGAGAGCTCTCGATTGGCAAAGGGATGGAGGGTGGCAGTGGCCGTCTCCCTCTCGCTCACGTTCGCAGTCACGCATAGTGACTTGTCATGCGTCAATTCGCATGTGACGCGTACGGGGGTGCCCTTCCTGAAGCCAGCCGGGCTGTACGAATCGATTTCAATGACCAGGAGCACCTTGGCCGGCGAGCTTACACTTATCGGGATCTGAATCTTATCCTGACCTTCCGTCGCCACGAGGAGATCAGCTACCTCAATTGGTGGACATGGTATCTCCGTCCCTGCACGGACGAGCGTCCTCACAGACTCATCGCGAGTAACGGCCAAGATCGGCTCACTTGTGATTGGCCGGATCGTCTGAATTCCTAGCCCGCGAAGCAGAAGGGCATGGACCGCTGCCCCCGTCGATACATGAGCGCGAAGGTCGCTCGGAATCTCGACTTCGGTTTCCTCGAAGTAATCGTGGAGGGCAGTTTGAACGTACGGATTCTCTGCACTGCCTCCGACGAGGAGCACAAGGTCGAGGTCAGACGGCTCCAGCCCGGCTTTTAACAGGGCCGACTGCACCGGTTCGAACACACTTACGACGACGGGAGCGCCATCAGCAGGGGGTGCTGAGGGTGTCCCCGGCCGCGCCGTGAACAATCCCATCACTTCGCCGAAAGTACGGTAGCTCATAGACGGCGCCTCAAGCCTCAGCACCTCCTGAGGGAGCGTCACCTCTACCGTCACCGGGAGCGATATGGTCTCGTCGCTGGAGGCCATAACCGGGAGCCGTGTTCCTATCGCCTGCGCAGCGACCTGTTTACACAGAAGGATCTTCAGGCGCTCCGCCGGGCGCATGAGCCCAGGCACCACGCGCCTTGTCAGGTCGGCGGTTCGGACGTCGTCGCGGCTCTTTCCCGACTGCTCAAGCATCGCCGGGAGCAATACCTGATAGACGACGGCCCGATCGACGTCATCTCCCCCCAGGGCTTCAAATCGCGAGATCGCGAGGTTCTTTGAGTAGAACGCCCCCGATCCTTGGCCTATCTCGAGTACCGAAATATCGCAGGTGCCGGCACCGAAATCGAAGATGAGTACATGAAGCGGCGAGTCACGCGGGATTCGATAGCCGCCGAGAGTATTAATGTTAGCCTCCGCGAGGTAGCTGAGAAATGCAGCGTTCGGCTCGTCTATGAAAGTGGGCCCAGCGGTCTCGACCCCGGCCTGGTTCAAGGCCGAGAGCAGGTCCTGCCGCTGGTTCGCTTCGAACGATGCGGGTATGCTAACGACATATCGGACGTCACGGGGAAGCCCCTCTTGTTCGATGAACCGCTCGATCTCACCGCGAAGAAAGCGGAGAAAAACGGCTGCGGCATCCC
The DNA here is from genome assembly GCA_964551345.1 of uncultured Rhodothermales bacterium. Taxonomy (GTDB): domain Bacteria; phylum Bacteroidota; class Rhodothermia; order Rhodothermales; family CAZKDQ01; genus CAZKDQ01. The sequence continues at coordinate 5,684 of CAZKDQ010000163.1, forward strand.
GGGGAGACTCGATGGTGGCGACGGCATGGCCTCGCGGAAGGGCCGTGTTGTAGTAGCGAGGTCCTAAGTCAACGCCGAGATCCATCTTAAATGAGCTCCAGACGTCAATGCCAGAACGCAGACGGTGTTGGACCTCAGCAGCCCCTGCCCCGATGAGGAGGCGGCCCTCGAACCACGCCACCACGGTCGGCACGAGGTGGTGCTCGAAAGTCCTGCCATCGGCAAGTGCCTGTCGGATGGGAATGGGCCGAGTCCGAACTGGAACTTCAGAATCCCCGACCACGGCAAAGCTGGCAACGGTAGTCGATGTCCCGAAATCGATGCCTACGAATGTTGTGCTCTGAAGTCTGTCCTTGACGGTGGCCGGATCAGCCACTGTAGGCACCAGAGACGATAGACTAAGTGTTGGCGTCATTAGCATAGCGAAAACATGGTCGCGAACATTCTTGGATGCACCCGCCATAAACTTGGGGAGGGCCAGCCATCGAGGAGCTAAGTTATGATTCGTTCTCGATCCCACAC
>CAZKDQ010000164.1:0-2386 GCA_964551345.1 uncultured Rhodothermales bacterium
GGCAGATACTGCGGTACGCAAATCCACGAGACAGTAGGGCTTGAGATGATCGGGATCAGGCAGAGGCCTTGCGAAGGGACTTGACCCACTTCTTCGCCCCTGAGGAATTGCCGTTGCGATAGCCATAGTACCCGTACTTCGAGTACTGGCCATATTTCGTGTAGTCGCGATAGCGATACTTGTAGCCGTAGGCCATCGACACGTCGAAGCCGTTGAAGACGGTACCGATCACCGGATGGCCGACCCGCTCGAGTGATTCGAGTGCGTGTTCGAGTTCTCCTTCACGCGATTGGCCGGCACGCACCACCATGATGCCTGCGTCGGCGTTGATCGCCATCAGTGCCGCATCGGTCGCGGCGAGAACCGGCGGCGTATCGATGATGATGACGTCGAAGTCCCGCCGCAGGTCGAGCAGAAGATCCCGCATACGTGCCGATCCGAGAAGTTCGGCCGGATTGGCAACGACCATGCTGCCTTCCTCGGTCACCTCGGGCTCCTGAGCAACGAGGCCGTCGCCGCCGACATCCGGCGTACGCACTTCACCTGCAGGCACTACATAAAGATTGTCGATCTCAGTGCGCGCATCCTCGATCTGGTAGTCCGCGTCGTCAAACAGCATCTGCACGAGGCCCGGATAGCGATCGCGTCCAAGCAAGCGGTGCACCTGGGGTCTGCGCAGGTCGCAGTCCATCAGCAGCGTCCGCCGCCCCGCCTGCGCCATAACGATGGCAAGGTTCGTGGCCGTGGTCGACTTACCCTCGCCGATGCCGGCACTCGTCACCATGATAACCTGAACAGGCGCATCCAGTTTACTGAACTGAATGTTGGTGCGAAGCTGCCGGTAGGCTTCCGAAACCGTGCTGATCGGGTTGAGGAGCGCGGTGAGGCCGGTGCTGTACGACCGTCCGTCCTCCTCGATGAACTCCCGGCCACCGTGGTCCTCCCGGATGAGCGGCCGCATGTTCGGAATGACACTCAGAAGCGAGTACTTGCGGTCCTTGAGCTGGTCCGGCTTGTAGATTCGATTGTCGAGACGATCCCGCAGGATGGCCAGCCCGACACCCAGCATTGCGCCGAAGATGAGGCCGTAGAGGATGATCCTGGGAACGTCGGGGCCCGCGGGAATCGACGGCACACCGGCTTCGCGGAGAACGTGCGCATAACCCGGCTCGGATTCTTCAGCGATCTGAGCCTGCTGGAGCCGCTGGACCACGAACTCGTACATCTGCGCCTTGTGCTGACGTTCGCGCTCCAGGCGGGCGAGCTGAAGCGAGCGGTCCGGAATGATGCCGAGTTCGCTTTCGTACTGCCGAATGCGCTCGTTCATGTTGTCGATCTGCGCCCGCAACCCGCTGATTTCGATCTGAAGCTGGACCGCACGGTTGCGTAGATCGGCGACTACACTGAGCCCACGCTCGCCGCTCGTGACGCCGCCGGCGGCGGAGACCTCGTCGATAAAGCTGCGCGCGAGCTCACGGTGCTGCGGCCGAAGCTGGGCAAGCTGCCGGTTCGCTTCGCGGTAGCCCTGATGCGTTTCCTCCAGCTCTGCTTCCGTACGGTCGGGATAACGAAGTTCGACGGCCTGCTTCTCGACCTCCAGCTCTGCGATCCGCTGCTGCATCGCCGTCATGCGCTGATCGACGCCCGATGCCAGCCGCTCTTCGAGCTGCGGACTGATCTGGCGAAGTTCCTGCTGAACCTGCTCGAGCGTCGCCTCCTGCATCTGGAGGTCGATGAGCGCGTTGTCGCGCTGCGCCTCCATGCTGCTGAGCTGCGAAACCAGCGATCCGCCACTCGCATCGAGACCGGTGATGCCCGTCTGCTGCTGATAGGTTTTTACCTGTTCCTCAGCGCGGTTGAGTTCGGCCCGGCGCGCTTCCTGCTGCTCTTCGAGGAAGGACCGCGACTGTGTCATGTAGCTGCGGCTCGCGTCCTGCGTAAGCCGGACATACTCCTCGGCATAGAGATTAGCCAGGATGGCGGCTTCGTACGGATCCGAGCTGATGCCCGTGACGCGAATCGCGTTTGCCTCACGAGTGGCCGGCGAAAAGCTCACACCACCACGCGGAGGATAAACCAGCTTCTGATCCTGGGTCGAATCCTGCTGCTCGACCGCCTCACGCAGACGCTGATTGACGCGCTGCGCGATCGTGTAGGATGACTGGATGAGGAACAGTTCGCCCGACAGCGTTCGGTCGTTTCGCGCGAAGACGTTATCGCCCGCATCGACACCCGTTGCTGCCTGCATGGCCGTCGAAGAGCGGCCGAGGTTGACCATCACCACGCTCGAGGCTCGATACTCCGGCGGCTGCGAGAGCGCATAAGCCGTTGCTCCGATGACGATGGCCAGGAACGTGATGATCACGACCCAGCGGCGCCGATAGAG
>CAZKDQ010000164.1:2486-6200 GCA_964551345.1 uncultured Rhodothermales bacterium
GCGCCAACGCGCACACGCTTCGACCGTTCGAACAGCTCCTCGAACGAGAAGGGGTAGTAGTAACCCGGCGGCATCACGCCCGTGTGGACGTCCATCCCGATCACGCGCTTCTTGTTGACGAACGACATCTGGCGCGCAAGGTGGAGGTACGCCCGCCGCTGAATCGCGTTCATGTCCTTTACGCTGCTGCCGGCTTCGTATCCCATCTCGAGAAGCAGCTCCTGCAGGCGCGCAAAATCGTCGGGCCGGATGAAGAGGTCGAGGTCGACACTGCTGCGCAGGCCGACATTACCATAGGCCGATTGCGCGAGGACCGGCCCCTTGAACGTGATGAACGGCAGGCTTGCCTCCTTTGTCATTCGGCTAAGACGCGCCAGCTCACCAACAAGAACCATGTTGTAGGCAACCGTCCGATGCGCCGCGTTCCGGAGAAAGTTCTCGACGTCGCCCTTGATGGCGTGTGGAGCATGGCTCCGAAGGGACTGATAGGCGAGCTCGGTAACTCGGTGATACTGACTCAGAAACAGGAAATGCTCCCACTCCACATCCTGCTCTATGAGCTCCGCAATCTGCACCCGCGCATGCTCACTTACGGACGTGCGCGCCGTCTGTAGCAGCAGATCAAATTCTACGCTGGTGCTGGTTCTATCGGCAACCGTCATATACACCGGCTGTCGGCGGTCTGTGGGATGTAAATGTATTTATGGCTGTGGTGAAAAGCATTCAGCCTCGGGCACAGGTGAATATTGAAGATAGAAAATAGCGCGCCGCGCCCGGGAGACTCAACGGACGTCGTCAAAATAATTAGTCAACGCGAACACGCTCATAATAGACAATCAAGAAACGACCTGACAAAAATAAGCGCCTGCGATGCGGGATCACAGACGTTGCGGCAATCGAATTATATCTCAAGGTTTAGGTCCCGCTCTCTCACAGAGAGAAGACGCCCGCGTTCCGGGCATGGAGGTACCCCTTCCTCACCCGGAGAGGGGCCAAGTGTGAGCACCGGGCTTGTCGATCTGGAACGGAGCCGAATGGAACGACACGCCACTGAACAAAAGCTCGGACATACGTCGTAGCGAACGGGAAGGATGGAGAACAGGTGATGCGGAACCGTCCACGCTCTTCTCTCAGCCCGCCGCGTCAGGGTAGCCGCAGGACGGTTACGCAGCTGACGCGTGCGCCTCGTCCGATGCCTTGAGATCGACCTTCGGCCTCGAGGGTGCGTCTGCCGCCACCACGTCCTTTTCGGGAGGATCAAACTTGATCGGCTGCGGCCGCGCGTAGTACAGCTGGCGTTCTTTCAGCGCAGTTGTCTTGTTCTCCAGGCCGACCTCCTGCCACATCGCGAGCGTGCTGCGAATCCGCAGGTATCCCAGCGTGCGCAGACCCATGACGGCGACAACTCCGGTCACGGCGAGCACCATCAGGCCCTGCATCGGGAGCGCGACGGCCATCAGCAATGCGGCGGCACCGAACCAGGTCGCTGCGGCGTACAGCACGATGACGGACCGGCGTACGGGCCACATCCGCGAGAGGCGATGGTGGATGTGATCGTGATCCGGTGCGCAGACGGCTTTGCGCTCCATGAGGCGCCGGATGACGGACAATCCCGTATCCATCACCGGCAGACCGAGTGCGACCACCGGAATCAACAGTGCAATGAGCGGATCCGCATGTACGGGGGCCTGCAGCGAGTAGGCGGCGATCAGAAAGCCGAGGACAAGGCTTCCGGAATCCCCCATAAATACAGAGGCGGGATTGAAGTTGTGGAAGAGAAAGCCAAGCACGGCTCCGATGATGGGCAAGGCAAATAGCACGAGCGCGACCTCGCCATGCAAGCCGAAAATGAGCGCGAGGCATCCGAAGGCGATCACCATCACGCCACCGGCGAGGCCGTCGAGGCCGTCGATCAGGTTGACCGCATTGATGACGCCGACTACCCAGAGAAGCGTAAGCGGGATGGAATAGAGGGCTTCGGTATAGCCTTCGATCCCGAAGAAGGCGAAACCCGAGAGGTCGACGCGGAATCCCGCATGGAGCAGCATGTAGGCCGCTGCTACCTGAAAGAGAATCTTGACCTTGAAGTTGGCGCCGCGCGTGTCGTCATAGAAGCCGACGCAGAACATGAGCAGCGCGCCGACCCAGAGGCCTGCCGGTGGAAGGTTGAGGTTCACACCGAGGATCGGCTCAAGCGCCATCAGCGCGATGATGCCTGCGGCGAATCCGCCGACGATGGCTGCGCCACCAACCGTTGGGACGGCGCGGCCGTGAAGCTTGCGCTCCCCGTCCGGATGATCGACCCAGCCACGTGCAATGGCGAGACGCCGGACGGGCAGGATCAGGAGCGCCGACACCGCGAGCGCCACCAGTAGTCCAGCAAGTGCAATACCGTATATCATCTAAGTAGTAGCCTTTCTATCGATCCTGTGTCTCCACATTCCATATTCAACACGATGCAGCTTGCGGCTGCGGCCCCGTCAGCTCTCCCCGATGGTCAGACTTAGATTACGGTCAGGCACGTGTTCGGCGGTGATCCAGTGAGCAACAACGTTGACGTGCTTCGGTGGGCTGCCCTTGCGTTTCAGGCTTCGTGTCGGGCACGGTATATACTCCAAAAGTAATCGCCCTGAAAGGCCGTCCTGCACGTGTAACCCGGGCTTCACACGTCACGCGTGGCCCGAGGTCCAGTGGATTGCATGCTGAAGGAGCTCGGAGACGGAGTCGAAGCCCAGCTTTTCCTTGGCGCGCCGGCGATAGGTCTCGACGGTTTTACGACTGAGGCTTAGCCGATCAGCAATGTCATCGATGCCGTGGCCCTGGCCGAGCATCTGGAAGACGGCCATCTCGCGGTCGGTCAGGTCGTCCACCGAGAAGCGGAACGTCTGCGCTCCGCGCCCACGAACGACCTTCGTCAGAATGCGCGAGGACATTCGGCGGCTGAGGTAGACTTCGCCCTGCATGGCGCAGCGGATCGAGTCGACGACGCTCTGCGTGGGCGCGTTCTTCATCACGTAGCCGAGTGCTCCGGCGCGAATGGCGCGCTCCGCGTAAGCGGACTCGTCGTACATCGAGAAGACGACGACCTGCACCTCCGGATACTGGATGCGGATGTTCTGAACGAGGTCCAGACCGTGCGCGTCCTTGAGTGAGATGTCGACGATCGCGACGTCGGGCCGGGTTTTGTCGATCACCGTGAGCGCCTCGCCGGCCGATTCGGCTTCGCCGGCGAACTCCATATCCATTTTGCTGGACAGGGTATCGGCGAGTGCTTCGCGGATGGCGGGATGGTCATCTACGATGATGACGCGGATTTTTTGTTTGGATACTTCAGCTGGCGCGCGATGTGACAGCGTACCATTTTGGGTGTTCATGCTGGACGGGGCGGTTTCGCCGGATCAGGTTGCAGAGGGCCTCCTCGTAATTCCTTCGGATGCCCCGGCTGCGATCTCCGGCGGGAATTGAATGGACGCTGCCCCGCCCGGTAACCAACTCCGGGCGAGGCACGACCATCGCCGCTCATGCCGATCGACTCACCGTAGACATCCAGTGACTCCTTCAGTGACTCCGATGCTAAAGTAACCGAAAGACTTCGGGTATCGGGCCCAACATTCGGCAGAACATTGACGGTACTTTTAGCGCATATGGAGCACGTGCACGAACACCGGCGGCGCAGATTGGCGCATGATGGGGCAGGAGTGTGGCGCGTGGAGG
>CAZKDQ010000165.1:0-6155 GCA_964551345.1 uncultured Rhodothermales bacterium
GCGAGAGCCGCCAAAAAGCGCCGCAGAATCCGCAAGATCGGCGACCTGACCGATGCACGGCGCAAGCTATGGCAAGCCGTCACCGTCGCCGAAGATGTGCTGTTAGATGCCAGGACGGACGACGCAACCGCACTTCGGGCCGTCCATGCACTCACGCAAGCCATACAGGCACACGCGAAGTTGATCGAGGTGGGAGAACTCGAAGCCCGTGTTTCGGAGCTGGAAGAGGTATTCAAACAACACGACCAATCACGCATGAGGCGCGCCGTATGAAAACGCTTAGCAATCGACTACAACGTCTGGAGGATGGCTCCGCCGTTGGGGCCGTCCAGGGGTTCCGAGTGTTTGGCTATGACGAGGCGGCAGCCGAGGCCGACCCGGAAGGGTTCGAGCGGTTCAGGAACGAGTTGCGCCCGCACTTTCAGAGCGAAGACGCGAACCTTTGGGAATGGCCTATGCGGCCGGAAGAGGTGGCGATACTCCGCCCGCACTGGCCGTGCGAGGATGAGGCGGCAATGATCCGCCGGATTCTGCGGCTGGACAATATCGAGGACTGGTTAGAGCTTATGGCCGTCCGCCGGGAAACAACCGTTCGATCAAACATCGCTGCTACGGGGAAGGACGGCTACACGCCGCCGGATCTCTGACGGCAGTACCCGGCATTTTCGCACGCAGTAAAAAGGCACTTCCACGCGGGGGGTGCCTTTCTGCTTTTCGGCAACAGCAAACCGACCACGACGTATATTCCTGTGTGACCCTTTGGGGGTGCTTCGCTGTGGCGGCGAGGTGCCCCCTTTTTTCGTTTCGGCTCGAAAACCTTAACCCTTTCCTTAACCCCCGGGCATCGTTGGTGCCGCTTATCCTATGGCGCGCAACACGTTACGGGGGATACAATGTACCCGGGGTGGGACTCGAACCCACACGGCCTTGCGGCCAACGGTGTTTGAGACCGTTGCGTCTACCGATTCCGCCACCCGGGCAGACTCCCAAAGCTACGCATCCTTTGCGAGATGCAAAAGCCGCGGATCTCGCGCGAAGCTGCGAAGGCGCAGTCGAGCGGAGAATGTATTTGTCCTCCGCTCGGTACGCTCTATCACAATTGATCTAGGCCTCGTGGTGCGAGATCTACCGCGGGGCGCCTCAGTCCGCGTACTCTTTCATGAAGCGGATCGATGCTTCGATGCCCTGATGAAAGCGTGCCAGTTCGAAGCTCTCGTTGGGTGAGTGAATGGCATCCGTCGCCAGGCCAAAGCCCATCAATACCGTGTCGAGGCCGAGAATGCGCTTGAAATCGGCAACGACGGGGATCGAGCCGCCCTCACGTGTGAAGTAGGGCTCGCTGCCGAAGACGCCCTTCAGCGCTGCCTTCGCCGATTGCATCGCCGGGCTCGATGTATCTACGAGCACCGGATAGCCGCCGTGGAGTTCGCGGAACTCCAGCTTCATCGTTTCTGGGGTGTTCTCCTCGAAGTAAGCACGGAGCTTCGCTGCAATTTCTTTCGGCTCCTGATCGGGGACGAGGCGGCACGAAATCTTGGCCGATGCCTTCGAGGGCAATACCGTCTTGGCACCCTCGCCGATGTAGCCACCCCACATACCGTTGACCTCGAGCGTCGGCCGGGCGGAAGTTGCCTCCAGCACGGAATAACCCTCTTCGGTCTTCGCCGCATCGATGCCGATCGACGATTTCCAATCATCCTCATCAAACGGCAGGTCGCGATACGTCTCGCGCTCCTCGTCGCTCAGCTCGCGGACGTTCTCGTAAAAACCCGGAATCGTGATGCGGTGCTTCTCGTCGTGGAGATTCGAGATCAGCCGGCTCAGAGCGCTCAGCGGGTTCTCGACGGCGCCGCCATAGACGCCCGAGTGCAGGTCGCGGTCCGGACCGGTGAGCGTCACCTCGCAGTAGGCCATCCCACGAAGCCCCGACGTGATCGATGGAATGCCAGGACCGAAGAGCGCGGTGTCGGAGATCAGCACGATATCGGCCTTGAGCTCATCGGCATGCGCCTCGATGTATGGCACGAGGTTGTTGGATCCACTTTCCTCCTCGCCTTCGATGATGAACTTCAGGTTGACCGGAGGATCGCCTCCATCGAGATACGCCTCCAACGCCTTCACATGCATGAACAACTGACCTTTGTCATCGGCGGTCCCGCGTCCGAAGAGGTGGCCATCCTTCTGGACGGGCTCGAACGGCGGCGAATCCCACAATTCGAGCGGATCGGGCGGCTGGACGTCGTAATGCCCGTAGACGAGCACGGTCGGGAGGCTCTCGTCGACGATGTGCTCCGCGTAAACGATGGGATGACCTTCCGTCCGACGCGCCTCAGCCTTCTTGACGCCGAGTTCCTTCAGGTGGTCAACGAGCCAATCCGCCGCCTTCCGGACGTCCTCTCGGTATTGCGAATCAGTAGAGATAGATGGAATGCGGATCCAATCTTCCAGCTCCGATACGAAACGATCGGCGTTGGACTTTGCATATGAGATGGCGTCATTCATGTGGATATCAAAGTTGATGGTTCTGGTTGATCGGGTATCGAGAGAAACGCGTTGCGGCTGGGTGAATCAACCATCAGAACTCGCTCTCGTCTCTCCACCTGCGCAGTTTCCAGGAGGTTGTTGTATCGGGGCGCGTAAGCAGGAAGTTGACGTTCCCGGAGCCGCGCATGGCCTCACTTCCTTCGAGCGCAATCAGAAGGTTGAACGACCGCACGACCTGTGCCTGCCGCCCTGCGTCGAACACATCCTGCGAGATGATCTGGTTCCAGCGAAGCTGCACGCCGCCTGCACGTGTGAACAAGCGCCGCGTAGACTCAAGCTCCTGCCCGAAGCGCCACTGCCGCTCCACACCTGCATCAAAATCATAATAAATGAACGTGAACGACGAGTCGAGCAGTGTCTCGTAGAGCGAGATGTCGCGCAGTTCGTACGCGTTCTTGAAGTTCATGAAGAAGCCGTCGATCGTGCGGCCATCGCCCATCAGATCACCGAAGGGGTCGCCTTCTTCGAGTGCGGGTGCAAAGGGATTGCATCCGGCGACAATCAGAAGGCTTATGACTGCAAGCACGCGCATGCGGGCAAGGTAATCAACACTGAGCGCACGTGTCGGAACATGGCGAGGGCGGGAATGAATATCCGTTCATTCCGGACCCTCCCGCATATAATGACGTTATATGATGGCTGTAGCACCGCCATGGTGCGCTGAAAAGTTGTCACACCAACATGTACTTCTATGGCTAAGCAAGAACCCATCAAACAGGAAGGCGTCGTCACCGAAGCTCTTCCCAACGCGCAGTTTCGTGTTGAGCTCGACAACGGGCACACGATCCTCGGTTTGCTCTCGGGCAAGATGCGGAAGTTCTTCATCAAGATCCTCCCGGGCGACCGCGTAGACGTTGAGCTCTCCCCGTACGACCTGACGAAAGGCCGCATCGTTTACCGTTACAAGTGATCGGTGCTCAATCGGACGCCGGTCTAAAGGATCGCCGTCCGAGGTAGTACCGCCAGGCAAGCGTCAGCAGGCGCATGCCCATCAAGGTGATGATGCCCCACCAGACGCCGGCGAGTCCCCATCCCATCGGTACGACGAGAAGAAGAACGCCCGTTGCCGCGGCGGCTGATACGAGCATCGCTTTGGCGAGGTAGGCGAAGTCCTCGTGCCCCATGAAGATGCCGTCCCACACGAAGACGAGCGCGTTGATCGGCTGCATCGCGATCACGAAGGGGAATACGGACAGGACGAGGGCGATCACCACGGCATCGTCGGTGAAGATGCGAGGCAGCAGCCCGGACAGCAGGGCAAATACGGCTCCGAGGATGAGCCCCGCGACGAGCCCGAACAGCAGCATTCGGTCCGCAACCATGCGCGCGGTTCGGGGCTTGTCGGCACCGAGATATCCCGCCACGAGCGCCTGCGCAGCGACGGCCAGCGCATCTACGATCAGCGCCATGAACAGCCAGAGCTGGGCAGCCACCTGATGCGCCGCGACAGCGGTGACGCCGACGCGAGTCGCTACGGCCGTGGCCAACGTCATCGTGCCGATCAGGGCGAACGTCCGGATAGAGAGCTCCCAGCCAATCCGTAGAAACGGCTTGAGCTCGGAGAGGTGCGGGATGATGAGCGGGATTCCCATCTCCTTCCGTTTCCACCTCAATAGTACCGCGAGGAACCAGACTGCGCCCGTCCACTGCGCGACGACGGTTGCCACGGCTGCGCCTGCGATTCCCATATCCAATACGAAGATCAGGATTGGATCGAGGACGAGGTTCACGATGTTGAGCCCGATCGTGATCTTGAGCGGCGTTCGGGTGTCGTGGTAGCCGCGGAAGACGCCATGACCTGCCGTCACGATCAGAAGGGCGGGTCCGGCGAAGGCCCGGATGCGGAGATAGATCAGCGCCTCGTCCATCAGCTCGCCGGATGCACCCATCGCGCCGAGAATCGGACGCGCGAAGAGGAGCAGGAGGAGGGTGGCGACGAAGCCGGTGAGCACGGCCAGCGTCAGGGCCTGCATCACAATGCGCCCCGCCCCTTCACGATCACGCCGTCCAAGCGCGCGGCCGATGCGCGGTGTCGTGCCGTAGGCGAGGAAGTTGAAGACGAGAAAGGACAGTGAGAAAACGGACGCGTTGATGCCAAGCGCGGCCAGCGGCACCGGGCCGAGGCGGCCGACGAATGCCGTGTCGACAAGCGTTACGAGCGGATCTGAGGCCAGTGCTCCCAGGGCGGGGATGGCCAGCGCGAAAATCTCGCGGTCGAACGGCGAGCGGCGGAAGATGCGGGTGAGAGCCGGCAAGTCTAGCGGATCAGGCCGGACGGAAAGACCGCGGGACTCTCGTTTCCATCGCTGCCGACGGCAGCCACACCAAAGAGGTAGTTGTCGATGATGATGTTCTCGAGCGTGTACTCGGTCACATCACCGACGAACCGGCTGTGCTGCCACTGCGGCGCCGTCGTGTCGCGCCAGTAGACGCGATAACCGGCCAGTGCCCGACTCTCTACCGGCGACCAGCGGAGCGTCGTCGACGGCTGCACGGCTCCACCGATCTTGACCCGTTCAGGTGCGGGAGGCGCCCATGCAAGCGCCGCGAGGACAGCGGCGTTCAGCGACGTCAGCTTCGCGGCATAGTCGAAGTTCACGCCTTCAATTACATCGCCGTATTCGATGCCGTTCTCCACGCGCAGATCCTGGTGTTGTCGGTTGTAGTTCTCGTGCGTTTCCATGATGCGCACGGCGGGAAAGCCGGCATCATTGAACGGCCGATGATGGCCGCCGCGGCCGAAACGGTCGAGGCGGTAGATCATCATGGCGTCGAGGTTGGGGAAGTAGAGGCCGGCGATGCGGTCGACGTAGCGCGCGATCTGGCGTGAGGGACCGTCAACCTCGCCACCAAAGAAACGTCTTCGCTGATGAGCGGCAAGTTCATCCGTCGCGGGCACGGGTTCGGAAAAGACGCGGAACGTCGAGTTGTCGATCACGCCGTCGATCCCCTCGATATTCCCGATCATGTCATTATTGAGGACGGCGACGATGTCCCATCCTTCCTCGCGTGCCACATCAGCCATGATCTCGCCGCCGAAGAGGCCTTGCTCCTCACCCGAGAGTCCGGCATAGACGATCGAGCTTCCAAATTCGTACTGCGTGAGGATACGCGCCGCCTCGATCGTTCCGGCCATACCGGATGCGTTGTCGTTGGCTCCCGGCGCGTCGATTTCGCCGTCCATCACATCAGACGCACGAGAGTCGATATCGCCGGTCATGATGACGTAGCGGTCGGGATGGACCGTTCCACGCTGGATGGCGACGACGTTTACAACCCACGTGTCTTCAGGAATACGGGACCTGGCGTCAGCCTTGATAAGCGACCGCTGGTAGAAGACCTCGAGGCAGTCGCCGCAATCGGCTGAGATGCGATCGTATTCTGCCTTAATCCAGCGCCGTGCGGCCCCGATGCCGCGCGTGTCCGAGACGGTATCGGAGAGCGTATGTCGTGTTCCGAAGTTGGCGAGGGTGCGGATGTCCGCCTCGATCCGATCCGGCGAGGCTGCCGCGGCGATGTCGTAGAGACGCGCATCAGTTGCGGGTGGAGATGTCTGAGCGGCCGCCATACCGGCGGTGAGGGCGAGGAGAAGAGCCGGAAGGATCGAGCGT
>CAZKDQ010000166.1:0-6114 GCA_964551345.1 uncultured Rhodothermales bacterium
GCTATCGTCGGGCGGCAAGCGCGTACGCGCGTTCTCGAGAAGCGGGCGCGTTGAAAATGTAAACGGCATCGAGATCGCCAGGGGGGATGCGCTCGAACGTGATGCCCTCGTCGCTGCATGCCGCGGGGCCTCGGTCATCCACCATTGTGTGAATCTGCCGTATCATCAATGGGGAGACGGGCTGCCTGTTGTCATGGACAACGTGATCGCGGCTGCTGAAGAGACGGGTGCACGAGTTGCCTATTGTGACAACCTGTACATGTACGGTCCGCCGAGCGGCCCGATGACTGAAGACACGCCGTACTCCGATCACGCCCGAAAAGGAACCATCCGAGCGAGACTCGCCGACCGCTTGCTTGAAGCACATGCATCGGGTAGGGTCCAGGTTTTTATCGGCCGGGCATCCGACTTCTTTGGTCCGGCCGAGAATGCAGCCGTGTCGATGCTCGTCATCCCGGCAGTGGTCGCAGGAAAGCGGGCTCGCTGGATCGGCTCGCTCGATCAGCCCCACTCGCTCAATTACATCGATGATGTCGGACGAGCGCTGGCGTTGTTGTCCGAAACGGAGGTGGCGTTCGGGGAAGTGTGGCATCTGCCGGCTCCGCCGCCGGTGACCGGCCGGGAGTTCATAGAAACGGCCTTCGCGGTTGCGGGCACTCCGTCAAAGAACGGTGTCATCTCTCGACCAATGATGCGCCTCGCCGGGATGTTCAACCGGCAACTGAGGGAGGTCGTTGAAATGATGTACCAGTTTGAGATGCCGTTTGAAATCGATGCGTCGAAGTTCATGGGCGCGTTTCCCGAATTTCGAATTACGTCGGTCCGGGAAGGCATAGAGGCGTCGCTGAGGTGGCAGCAGACGAAGGCTTGACGCGGCGGCTCCCAATGGTTACCAGGAGGGAGGTAGTCTTTCCTTTGTCGATAAAAAATAATTAGTTGTAAGGTCGAAGGGGGCATTAATCCTCGATCCGTCATGAATCATCAGGGTCAACGGCTTCAGCGAGTTATTGCTCGTCGGTTGATGATATTGACCGGGAGGCGGATCTCGGCTTTTATGACACGGCCGTTTCCGCAGAACATCATCATAAGGCGTCCGCTGCCGTCGGCTTTCACGGCAACCGTGGCGTGCTATCTTTTCCTGATGGTATACCAGCCGTTGGGGATGCTTCGGAGTGATTATTCCAACTACGAGTTCACCATGGGCGTTTACAGCCTGATCAGTGGATCGTGGTTCATCATCATGGCGGCGGTGATCAAGCGGATCCCATTCTTCCGTGAGGAATGGACGCTTGGCAGGGAGGTTCTGGCGATTCTCGTGGTGATCGTTCCGCTCGGGTCGATCATTTGGGCCGCCGGATTTGTAATGGAGGATCCGGTGGGACGGATGAATCTGGCGACCTACCTGGATTCCTGCTTCAAGACGACGATGGTAGCCGGCGTGCCGTTCGCAGTCACGTCGCTACTCAGCGCCTATTCGCTGCGCCGGCGGTCGCTGGACGTCCCGCCCACGCAGGAGACCGATCCGGACAAAAGTACGGTACACGAGATTCGCATCGAGACGTTGCTAAAGAACCAGGACTTCTCGCTTGATCCGGAATCATTTGTGTTCGCTGAAGCGGAGGGTAACTACGTCGTCTTCCATTTGCTCGACGGGCAGGATGTCCGAAAAGAGGTGCTACGCTGCACCTTGTCGAGCACCGAGGAGCAGTTGTCTGCTGTGCCGTTTCTCTTGCGGACGCACCGGGCATTCATCGTTAACCTCAAGATGGTCGATGAGGCAGACGGCAACGCGCTCGGCTACACGTTGCGTCTTCGCCACGTCGACGGCAAGGAGATCCCGGTCTCGCGGAGCCGCGTCGACGACTTCCGCAAACGGTTTCGCCGGATTCATCCTTCGCGGCCACGGCCTCGACTTGCCGCTCATCACACAGCTTAACCACTCGCCACGGAACGCGGCAGAAATGCTGTCATCCGCGTCAAATCGCCGCCGCTAATCACATACTGCGCATCCTGAAAATCGTGCTGCCATAGACTCATCATGAGTCCAACGCAAAGTTTTCAGGAGCCATGAACCACACCAGGCGAATCCTAATTGCAGCAGCATTTGCTGTCGCGACGCACTTATTGAGCGGGCCCCTCATTGCACAGCACGCACGTATCATCCACGGGAGCGTAGCTGATGCGACGGATGGTGAGCCCCTGATCGGCGTACACGTTGCCGTGTGGGATACGGCGGGCGTGGCCCTTCTAACCGGCACGATCACCGATTCCGACGGCACGTTCCAGCTCAACGTCGCACAATTATCTGACATGTTCGTACGCATCAGTACGATCGGGTATCATCCTTCTGAGCGCCGGTTGTCATTTGGAGATTCCAGTAGCATTTACCTCGGGCAGATATCGCTGGTGCCGGCGTTTCTCGAACACGATGAAGTGGTCGTCGAAGGGGAGCGCATGCGGGCATCGCGGCGAGGTGGATCGACGGTGTATCACGTGAGCGAACACCTGGCCGATGCCGTTCCATCGGGCGTTGAAATGCTGCGCATGGTGCCGGGCGTTCACGTCGACCTGATGCGCAACATATCGGTCGAGGGTAGCGACCAAATCGTGGTGATGGTGAACGACCGCGAACGGGACGCCAGCTATCTCAGCCAGCTTGGATCCCAGGACATTGCATCCATCGAAATTACCCAGCCGCCTCCCCCGGGATACCCGGCCGACATCACCGCCGTCTTGAATATTCGGCTGCATGATCGAGCGGAGCGGCACATCAGCGGTCACGTCCATTTAGAGGCCCCGACCTCCACAAAGGAGATATACGCGTTTCCATCGTACAGGCTGACGTATGGAGGTGGTGGCACGACGCTGTTCACGGCCTACAACGGCGACTTTTCGTATTTCGATGTCGACGCCAACTCCATGCGCAGTGTCGTTGGGATGGACAGGCAGGAGGTGACGCAGCAGGTTCGGCAGGAAAACTGGTCGCATCGGTTTCATTACGGGATCGACCAGCGGCTCGGTAACGGGACCGATTTGAGCTTCTATGGCCAGATTAATCCTCACTCTTTCGAGCAAAACGGATCGTTGCTTTCCGACTTGATGTCGACTGCTTCGGCACGCCGACGGGAGCGCGATCGGGCGTTAGGTACGTACCACGCCGCGACGATTAACCATCGTTTTGACGATGAGCAGCGCCATCAGATTGTATTAGATGTCAGTTTGTCCACCTACGCACGCGAGAACGAAACGCTGTACGGCGCCGGCACCGGCTTCAACGGCACGACCATAAAGCCGCGCCATCAACAGCTGCGTGCTCGAGCTGACTACGTGCGACCGATCTCGGACGTGTTGACTGCGCGCACCGGTATCATCCTTCGCCGTCAGGAGCTATCGGACGGCACCGCTACTGAATTCCGGTACGACGATGCCGTTAACGAGGCTTATCTGGCGATGACCGCAGGAGCCGGACCGTTAGAGATCGATCTTGGCGTTACCGGCGTTTATCACGAGTTCGACATCGGTGACTTCCAGGCCCACCGGTATGATTTCAATCCGCAGCTGTCGGTAGCCGTCGCATCGGCGACGGGGCGCCAGGTACGGATATCCGGCAGACGTTCGGTCCATGCCCCTCATATCTATCAGATCAATCCGACGCCGTGGTCCGACAATCCGTTAACGAGGCGCCGGGGCGATCCCAGATTGCGGCCGTCGGTCCGCACCGAAGTCTCGGTAGACTTCGCGGCGCCGGTCGGCTCGAGCTTCCTCTCGACCGGTGCCTACTATGCACACATCCATGATGACATTCAGATGCTCATCGCGCCGAGCGGTGGGATCATCACGGAGACGGCGCACAATGTGGGCCAGGTGCGCGAGTACGGCGCTCGGTTCTCCGGTAGTATTCGCCTCGGGCGGTCCGGCGGGATACAGCCGATCGCCAGGGTTTACTACGTCGAAGTTGAGTCCGACGCCGACGAGATGGTGCCGGTGTCGCGCAGCGGAGCGGGCGCCGAAATTGGTCTCTCTGCCTATGCGTCGTTTGGTTCGGGGTACACCGTGGCACTGTCGTACCAGCGTGAAGGTCGGGGAGTGGAGCTGCACCGATCCTACCATAGCCATGCGCTCTATTTCCTGTCGTTTGGGAAGTCTTTTGGTAACGGCTTCAAGCTTGACCTCGCCACAGGCTTGCCCTTCGCACGCCGCTACACGTACCGAGGCCAGGACATCAGCGCACCCGACGTGACCGGGCGGACGAACGATTTCATCAAGCTGAGCGCTGTTCCTCTACTCGTACACCTCACTTATACCTTCTCGCGCGGTCAAGATCGCGCCGCGCCGCAGATTCGGGAAGTGGACCTCCCGGCCGTGCCCGAACGAGGCATGTGATCGGGGAATGTAGGAGAACAGTGGGCCAAGGCAGTCTCTTTTTGAAGAGGCTGCCTTTTCTGCTTTATCGAGGCGGCGGGCGTTCAAAGGATACCCTCTCCCGGCACCAGTACCGGGACGCCTTCTCGTCCACCTTTCTGATTGGGCATGCGAAAATTATTCGACCCGCTGATTAGATCGATAGCGAAATCACGTACCTGTGACTAAGCGCCCTTCGATTAGAGAGTCAGCACATCTCGTCATCAGGACACGATGCATCACATCCCCACAAGAACGCCCTTTCGATTCGTGAACTCACGTCGATGGTATCTCAAAACCGTGCTCATCGTCATCTGCCTCTGCTCGAGCGCCTGCGTCGGCACACGGGACGTGCAAACAGCATCATCCCGACCTGCCGACCTCAGCGTCTCGCTGGGGCGAGGCGGCGGGTTTAGTGGGATGTGGGAGGGTGTGCGGGTCGAGCAAGATGGTGCCGTGATTCACTGGTCGGGTCTTGGCGAGGGAGGGGATGAGCGCCGGGGCGGGACACTCACAGAGGCTCAGATGGCGGATATCTGGCAGAGACTGAATGAGGACGATCTGCTGAGGACAAACCTCTCCGAGACGGGAAATATGACCTCGTTCATCGAAGTCACGGCCAACGGGTCGACGCATCGAATCTCGTGGGAGGTGGGCTCAGAGGCCGAAATCGCCGCGGCCGGCGCTGCGGATAACGCCTACCGAGACATCATGGAAATCATCGATACAGTCGACAGATAACGCCTCGTGCCGGCGCACTACGTGGCGAACGAAAACGGATAGAACAAATGACGATGCTCAGATTCCTCGTTGTACTGCTCTGCCTCACATGGACGTTCTCGCAGGCCTCACTTGCGCAGAAGATCGACCAGGATCCGCGTACGAAGGAGATGCCGGAGGGACGTTCCATCCCTGCGTATCGATCGGTTCAGGAGTTTCTGTCGGAATCCCGCTCGTCTACGCTGCGCGATGCCGCGGTGCCGGTGGGCCGGGCGATGCTCCGAAGTCTGCCCACTAACGAAGGCCCGACGCGGCTGCTCGAACGGTCTGCCGGAAAAGCACCGAGTTTCGAACTGCCCGCGCTGGAAGTCCGGCGGGCCGACAACGGCACGATCCGCTGGATGAACGGCGAACTGGGGCGGGCCGAAGCATCAAAGCGGGGCATCGACCGGATTGGTGAGGCACTTCGCATACTCGACGAACATGCCGATGTGCTACGGCTACAGTATCCGTCGCAGGAGCTCCGGAGCGTTGAACTGACCGAAGATGATCTGGGGTTTACCCACGCCCGCTTCGAGCAAACCTACAACGGGGTACCCGTCTGGGGTCGAGACCTATATGTCCATTTCGACGCTCAAGGAGAAGTATATGCCGTCAATGGATCCTATGAACCGACACCCCTCGGTGTCGACACCGAGATGAGGCTGAGCGCAGACGCTGCGTACGATGTCGTCGTTGCAGACTTGAAATCGGCCGGTAGATGGGCGCCGCTACCTGCGCATACGGCCGCTCAGTTCGGGCTCGATCAGGAGGAATCGCAGGCAGTGCTATATCCCCTTGAAGACGGAACGATCAGGCCTGCCTATCAAATCAGACTCCATCCCAATCTGGTCGAGTGGTTCACGTACATCGTCGATGCCGGTGACGGCAGCATTCTCAATCGGATTGCGCGTCATTGCACGCTCTATAATGATCCTAATGCCGACAACGCGG
>CAZKDQ010000167.1:0-6097 GCA_964551345.1 uncultured Rhodothermales bacterium
CGCCTGACTCTGGATCAGGAGGTTTCAGGTTCGAATCCTGATAGGGCAACCGGCAAAAAGGCCTCAGGAACGTCGTAAATGGCGACTCTGAGGCCTTTTTGTTTTCGTGCGGGTACGGCATACTTGCAGGTTCTTGCACCGTTCTGCAGGTTGCCGCCGCCGAATCTGAGGTCGATATTTGGTTCAGCAAGCATATGTCACCTGAAGTAACGCTGGTACGTGGCAGATCCGGACTGAGTGGGACGCCGTACCGCTGCCGCTGGCGTGGGTAGACGGCCTGCCAGGTCGAGCACCGGACGCGGCGGCGCCATAATCATCCATCCGCCAGTCATGGCAACGCGCGGGCTCATAGCGCAACTTCTTAGCGCTGGATCGACGGCTGTGGAGTCTATTCGGCGTGAGCGACGTGGGTTCTGTCCGTTGGGCGGGTCGAGAAGGACACGACGAAGCAGCCGTTGCCGGCGTGGATGAGGGGCGTCACGTGCGTGCTTCTGCGGGCGCGCCTGCGCTATCTCAACTCTGATCTTCGCTGGACGCCACCGCATCCTGGATTAACAGGTCCACATCATATAACTTGCCGTTGTTAATGACCCATCCGACGCTGCGGGCGTTAGCCATGTCGTCGAGCGGGTTGGCGCGCAGTAAGACGACGTCTGCTTCGTAGCCGACCGCCCAGCGGCCTGTTTGATCTTCCAACCCCATCACCCGGGCACCGCCTGCGGTAGCTAATTCCAGCACCCGCCACGGCTCGAACCCCGCGTCGATCATGAGCTCGAGCTCGGTGGCAAAGGAGGGACCCCCACCGGGACCGTCTGTGCCAATTCCCATGGTCACGCCCGCGGCATCAAGGCGACGCGCGAACTCGAATACGCGTTCCATTGCGGCTTCTGCACGCCGTGTGTCCTCCTCGGACCATCCGTGAAGCGCCATCGCCGCGAACGCCAATATGGCCGACCGTGTCTGCGGATGCATATACGGCTCGTGCTCGGGCGGATAGATCCGCTCCAATGCCTCCGGACCGGTCATGAGCACGTTTACCTGAAGTGTAATATCGACGGTAGCTTCGGTTTCGGCCAACGTTCTGAATAGCGCCTGCATTTGCGGTCCTTCGAAATCGACGCGTTCAAACCATTGATACATGAAACGCGAATCCGGAGTGCGTTCATCGAGATAGGCTTCTCGTGCGCCTGGCTCCAGGAGATCCGGACTGGTGGGCAGGGCATGCAGGAAGCCCCGCACTCCCAGCTCTGCCGCACGAGTCCAACTAACCTGATTGAGGTGAGCGATCGGTTCGAGCCCGTGTTCACGTGCCACCCGAACGCCGGTTTCGATCTCAGCCTCGGTCAGACCCTGATAAAGCTTGAAGTACCGGGCACCCAGGTCAACCTGGCGAGCCGCCTCGGCAGACCACTCTTCATCGGTGCGAGGATAGGCAAAGGCCGCGCCGCCAAAGGGCGGCGGCTGAATGATCGCACCTGCATGATAGGCATCGGGGCCTCTCCAATCGCCTGCGGATACCCGGAGATCATAAGCCGCGCTCGCTTCTGGATCCGCGCCCGGATTGCGTACAGTAGTCACGCCAAAGGCCAGGGCCATGCTGGCGTTGAACTCCGTGATCTCCTCCGCACTGTCCATGGTCACGGTTGGCTCGCCGTTTCGGACTTCAACAGCATGAGGACCTGCGGTCAGATGACCGTGAACATCAATGAAGCCTGGAAGCGCATAAAGCCCGGAGAGATCGTGTCTCTCGGAAAAGGAGCCATAGGGCACCGGGCCGGCACCGTATGCGGCAATGCGTCCCTCCTCAACGACAAGCCACGCATCCTCGGTTACGGTCTGTTCGACAGGGTCGATCAACGTGAAGCCGGCGTACAACGTGCCCTGCGGTTGAGGCGCGACGGAAGGGGCGGGATTGGCACCGGAAGCGAGTAGGAATGTTAGCGTCGCGATCGATACAATCACATTTAGCCGGTTCGTTCTAGTCATCATAACTTCTCCTGGATGAAGGTCGGGTCGAGTTTCTGAGGTCATGGTCGTGTATTGGTAGTCCTCATGACCCCGACATTCATTACAGGCGACATGTCCTCCGTCGACCCTCACTACACCTCGTCTTCGTCCAGCCTGCGAAGGGTATCGCGCAACTCGGCCTCCATCCTCCGAGCCCGACGCCGGCTTCGTTCGGCCCAGATGCCCAGGACACCAAGGGTCAGACTAAGGGTCAGAGCTCCTCGAACGACCACCGGCGCAAGGGAGTGACCACTCTGAACGGCTCCGGCGGCCATCCAGGCCAACAGCCCTACGGACACGATGCCCCAGAACGCCATCAACCATAGACCGAACCGGCTGAGATCCTGCCTGCGCATAGCACGGTTCAGGGAGAGATGAAGGTAGGAGCGCGTCGATTCGTCGACCGGTGCCCACGTGCCACGCAGCGTCAGAAATCCCTTTCCAATCAGTATCCCCGCGAAGGTCCAGAAGACCAGCATGACCGCCATGGTGGCCGCTTCGGCACCGGTAGTGAGTACCCGAATGGACCATGCTCCAACGCCCAGGACCGCGATCCCCGTGAGGGTCAATTCAAGTCGCAGGCGATTATGGTCGCGTTTGACGCGCCGTCGGGCTTCGGCCTTGACCTCCGCCGGCACGCCCTCGGATTGCCATTGCTGCTGCAGCTCGGTCCAGTCAGTTGATCGTTTCATGTTTATCGGAGGGTTCATTCGATTCGAGGGTCCGGCGCAGAATTTTGCGGGCCCGGTGGAGTCGCACGGCTACGTTGCCCGCGCTGATGCCCACGACGGTGGCGATCTCCTGATTTGAAAGACCTTCCAGGGCCAGTGAGGCTACTTCGCGGGCGGGCGGGGGCAGCTCGTGGACGGCTTTCCTGAGTCGGTCGTGCTCGTCGCGGATCGTGACGTCCTCGGCCGGAGTCGGAGACCTGTCGACCAGATCGGGAAGGGGGTCCTTTGGGGTATTGCGCCGGGCCCGCGTCTGGTAGGTGATGGCTCGGTTGTGAGCGATCCGGAAGATGAAGGTTCGTTCCGAACTATCCCCGCGGAATTGTGGAAGGGCCTGCCAAACCGCTATTGAGATCTCCTGGTAGAGATCTTCCCTGTCCTGAGGCCTGTCGCTGTAGGCGCCGGCAAGACGCCAGAGCGCATCCCCGTGGCGGTCCATCGCATGCTCGAACCGGTTCGAGCGCGCCTCGGTCTCTTTCCCCTGATCAGCTTCCATATCAAGGTAGTCTAACGAAGCGGGGGGACATTACAGACAACTTCCGTTTCGGATCGATTCCGGCACCTCGCGCCGAGGTCCACACTCGGACCAACTACCAGTTCGGTTGTCAAATTGAAAACCTCAGAAGGCCCGGAGTTCGTCACAACGGCATACCGCACGCTCGACATGACCACCAGCTCAAGAATCAGTAGAGGCAAGGTTCATGTTGGCCGTATCAGCCGAAATCGCCGTATTGGGCATTCTTGCCTGAGCCCTTCTGAACCCAATCTGGAAACCGGACGCCGAATTTGACCCGGCGGCCACGCAACAGCGCCAGTCTCGGCCACAGAAATTGCCAGAACCCGGCGGGCATCCGGGGCATAGGGTCTCACGTTTGGCAGAGTCTCGAGGCGGGCGCGCCACAACAAGCTGACCGCAACGACAAGATCCTGCGGCCGCATCAGAGGCTGCGTGGCTATTCCATATTCGTGAATCTGAAATTGGGAAGTCGCCCGTGCAGCAAGGCCGATTACTATCGACACTACTGAGGCGCCAACTCGTTCAGGAACTCGGCAGCGGCCAGTGACGGTGATCCTGGCATCACACTGGCTTCCCCCTCGAGGAGTCAGAGTCACTATCACTGTTCCTTGTGCGGATATGGTCGTATAGATCTCGACCATATCAGAAGATGTGTGTCCGTAACAGCTCGCGTCACAGCCTGCGGCACGCCTCTCTCGGCCAGCCAACTCACGCATGTCCGCCGCAGCGAATGAAACGTAATGTCCTCCCGGAGACCGGCCATCCGGACGTACTTCTCAAACAACTTGCCGGCGGTGGAGGGATTAATTCGTGCTCCTCTCGGACCCTTAATGG
This sequence comes from uncultured Rhodothermales bacterium, assembly GCA_964551345.1. GTDB lineage: Bacteria > Bacteroidota > Rhodothermia > Rhodothermales > CAZKDQ01 > CAZKDQ01. The sequence goes on from CAZKDQ010000167.1 coordinate 4,087, forward strand.
AATCTGACCCCGCTCGCAATCGAAGAGGCTGATGAGATGCGGCATTCGGCTAAAGCCCGAGGAGCCAGCGAGCGGCGGGCATCCACTGAATCGGACGAGGTAGTTTGTGCTCCGGTGGTGTCGGATCGAGCGTTACGAGCAGGGGCTCCGCATTTGGATATGCCTGCGCCGCCGACTCCAGAGAGCGGAGCTCTCGCTCCCACGTCTCGTCGGCCATCGTCTCGAGGCTCACCTGAACGAGCAGGGGTGGATCTTCCGGCGCGCTCAGCGAGAAAGTCGACTTCCCATCCCAGCGACCTCTTAGAACCGAGCCCCGAAGCTATGGCTGCGCCGATCCCGGCGCTCACATCCCGCGACATTCGGCTGCCCGGTATACCGGGAAAGGCGCTGGCCGTAGGTGATCCTTCCCATCCGCACAGGTACATATGGTTTTGTACTTTACGTAAGAAAAGTGTAACCCACCGTGATCGGAGTAGATTGTGCATGCAACCCGGCAAAATTGGGGCTTGCCTTCGTCGAGTATGACGAGGATGGTGCCCGGCTTGTAGACGTCCAGGTTGGCTCCAAGCGTTCGCCTCCGGAAGCAATTTTCTCCGGCTGGTTAGAGGACAGTGAAGAGCCGGCACTGCTTGCTTTGGATGCGCCGTTCGGGACCTCAACAGCATGTTCCACTGCCGATCTGATACGAGGGCAAATTCGCGATTGAAATCTACTCGACGAAGAAGTAATGCGACCCCTGTACCTTCTCCAGAGTTGAGGATCAGATGGGAACGATCTAAAGTTTGACGGCGAGGTTTTGAAATGTTCAAGGCGCCGGTGAGCCTTCATTATGCGCATCAAAGGCCGGGCGCATCCGCTGACTAAGGCAAACCCTGAGTGAAGGGTACAACTGACCAGGGAGTATCTCATGTGTGGACGCATTTCGATTGCCACGAGGCCGGATGAGATGGTCGACCTCTTCCACGATGTGAAGCGGCGAGACCGGCTCGAGACGCTCGGCACGCCGAAGTACAACATTGGTCCCACGATCAGCCTGCCGGCGATCCGAACCGAAGACGAAGGTGACGCATGGGCGCTCCTTCGGTGGGGGCTCATTCCCAGATGGGCGAAGGATCTGAAGGCGGGTTACAAGACAATCAATGCGCGTGCGGAGACGGTGGCCGAAAAACCGTCGTTCCGGGATGCCTACAGGCGGAGACGGTGCCTCCTCCCGATTTCGAGCTTCTATGAATGGCGGAAGACACCCTCGGGGAAACAGCCGTTTGCTATCCGCATCCAGGATGAGGAAATGTTCACCCTCGCCGGGCTGTGGGAAGAATGGACATCTCCAGATGGAGAGGTCATCGAGTCGTGCACTGTGGTAACTACAGAAGCCAATGCCCTCATGTCCGGCATACACGACCGGATGCCGGTGATCGTCGATAAGGACGAACGCGATGTATGGCTACGTGCGGATCCAGCCACGGCTGCACATGTGATGCGCCCGTTTGATCCCGTACGTATGGAGGCCTACAAGGTCAGCACCTTCGTGAGCAACGTGAGAAACGAAGGACCCGAGTGTATTGCGCCCCTCGCCGAGGATCCGCCAACGCTGTTCGGGTAGCAGCTTAGCGGTAGGTGGAATTGTAACCAGCGACCTAATCCTCCACCAGCGTTCCGCCAGATAACCGCCGGCTCAGGAGATTCGTATCGTTGATACGAGAAGCAGATGCAGCTTAACAGACCCGAAGATCTTAGCGAAAGCCGGCATTTACCAGCCTAGGCTCGCCTCAGTAACTGTGGACGGGAGCCCCCCCTGACCACCGCCTCCAGTAGCTTCTCCGCGGCCGTCGCACGGCCGGCAGCGGCCCACACGTGGCGGTCCTTCTCGTCATTGGCCATGACCGGAATTAGTTTCTCGTAACCGGTTACGACGGCTTCGGAAAAGCTGCTCGAGGTAAGGTGCACGCTCAAGCAAATGTCTCGGCTGACGCGGACGGACCAGAAGTTCTTGTCTTTCGCCGCATCGACA
>CAZKDQ010000168.1:0-2092 GCA_964551345.1 uncultured Rhodothermales bacterium
TGGGCAGACGTCACAGGCACGCCGAATCCGCGCCTCAGCAGATGGAGCACGTATACCGTCACCGTCGGAAATGCCGGAAACGCCGACGTGTATGATGCGCTAGTCCTGCTTCTTCTCTCTGACGGAATCGAGTACCAGATCAGCGGACCGGCGATGCTCGACCTGGATGATCCCGAGGCCGCGGCGCGGACGGATCTCGAGGTCGATTACGCAACCGCCGTCCCGATCTACCTCTATCGGATACCGGCCGGGCAGACCGCGGATATTACGGTGCGCATTCGTCCTTCGGCGCCATTCGGAATCGGCGATGATGTGGGCGTCTCGGTGGAGCTCTTCCAGCCCAATCCCGGGGCAGCGTTCACATGGACGGGACGGGATGAGGACCTCGAGGCTGATCTCGAGGCGGGCATTCCCACCAACTGGGTGCTCTACAATGGTGCCGTCGCATGGGCCGTTGAAGAGCATTTGGGCGCCGAAAGTGATGCTGCGATAGCCGCTTTCAAAGCGATTTCGGGAGGGCTAAACAACGACTGGAACCGAAGCCCGGCGTACGACGCTGCTTCTTCCTACCAGCAATGGATGGATAGATACCCGCGGGCCGAAGCACAGTCCATCAAAGACAAGATCAACCTGATAGCGGCCTTCCCCGGTCAGGGCGCCGTCACAATCTTCCTGAACCCCGTCGGGATCGCGGTCGGCACTGCGGTAGCGGTCGTCTTTTTTTCGACGCCTGTTGCACTCGCCACGGCAGTGGCCGTAGCAAGGCTCGGGCTGTCCGCTTTGAGTAGTGCGCTGCCGTCGATCCTGTCGTGGGCTGGAGGCACGATCGGTGGCTCCGTGGACCCGAACGACAAGCTCGGCCCAAACGGATGGGCAGAAGAACGCTACGTGCTTCCGGGGCGGCCGGCTCATTACACGATCCGCTTCGAGAACCTGGCGACCGCCAGCTTTCCGGCACAAGAGGTGGTGATAGTCGATGACCTCGACATGTCCGTCTACGACCTCTCTACCTTCGAGCTCGGGCCGATCGTATTGCCTGATCGAGAGATCGTCCCGCCCGTAGGTGCGCGTGCCGTTCAGACAACGGTCGATCTGGCGCCGGCGCTCCCCGCTGATCTGATGATCCACGCCGCTCTCGACGAGCAGAGCGGGCGCATCACGTGGACGTTCATCACGCTCGATCCGGAGACAAACGACCTGCCGGAGGATGGCTTGATCGGCTTCCTCCCGCCCAACGTGAACCCGTCGGAAGGCGAAGGCTCCGTCTCGTTCAGCATTCGCACGCGGCCCGATCTGACGTCCGGCACCGTCGTGGCGAACCAGGCAGACATCGTGTTCGACCTCAATGAGCCGATCCTCACGCCGGTCTGGAGCAACACCATCGACCGCGACGCCCCGTCCAGCCGGGTCGAAGCCGTTGAGTCGATTGACGATGCGTCGGTGCTGGTGAACGTCGGCGGGTCGGATGCGGGTTCGGGAATCCTGCACTACCAGCTCTTCGTGTCGAAGGACGGTTCACCCTTCGAGCACTATGTAACGTCCAACGAACCTGTGATCACATTCACAGGCGAGAAGGGCGTTCACTACGGGTTCTACAGCATCGGTACGGACCACGTGCTGAACGAGGAGCCACAGAAGACGGAGGCTGAGGCGACAATCGCACTTGGCGTATCTAACGCGGCAGGCCCCGAACTACCACGCGAGGTGACGCTGCAGCAGCCCTTCCCGAATCCGTCTAACGGCGCGGTAACCCTCCGCTGGGGCCTCCCCACCGCCGGCCATGCCGACCTGCGTGTGTTCGATCTCCTTGGCCGACAGGTGGCCCAGCTTGCCACCAGCGATGACTTTACGGCCGGGTGGCACACCACGCGCTGGGACGCCAACCTCTCCAGCGGCGTTTACGTCGTGCAACTGAGGGTCGAAGCAGGGGCTCGAAGCCGCGTCGAGACGCAGCGCATCGTGATCATCCGTTGATCGTTCGAGGTGACGGATCCAGCCTGAGATGATGGTGGGATGACGCTGGGCAGCACACCGCCCAGCGTTTTCTCTCCATCCGTTGAACCCAGATCCCCCATGAACACCGACTTCGCTC
>CAZKDQ010000168.1:2192-6090 GCA_964551345.1 uncultured Rhodothermales bacterium
TCTCAGGATGGATCCAGATGGCTTGTGCGTGGCCCAGCGTCCCGCTCCAGTCGCCGACCATGCTGACGGGCTGGCCGCGTAGCGTGAGCTCTCGCGAGACCTGATCGCCGATGCGCGCCTCGAGCCACAGGTCGCTCGACTCCATGCCCCAGGTGCGGCCCATCAGCCAGCGCGGCGCCTCGATGGCCTGCTGCACGTCGAAGCCGAAGTCGACGATTCGCGTTATCATGGCGGCCTGCGTCTGTGGCTGCCCCTCGCCGCCCATGGAGCCGTAGGCGAGGACGGGCCGGCCGTCCTTGAGCAGCATCGCCGGGATGATCGTGTGGAAGGTGCGCTTGCCGGGCTCGAGCCGGTTCGGGTGGCTCTCGTCCAGCGAGAAGAAGGAGCCTCGGTTCTGCATCAGGATCCCGGTGTCGCCGGCGACGAAGGCCGAACCGAAATCGTGGTACGGCGACTGGATCTTGGAGACGGCGAGGCCGTCATCGTCGACGACGCAGAAATAGACGGTGTCGCCGCCCGGAGCGTGCCGGTCGGCTTCCGACCCGAACCGGAACCCCGGCTCGACTGTGTCCAGTGCTCGCCGTGGATCGATGAGCTGGCGACGCTCGGCGGCGTACTCCTTGTCGAGGAGCCGGTCCAGAGGGATGTCGACGAACTTCGGATCGGTCAGCCACTCATCGCGGTCGGCGAAAGCGACCTTCACGGCCTCTACGATGTGGTGGTAGTAGTCGGCCGTCCCTTCCCCCCAACTCCGGACATCGAAGCCTTCGAGCAGATTCAGAATCTGGAGCGCGGCGAAGCCCTGGGTGGAGGGTGGCATCTGGAAGGACTCGTAGCCGCGGTATGTCGTGCTGATCGGATCGACCCACTCGGCGCGGTACTCGGCGAAGTCTTCGGGGCGCAGCGGCGAGCCCTCCGGTTCGAGCGCACCGCAGATGCGACGGGCGATGTCGCCCTCGTAGAAGGCTCGGGCGCCGTCGGCCGCGATCGTTTCGAGCGAACGGGCCAGGTCGGCCTGGACGAGGCGCGCTCCGTCGCGTTTTAGTTCGCCGTCGGGCAGGAAGATGCGTGCCGTGTCGGGGTATTCGCTCAGGATCGAGAAGTCGGCCGCGAGCCAGTCGGCCAGCGAGCGGCTGACGGGCACCCCCTCTCGCGCGTAGTGGATCGCATCGGCGAAAAGATCGGCCCAGGGAAGGCGGCCGTGGCGCTCATGCGCCTCGCGCCAGCCGTCGATGGCACCGGGAACGGTCAGCGCGGCGAGCGGGCCGCGCATCGGGATCTCGTCACCATGCTCCCGATACCGCTCGATCGTCGCCAGTTTCGCGGATGGGCCGCTGGCGTCGAGAGCCTCCACGCCGTCGGCACCGGCACCGGCGATCAGCCAGAAGCCGTCGCCACCAAGGCCGGCCATGTGCGGGTAGACGACGCAGAGCACCGCGTTGGCGGCGATTGCGGCATCGACCGCACTCCCGCCTTTGCGTAGTGCGGCGGTGCCTGCCTCGCTGGCCAGGTAGTGCGGCGTCGAGACGAGGCCCCGCGACGCACGTGTGGGTGGGCGGCCGGTCCTGGGTCCATTCGAATGGCTCATGATCATCCTCCTCAAAAAAACTCGTTCGTGATTAGCAGGCTGAACGGTGCACGCGGTTCAGGCTGAATGAAAACTCTCGCGGATCGAGGCGTCCGACGTCGCAAATGAGGTGTACACCTGTACACCCTTACTCGGCAATTCCTGTCCTGAGCGCAGCGAGGACTAACAGAGCAGAACTGTGCGATCTGTCAACGGCGTGTCAGCAGACACGGCACGTTTCGGCGAGGTCCGTCGCCTCATGCGCTTCGTATTCCTTGGGCTCCTTGGAAGGCAGGAAGCGCATCACCGGTGGCATCAACGATGCGATCGTGAGCGCCGCGAGCCCGATCCACCAGAGGACCGGGGGACCGTCCATGGTGCCGAGGCTGATCAGCGGAAAGGCAACCAGCATCAATACGAACGAGACATTGCGAGCAACGAAAAGGGTCATGGCAGGTGGGTCTCTATCAGGTCTGAAGCATGACGAGCAGGACGGTGGCAATGCCTGTCACGATGGTCGCCACGATCGTCCACGGGATTGTCTTTCGCAGGATCTCGCCTTCCTGACCGCGGATCCCTGCCGTGCTGGCACCGAGGACGACGTTGGCGGGCGCGATGGCGTTACCGATGGCACCGCCCGCACTCTGCGCGCCGATGATCGTCGCCTCGGGCAGGTCGTTCAGCTCTGCCACCGTCTGTTGCAGCCCGGAGAAGAGCACGTTAGACGACGTGCTGCTCGACGTCATGAAGGCGCCCACGACTCCGATGGCGTTGGCGAGGAAGGCGTAGACGTAGGCCGGCGCGGTGGCCGCGATTCCCAGGGCGAGGACCTGGTTCTGCCCCGAATGATCCATCAACTTCGCCATCACGAGGAACGCGATGATCGGCACCGACGCGGGCACGGCCTCGAGCAGGAGCGCTCGGCCGAGGCCTTCGTCGTGTTCATGCTCCGTGGCCTTATAGTATCCGCGAGCCCGGTAGACGAGACCGGTCACGATCGTGGTGATGAGCAGAAACGTGCCAGGGTGCGTGAGCGGCGCGAAGGGCGAGTACGGGGCAGTCGGATCATTGGTGACGCCGTAGCCCGTCTCGACACCCGGGAACGGCATGCCGATCGTAATCGAACCCAGTGCCTGGTTGATCGGCTCGATCATCAGGACGCCGAGCGCAACCACGATCAGCACGATGTAGGGGAGCATGGCCAACCCCATCCCCATCTGCCCCTCGCCTTCGTCGTCAGCGAGTGCGTCCGTCGCGTGATCCTCCCGCATCGCCGGGCGCTCGTCGATCCCCTCGGCCGGTTCAGAGAATCGCTTCCAGCGCGAGAGGGGATAGAGCGCCACCAGCGCGATCGTGGACGCGATGAAGGCCGATAGCACCGGGTCGACCAGCGTCATCACCAGCTGGACGCCGCCGTGTATTGCCGAAATGATCAGCACGAGCGGCCAGCCGTGCTTGATCGCCGCCCACCGGCCATACATCCACACAACCGTGAAGCCGCCCAGGACAGCCGGGATGATGAGAAATAGCGCCGCCTGGAAGGCCGCCATTGTCTCGTTTGCCAGATCGACGACCTGGATCGTCGCAAGCCAGCCCACGGCGAGCGTACCGAACATCTTCGCCCAGATGTGTGCGATGATTGGTATCGCGACGGCATACAATGGCTTCAAGCCATAGGCGACGAGCAGCGGTGCCACGATGGCGATCGGCGCGCCGAACCCCGCGACCCCCTGCAGGAACGAGGAGAAGACCCACCCGAGTGCGACCACGATGAAGAGCTCGTTCTGGCTGAATCGGGTGAACGCGCGGCGCAGCGCATCGTAGCCGCCCGCGCGCTCGGTGACGATGTAGAGAAAGAGAGCCGCCCAAACGACGTAGAGGATAAAAATGGCGTCCCAGATTCCCTTCGCGCTCGCCACGGCCAGCGTCTCCAACGGCGTCCGAAGCACGAAGTAGCCGACCGCCGCCGCTGCAAACATCCCCACCGGCCCCGCCTGCGAAGCCGACCACTGGCGAACCGCCAACAATACCAGAAGCACGACGATGGGCGCGAGCGCCAACAGCCACGTGGCGATGTTGATCGGCAGGTCGGTTGGTTCCATGAGGAGGATCTAAAGGTTATTGGGCGGGCGCCGGGTCAGCCGTATTGGCAGGTGGAAAGAACGTCGCGCACGACGATGACGCCGTAGCGGTCCGCATTGCGAGCGTTGTTAGGGAATGTCATCGTGCCGTGTTCCACGGCGTCGAGGATCGGCTGCCAGGCATTGAGCTTCAGGTCGGCCTTCTGCAGCGTGATCCGTCACCCATCAGCCCGGCGCCTGTAACGCGTTG
>CAZKDQ010000169.1:0-3646 GCA_964551345.1 uncultured Rhodothermales bacterium
CTCGACCATACAGCCGAGCAGGATCTTGAGACCGAGCGCGCGCGCCACTTCGATCGTCCGCCTCGCCTGGATGATGCCGCCCGACTTGGCGAGCTTGAGATTGATTCCGTCAATGGAATCGGCCAGCTGGATGACGTCGTAGATCGTCTGGATGCTTTCGTCGGCGACGAGCGGCGGGGCATCGTCAGGTAGCATGGCGCGCAGGCGGATCCAGTCACTCGGATCCTCGGCTCGCAGGGGCTGCTCGATGAAGAGCATGCGAGCGGACGAAATCTGCGGGATGATCTCCGAGGCCTCGGGTACGTTCCACGCCGCGTTCGCATCCACACACAACTGCGCCGTCGAGTGCTCCATCGCGATGCGGACGATCTCTTCGTCGCGCTCGAGGTCGCCGGTGCCGAGTTTCAGCTTGATGATCGGCCAGGCGTCGTAAGTATGCAACTGCTCGATGAGATGGTCATCGGACCCCGGAATGCCGATCGTGACGGAGGAATCGGGGCAGCGGCGCGGATCGAGCCCCCAGAGCCGGTAGAGCGGCATCCCGAGCGTCCTTCCCCAGAGATCGTGCAGCGCAATGTCTGCCGCCGCACGCGCCGGAGCAGGTCCATCCGGCAGCTTCGCTACGGCATCGACCACGGAGAACGTGCCGTCATGCCACTCGATGAGCGCTTCGATGTCCAGGCCGTCAAGGTATTCGGTGATGTCCTCTCGTGAAAATGGATAGTACGGCACCACGGCCGCCTCGCCGATGCCGTCACCGATCCGCACGAGGACGTTTTGCCGCACGGACGATGCGCCGTGTGATACGCGAAACGGAGAGACGAGCTGCAGATCGAGCGGGGAGGTCTGCAAGGAGAGGTTATAGGAGGACATAATGTGTCTCAGAGGATGAAGCCGTTCGATCGATGTGTTGCGGTCAAGCTAATAAAGGAGAGTCACGCGTGGAAGGGTATTCCGGACGTGCCGGCATTGGCGTCACTCCCATCCTCGGTCCTCCCGATCGGTCGCCGCTGATGATCGTCGGAAAGTGGCGGTGCGGGATCGTAACGGGACGGTGACGGTAGGTACATCTTTCGCCATCCGAAAATCACATTCACCATCCCACTCAATCATGTTCAAGCAGGCACGCGTCTGGACCGGCGCGCTCGCGATGATGGTCGTCATCGCCGGATGTACGGCGCCCAGACAGGCGTCGGTATCGGACACCACGTCGCGAACCGGCAGCACGAGCCGAACCGGCGACGACAGCTCCTCGCTGAAAAACTACTCAGAAGTCATCACAGACGAGGCGAAGTCCGACTCGGGGCTCTTCGTCGTCCACCGCATCGGCGAGAAGCTGTTCTATGAGATTCCCGACTCGCTCCTCGATCGCGAGATGCTCACCGTAACGCGGATCGCGCGCACGGCCAACAACATCGGCTACGGTGGTGAGCGTGCAGGCAACAACGTCCTCCGCTGGGAGAAGAACGGTGACAACATTTTGCTGCGGGTGGTCAGCTATGAGAACGTCGCCTCGCACGATCATCCGATGTACGAGGCCGTTCGGAATGCCAACTTCGAGCCGATCGTCGCTTCTTTCGAGGTCGAGGCGCTCTCTGACGATTCGTCCGCATCGGTAATCGAAGTGACGGACCTTTTCACGACGGACGTCCCGGTGCTCGGTCTGCAGCGTAGCCGGCGCGATCAGTACCAGGTACGTCGTCTCGACGGCAGCCGATCGTTCGTTACCGATGCACGGTCTTATCCGGAGAACATCGAGGTTCGCAACGTGCTGACCTACGAGGCGGGCAAGCCGCCCTCCAACTCCGGCACGGGCACGATTTCCCTCGAGATGAACCACTCGATGATTCTGCTGCCGGTGGAGCCGATGCAGGCGCGCCTGTATGATGAGCGCGTCGGCTACTTCAGCGTTGAGCAGACAGACTACAGCATCGACGAAGAGCAGCGCGCGGCCAAGCGCCGGTATATCACACGCTGGCGTCTGGAGCCGAGCGACTGGGATGCGTTCAACCGCGGCGAACTCGTCGAGCCCGTCAAGCCGATTGTGTTTTACATCGACGCTGCGACGCCCCACAAATGGCGTGAGTATCTGAAACAGGGCGTTGAGGACTGGCAGGAAGCCTTCGAGCTAGCCGGCTTCAAGAACGCCATTCTGGCCAAGGATGCACCGACGCCGGAAGAGGATCCGGACTTCAGCCCCGAGGACAGTCGCTACTCGGTCATCCGATATTTCCCGTCGGAGACGATGAACGCCTACGGGCCACACGTGCATGACCCGCGTTCGGGCGAAATCCTCACGAGCCATATCGGATGGTACCACAACGTGATGAACCTGCTGCGCAACTGGTACTTCGTGCAGACGGCAGCGGTGAACCCGGCGGCGCGAAGCGTCCGGTTCGATGACGACGTGATGGGCGAGCTGATTCGTTTCGTTTCGGCGCACGAGGTCGGTCACACGCTCGGCCTGCCGCACAACTGGGGCGCGGCGCATGCCTACTCGGTCGAGCAGCTGCGCACCCCCGGCTTCGTCTGCGAGAACGGCACCTCGGCATCCATTATGGATTATGCACGCTACAACTACGTGACGCAGCCTGAGGACGGTAACGATTGCCTCAGCCCGCGCATCGGGCCGTATGATCGTTACGCGATCAACTGGGGTTATCGTCCGTTGCCGGAAGCCTCGACTCCGGATGCGGAACGACCGGTTCTCCACGAGTGGATCACGGAAAAGGCCGACGATCCACGGTTTTTCTACGGCCGCCAGACGGGCAACCCGATCGATCCGCGCTCGCAGCGTGAGGCGCTCGGCAGCGACAACGTGCTCGCCAGTGAGCTTGGCATTGCCAACCTGAAGCGGATCCTGCCGAACCTCATTCGGTGGACGGCGCGCGACGGCGAGAACTACGATGACCTCGGCGAGCTGTACAACTCGCTCATCGGCCAGTGGAATCTTTACATGAACCACGTCGCGACGAATGTCGGCGGCGTGTATGAGAACCACCGGACGTACGACCAGGACGGCGTCGTGTACGATTTCGTGGCGCGCGAGCAGCAGGAACGGGCCATCGCATTCCTGAATGAACAGGTGTTTGCTACGCCGGTCTGGATGCTCAACGAGGACGTCCTGCGGCGCATCGAGCAGCCGGGCGCCGTCGAACGGGTTCGCGGTCTACAGGTGCGGGTGCTCAACTCGCTGCTTCAGCCGTCACGCCTGGCGCGCCTCCTCGAGGCCGAAGCCTGGGACGCCGAGGCCTCCTACACGGCGGCCGCGCTCTTCGAGGACGTCCGCGACGGCATCTGGAGTGAGCTCTCGACTGGACGCGTCGTCGACCCATACCGTCGAAACCTTCAGCGCGCCCACGTTGAGGCACTGGAGAGCCTGATGACGGATGATGGGGATGACATCCCGGCGAACGTCCGGCGCTTTATGAACCTGACGCCCGTCACCGTTAGCCAGTCGGACATCCAGCCGCTGGCACGCGGTGAACTTGAGACGCTGCGGCGTGAGGCGCAGCGGGTCGCCGCACGGACGAGCGATCGAACAACGCGTCTGCACCTGGAAGACATCGCCGCTCGGATTGAGCGGATCCTCGATCCGAACGCTTGATCGTGTCAACCGCGTGAAAGTCAATCGCCCCGTCGGCAG
>CAZKDQ010000169.1:3746-6077 GCA_964551345.1 uncultured Rhodothermales bacterium
GCACCTAATCCCTACGGCTTAGTCAGCGCAGTGATCATCGTCGACTGCTGCTGCCCCGGAATTTCGAGGCGGATCAGGAAGTCGGCGCCCGCCGGCAGCTCGTTGTAGATGCGACGGAAGTCGCTCATGTTGCGTACGGGCTTGCGGTCGAGCTCGACGATGAGCATCGACGGGCGGATGTTGGCTTCGCGATAGGCAACGCTGCTGCGATCTACCTCCAGCACAACTACGCCTTCGGCTCCGCTATCGATGCCAAGACGGTTGGCGACGGCCGGCGTCACATTGGACAGCCGCAGCCCGAGGCTCTCCATCGTCGCTGAATCATCATCGGCGTCGTCGCCGCTGTCGGGGCTCGGCGTCCGTGATGCCGTTTGAGGTTCACCCTCTGCTTCACCCAGCGAGACGGAGATCGTCCGCTCGTCGCCATTGCGGTTGACGGTAAGCCGCACCTGCTCACCCGGCTGCATGGCAGCAATCTGCTGCGAAAGCTGGAGGTGGTTTGTCAGCCGATTGCCATTGATCGCGACGATTACATCACCGGCTTCGATACCGGCACGATCCGCAGCAGAGCCATCGACGACGTTGGCTACCTGTGCCGCACCACGCGGCAGATCCAGCGCGCGAATGAGTGTCTCACTCGCAACGTTGTACTCGACGCCGAGGCGCGCGCGACGAACTGAACCGGTCTCGATCAACTGATCGACAACGGCACGCACCGTGTTGACGGGAATCGAAAAGCCGATGCCCTGGAAGCCGCCCGTTCGTGAATAGATCATCGTATTGATGCCGACGAGCTGCCCACGCAGGTTGACGAGCGGCCCGCCCGAGTTTCCGGGGTTGATGGCGGCATCGGTCTGAATGAAGTTGTGCACGCCCTGTCCGCCAGGCTGCGGCGTGAGACGGCCCAGTGCACTGATGATGCCGGCAGTAACGGTATTGCTGAGCTCTGCCGAGAGAGGCGATCCAAACGCCATTACCCACTGCCCGACGCGTACGTCATCCGAATTGCCGAAGCTCACGTGCGGAAGATTATCGCCTTCGATTCGGATCACGGCGAGATCGCTTAACGGGTCCGTGCCGACGACGGACGCGTCGTACATCGATCCATCGAACAACCGTACCTGCAGTTCTTCGGCACCTTCCACGACGTGGTTGTTGGTGGCGATGTAGCCGTCTTCCCGAATGATGACGCCCGATCCGAGACCCTGCTGACGGAACTCACGCTCGCCCTGTGGCGGAGCGCCGAATCCAAAGAAATCCTCGAACGGAGTGCCCTCGAATGGATTGCGCCCGCCAAACGGCGAGCTCGGCGCACGCGTAACGCGTTCCGAAAGGATCTGCACAACCGTCGGATTGACCGCCTCAGAGACGCTCGTAAACGCATCTTCGAGATCGGAGGCCGAGCCGTTGAACGTTGTGCCGGAGTAGTCGCTCTGGGCGGCCCTGGACTCGGTGCCGATCATCTCACCGAGGTTGAAAATGTTGGCGCCCATGGTCGTAAACATCACGCCGCCGACGAAGGACGCGATGACGATGACAACGATGGACACTTTGCTTTTCGCGCTCATGTTAATCATGGTCCTTTAAGGAATATCGATTCTGATGCGCCGGCTTGTGCCGCCGCAGACAGCAATTGCTGCAAGCAAAAAAACGTGCCGAGCCAGATTTTCGTGTATTGAGGCAGACGGGCGCGCCGAAATGTCTACCATACACGACAAAAACGCGGACCTCCGGTGGAAGCCCGCGTCGTGAAAGCCTCCGCGCGTATTAATGCAGCGCAGGCAACCGCGTTTCGCTGGAGTGTGATCGTTACGAGCCCGGGATGCCCGGCTCGGTCATCTCGCGTACGTCGAGAACTCGGTCCAGCTCATCGTCTGTAAGCAGCCCGAGATCGAGCACCACTTCCCGAACCGAGCGGCGCTCCGTGGCGGCTTTCTTGGCTACGGTCGATGCTTTGTCGTAACCGATTGCGGAGTTGAGCGCCGTGGCGATCGATGGGTTGAGCTCCAGCAGTTCCCGACAGCGCTCGCGGTCCGCTTCTATGCCTTCGAGGCAGCGCTCGCGGAACGAATCGCACATGCTGGTGAGGATGGCCACGCTCTCCAGCATCGCGTGGTTCATAACCGGCATCATCACGTTCAGCTCGAAATTGCCGTGCTGCCCGCCTATCGTAATCGTCGTGTGATTGCCCATCACCTGCGCGCAAACCATCATCATCGCCTCACTGAGCACGGGGTTGACCTTTCCCGGCATGATGGAGGACCCAGGCTGGACGGCAGGAAGGCGGATTTCTGCAAGCCCCGAAGTCGGGCCGCTCGAGAGATGACGGAT
>CAZKDQ010000170.1:0-5954 GCA_964551345.1 uncultured Rhodothermales bacterium
GAGAAAGAGGAGTTTGCCGACCAGATCCGGCTCTTCCGCACAACCTCCGATCGGTTAGACATGCCGTGGTATCCATGCCTCGGCAACCACGATATCCTGGGCTGGAGTGCGCGCCGCAAGGTAGACGTTGGTGACCCCGACATCGGCAAGGAGTTCATCATGGAGCGAGTCGGGATGCAGGCGCCTTACTACAGTTTCGATGCGCACGACTGGCACTTCGTCGTGTTGGATACAATGGAGCACGTTGCGGCGGATCACGGCCCGTCCTACGTGCCCGGGCTCGGTGAGGAACAGCTTGAGTGGCTCCGTTTCGATCTTGGCGCGCATCACGGCATGCCGACCGTCGTGGTAATGCACATCGCGGCGTTCTGCAACACGGGTCAGATTCAGGGGGATTTCGATGCGCCTGCGATGAACAACATGGTTGTTCGGGACAACGTGGCGTTGCGCGAGATTCTGGAGCGCCACGGCGTGAAGGCGGTGCTTCAGGGCCATTCACATCAAATCGAGGATTACTACTGGAACGGCGTCTGGTACATCACCAGCCAGTCGGTGAGCGCCGCCTGGTGGGGTGGAAACTGGCGCGGTTTCAAGCCGGGTTACACGCAGCTCTTCGCCAAGGATGGAGAGCTTTCCTGGATCCGGCACGAGTTCGAATGGGAGCATCACCTCGAGCCGGAGGACGACCTTGAGCGGGAGCGGATCGCCGAGCTAGCCGCCTTTCGGGCGGAGCAGGAGCGCTTGCGGCAAGAGGAGCTGGCAGTCGAGGCGAGGTAAAGGAAGCGGCCCGTTGCGCTCGGTGCGAAGCCGTTAAACGGTGACAGGGCGACTTCGCTTGATCGGCGTGATATCAGGTCTACTGGCCATTCCGTCGCGAACTCTCTCATTTCGTACTATTCCCTCGGAAGGGAATAAGTCACCGCACGGAGATCTCGATGGAAAGCTTCTTCTTTCAAAACTGGGTCGGACCGGCTCGTGCGCTCATCGTGGGCGCGCTCGCCTATACCTCGATTGTTGTACTGATTCGCGTATCGGGCAAGCGAACGCTCTCGCAGTGGAACGCCTTCGACTTCATCGTAACCGTCGCGCTCGGCTCGATTCTCGCGACGATCATTACGTCGCAAAACGTCCCGCTGCTGGAGGGCATGCTGGCATTTGCCGTGTTGATCGGGTGCCAGTACATCATAACATGGCTTTCCGTGCGTTCAGGTGCTGTTCGCGGCCTCGTCAAGAATCGTCCGACACTGCTGTTATACGAGGGCGAATTTCTGCACGACGCCATGATTCGCGAACGTGTAAGCGCACCTGAGATACGTACAGCGTTGAGGTCTCAGGGGATCGGATCGGTAGCCGGCGTTGGCGCCGTTGTACTGGAAACGAACGGTCAGTTCAGCGTCATCCAGGATCTCGGCCAGGGAACTTCTGCACTCGAAGACGTACGGGGCTTTGCAGACGCGAGGTCATGATGCTTGTGGCAATTTGATGAACTCGCTCTTGCGCCTTGCACCGTGTCGCGTTGTCAGGCTATATTTCGAGTTCTAAGCAATGCGGTCCGGTAGTTCAGTTGGTTAGAACGCCGGCCTGTCACGCCGGAGGTCGCGGGTTCGAGTCCCGTCCGGACCGCTCCAAACGCCCTTTCTGATTCAGGAAGGGCGTTTTTGTGTTTGCCGCTTCACCGAGGTGAACACTTTTTCGCGGCCGCGGTTATCGCGCGGCCGAAGAAGGGGAGACCGCGGGTTCAGTGACGTCGAACGCCATGAAGCGGACGGGCAGCTCTTCCGGTGACGTCCGTTGCAGCACGGGCATGCTCACGTTGTAAACGGGTATACCCTTCTCAGTAGCTCCTTCCGCAGCGCCCAGATGTGCGTGGCCGTGAACTACCACATCCACGGGATGCCGGCGCAGCGGCTCTTCCAACCGGCTCGATCCGAGAAAGGGGAAGATCTCTTCCGGCTCTCCCACAACGGTCTCGCGGATCGGCGAATAATGCAGTACCGCCACTCGATGTCGTGTCTCGAGCCGCGCCAGGGCAGTTTCCAGCTTCATCGCCTCGTCGAGCGCCTCTTTTACGAACGACTTTACAACCGGCTCACCCCACGCCCCTAACGCCCATCGGCCGAAGCCTCCACCAAAACCGCGCGCGCCCGCAAACCCGACGCCGTGAACCTCACAGGAATCGCCGTCGAGCACGTGAACGCCCCCTTCGCGAAGTATCTCGGTCACGTCACTCGCCGTGCCATTCTCGAAGTCGTGATTTCCCAGAACGGCGATGACCGGTATCCGCATGCTGGCGGTGATTACGTGAACGAGCGTCTCCGCGTCGGACGGCGTGCCGTGGTCCGTAAGGTCGCCCGCGAGCACGACGATGTCCGCCTCGTCTTCCACCTTCCGAAAGATGCCCTCCAGAACTGAGGGCGATGTACGTGGACAATGAATATCGGCCACGGCTGCGACTCGGACGACCTCAGATGCTTTCATCGTAACGGCTTCGGAGTAGTAGTTACCAGTTGGTCGGCGTGGATCAGCATAAACGCCTTCAGGTATTGTTTTCCGGCGCCGCCAATGCCCTCGGCGTAGCGTTCGGGTGGCGCGGGGTTCCGGCGTCTCCCTGAGATCCGTCATCTTGAACAGACTGATTACGAATGACGCCCATCGACCATGCCGGCCTTAGCGATCACTCGCGCAAGTTCTTTCAGGACACGCTCGATGTACTTGAGCGAGCAGGTATTCCGTCGTTGCTTGGCGGTGCCTACGCGCTTTCGCACTTCACCGGCATCGTTCGCGATACGAAGGACCTCGACGTGTTCGTGCGCCCAAAGCATCTTGCAGATGCGCTCGAGGCACTCGGTAACGCCGGGTATGAGACGGAAGTCACGTCAGCCGATTGGCTGGCGAAGGCGTTTTCGGGTGATGACTTCGTCGACCTCATCTTCAGCTCACGAAACCGAATCGCGGTTGTCGACGACGAATGGTTCGAGCATTCGGAGGAGGCGTCCTTTCTCGGGCGCCGCGTCATGATCGCGCCTGCGGAAGAGACGATCTGGTCGAAGGCATTCATCATGGAGCGCGAACGCTTTGACGGAGCGGACATCGCGCACATTCTCCACGCACGCGCCGATCAACTCGATTGGCAGCGCGTCATGCGCCGCTTCGACGAAACGTGGCGGGTCTTACTGAGCCACCTGGCACTGTTCGGGTTCATCTATCCGACCCAGCAGCATAGGATTCCCCGTCAGGTGATGCGTGATCTGATTGCCCGATTGTCTGAGGATGTGGATCGCGGAGCGCCGGAGGATGCGCCGTTTCGCGGCACGATCCTCAGCGGGGCGCAGTACCAGGCGGATGTGGAGGAGTGGGGATATCGGGATGCGGTTGGAGATCGTCCCGATACCAACAGGCACGCCGGATGACGTGAATCCGGATCAGTCACGCCCTTTGCGGGCGCCCCACATCAGCTTGTTGCGAAGCGTCTGGAAGTAGTCGCGATCGGGAAGGCGAACCAGATTGACCGTTCGCTCCGCGCGCCGAATCGTAATCTCGACGACGCCATGGCTGTACTCGATGCTCTGGCCATCGGCGGCAAGTACGAATGCCTGCCTCGCCGTCTCAACCCGCACCCGCACCACGCTTCGATCAGACAATACGATCGGGCGCACGGTCAGACTATGAGAGGCGATGGGTGCGATGACGATGACGCCCGACAACGGCGCTACTATCGGCCCGCCGACGGATAGCGAATACGCCGTCGAACCGGTAGGAGTTGAGATGATGATTCCGTCTGCCCAGTAATTGTTGAGCGAGACATCATCGACCCACACCTCAATCGCGATCAGGCCTGCACGGCCACTGCGTTCGAGGACGAACTCGTTCAGCGCAAAATGCCGCTCCGGCGCCTCGCCCTGTACGTCGGCCTGCAGACACGCCCGCCGCTCGATGTGGTAGTCGTGTCGTTCGATACGACGGATGGCATCCTGGACCTCCGCAGTTTCAATCTCTGCGAGAAAGCCTAGCCGTCCGATGTTGACGCCAAGGATAGGCGTTTCCGCTCCATTGAGCTGACGTGCCGTGTGCAGAAACGTGCCGTCGCCGCCGAAGGAGAGGATGATGTCGGATACGCCGCCCACGTCTTGGGTCGACGCTGTTCGGCAGATGTCATCCGGCAACAGTCCGCGTTGGGCAATGCCTTCAGCGACGTCTTCCGTCATCCGAAACTCGAGCTCCTGCTGCATCATCCACTTCATCAGTGATGCGGCAGGATCCCAGAGGTTGTCCTTCGAGGTATTTCCCGTGATCCCGTAAATCATATGCGTGCTGATTAGCGCCGACGAAGCTATCTGCAGCAGTCGCCAGATGCAAGAGGCGGACCTTCAGGTTACGGGCGTCGCCCACGGGTGTCTAATGAGAGACAACCGACTTGAGGGTGATTCGATGCTTTCACACGTCTGGAGCAGCACGACGATAGGCGTCGATGCGCTGCCAATTGAGATCGAGACGAACATTCGCGGTGGCATGCCGAAGTACGTCGTTGTCGGATTGCCTGACGGTGCCGTGCGAGAGAGTCACCAGCGGATCTGGGCCGCGCTGCGAAACTGCAATCTTCCCAATCCGCACGGCGTCGTCACGATCAACCTTGCACCGGCCGACGTCAAGAAGGAAGGTGCCGCGTTCGACCTGCCAATCGCAATCGGGCTGATAGCGGTCGCCGACGGCATCATTCCACAAAGCGAACTCGACGCCTTCTTCATCATGGGAGAGCTCGCGCTCGACGGTGCCGTGCGCCCCGTCAAAGGTGTACTTCCTATGGCGATTCGCGCACGACAGGAGGGAAAACGAGCGGTCATCGTGCCAGCGCAGAATGCGTCCGAAGCAGCTGTGGTCGACGGGTTGGACGTCTACCCTGTCCGCACTCTATCCGAAGCGTTCGACGTCCTCCTCCGGATGCCGCGTGCGCCGAAGCCTTACCGACGCAATCTGGACACCCTGTTTGAGAAAGCCGGGTCGTATGAGGTTGATTTCTCGGATGTACGCGGGCAGGAGAATGTAAAGCGTGCGCTCGAGGTGGCGGCAGCTGGCGGACACAACGTGCTGCTGGTCGGACCGCCGGGTTCCGGCAAGACGATGCTCGCCCGCCGCCTGCCCACGATCCTGCCTCCGCTTTCAACCGCCGAGGCGCTCGAGACCACTAAGATTCATTCAGTGGGAGGGAAGCTGAACGGCCTCGGCATCGTGGCTACTCGTCCATTCCGCTCGCCGCACCACACGATTTCCGATGCCGGACTCTGCGGGGGAGGCGTCAATCCGGCGCCGGGGGAGATCTCCCTCGCCCACAACGGCGTGCTCTTTCTCGACGAACTTCCCGAGTTCAAACGTCAGGTGCTGGAGGTACTTCGGCAGCCGCTGGAGGAA
Organism: uncultured Rhodothermales bacterium; assembly: GCA_964551345.1. GTDB lineage: Bacteria > Bacteroidota > Rhodothermia > Rhodothermales > CAZKDQ01 > CAZKDQ01. Next base: position 5,407 of record CAZKDQ010000170.1, read on the forward strand.
GGCAGCATCACCATCGCCCGCGCCCGCACAACGGTTGATTATCCCGCTCGCTTCATGCTCGTGGCGAGTATGAACCCGTGTCCGTGTGGCCATCTGAACGATCCCTCGCGCAAATGCGTCTGTGCTCCGCCTCTGGTACAACGATATCTGTCGCGTATCAGTGGACCCTTGATGGATCGAATCGACCTGCATGTTGAGGTGACGCCGGTGCCGTTCGAAGAGCTGAACCGGCGAGGGAATGCGGAAGGATCGCCGAGCGTGAGAGAGCGCGTGGTCGCGGCGAGGCAGATTCAGGCACGACGTTTCAAGGACCGAGCGGGCATTCACTGTAATGCTCAGATGCACTCACGCCTGGTGCGCACTCACTGCATGATCGATGAGGCGAGCCAGAAGCTGATGAAGATGGCGATACATCGCCTCGGCCTCAGCGCTCGCGCCTACGACCGTGTCCTCAAAGTCTCCCGCACCATCGCCGACCTCCGTGGTGCCAGAGACATCGGCCCGGAACACCTGTCGGAAGCGATCCAGTACAGGTCGCTGGATCGAAG
>CAZKDQ010000171.1:0-5945 GCA_964551345.1 uncultured Rhodothermales bacterium
AACATTTCGATACGCACAGTCCGTTTCCCATACATGGAATGGATCGCGCGATGGGCCTCGGAAATTCGAGTGTGGGAATCTTCGCGCTCGGTGGGGGAATTGCCGGCCTCGCCGCGGGCTACCTGATGCAGTGGTGGATGAACGGCGTTGACTACCCGCTGAACATCAGCGGCAAGCCTTTCTTCGCTGTAGAGCCATCAGTTCCCATCATGTTCGAGCTCACGATTCTGCTCGCGGCCATCGGCGCAGTGGCAGGCATGTTCGCGCTCAACGGCCTCCCGCGTCCGTACAATCCGCTGTTCTACTCCGAGCGGTTCCGGCGCGCGACCGATGACGGCTTTTTCCTTCACATCGCCGCTACGGACGGCGAGTTCGACCTCAACAACACCAGGCAACTCCTGTCTGATCAGGGCGCGCTGCACGTGGAGGAGATCATCAACCACGAAACTGTCGATATGGCGGAGGTCGTCGAAGCGTGAGATCCGTCAATCTGCATATCCTGACGATGAAGGTCCCAATTCTTCTGTCGCTCGCCTTCGTGATCATCCTATCGGGGTGCCGCGGGACGAACAAGGAGAGCGCGCCCATCCACCTGAACCTCAACATGGACTACCAGCCGAGGTATCAGGCGATGCGCGCCAGCAGTTTTTTTGAGGATGGCCGCGCGATGCGTCCGCCGGTGCCGGGTACGGTCGCTCGTGGATTGCTTCGTGAGGACAGCGACTTTTACACCGGGCGTTCGGATAACGGCGCGTTCGTGACGTCAAATCCGATGCCGTTGACGCTGGAGGTGCTCGAGCGCGGGCAGGATCGCTACAACATTTACTGCTCGGTCTGCCACAGCGCCTCTGGAGACGGACAGGGGATCATCATGACGGGGCAGTTCGGCTACACGCCTGCGCCGAGCTTCCACGACGACCGCATTATGGAAGTTGAGGAAGGCTATCTGTATGACGTGGTGACCAACGGGATCAGAAACATGCCGGGCTACGGTACGCAGCTTGCGGTAGCGGATCGCTGGGCCGTCGTCGCCTATGTACGCGCGCTTCAGCGAAGCCAGAACGCCTCACTTGCCGATATTCCGGTCGATCAGCGCACGGCTATCGAACCCGGCGAAGCACCGGCGGAGTCGCCGCAGCCCGATCTCGACATCGAGAGCACCGATACCACGGACGTTGCCGACGCCGTCGACACCACCGATGCGGCGTAAGCGCCCGCGCCATTGCCTCAAATTACGTTAGCTGAATGGCACGCAAACTGAAAAGAGCCGGCATCGCGAACCTTCTCGCGGATCCGTTTGAGCCGACGGTTGATTCGGCCCCTGCTCCGTATCGTCTCGGCGGGTCTTCCCGTACATGGCTTCTGCCGGGAATCGTCGGGGGATTATTTCTCGTTCTGGCGTTTGTTGGATGGGCCGTTGATTCAAAGCAGTTCTATTTCTCCTACCTCGTAGGCTGGTCGTTCTGCCTCTCGATCGCCCTCGGAGCGCTATATTTCGTCGTGATCCAGCATCTTACGAAGGCGCGCTGGAGCGTAGTTGTAAGGCGAATAGCCGAAAGCCTCGCGATGGGCTTTCCGGTGCTGGCCGTGCTCTCAATCCCCATCTTCCTCGGGATGCACGACCTCTACCACTGGACGCACGAAGAGCTGCACGATCCGCAGGACCCGCATTTTGATCCCATCATCGCGGGCAAGTCGGCGTACCTCAACACGCCGTTCTTCGTTATCCGCATTGTCGCGTACTTCGTCCTCTGGACGCTGATATCCTACAAGCTGTATCGGCTATCGGTGTTGCAGGATGTCGATCCCGACCCAACCATTCCGGCTCGTCAGCGGAAGGTCAGCGCGTGGGGCCTTGCGGTTCTCGCAGTCACGACGGCATGGGGCAGTTATGATATCCTGATGTCAGTCGATCCGCACTGGTTCTCGACGATCTTTGGCGTCTACATCTTCTCCGGTGCATTCTGGGTCGCCATTGCAGCCATCACGTTCGTGGCGCTCGTCATTCAGCACACGCGGCTCGGCGTTCCAAACGCCATCACGATCGAGCATTATCATGACCTCGGCAAGCTGATGTTCGGCTTTACCGTGTTCTGGGCCTATATCGCCTTCAGCCAGTACATGCTGATCTGGTACGGTAACATTCCGGAGGAGACGGTATGGTACCGCCATCGTCTTGAAGGTGGATGGGAGGTGCACAGCCTGATGCTGCTCTTGCTACACTTCGCGGTGCCGTTCATCATTATGCTGCCACGCGCCCCGAAGCGCATGCGATCGGTGCTCGGCGTGATGGCGGTCTGGTTTTTCGTGATGCACTGGTTCGACCTTCACTGGATCGTGATGCCCGTCCTGGATCGCACAGGCGGGTTCCACTGGATGGACTTTGCGGCCTGGCTCGGACTGACGGGGATCATGGCCTCGGTGTTCATGTACCGGCTCTCCAGGCACAGCCTCGTTCCCCGGAACGACCCCTATCTCCAGGAATCACTCGATTTCGAAAACGTTTAGCCGCAAGAGCCGTACAGTGACGGCGCGGTCAAAGTATAGAACGGCATGGCCGACGAGAAGACACCCCAACAGATGAGTCCGAACGCGCCTGTCCTGCTGTTTCCGCAGGGGGAGGCGGTAGTGGACAGCCGCGAGCTTCGTTTCGTGTGGGATACGGTGGAGAACGCCACCGCCTACTTTGTCGAGGTCGCAACCGACGCTGATTTTGGCTCGGTCGTCTTCGAGAAGAACGTCGGCGATGTGAATAACATCCTGCTCGAGGAGGTTTTACCGTCCGACGACCGCACCTATTACTGGCGCGTTTTCGCAGGCAACGAGCATGGCTGGAGCCACGGCGAAAACATTGAGTCCTTTATCTGTGGTACGGAAGAGAGTCTGTCGGAGCAGTATGCTTCTCCGGATGTGGATGAGAAGTATGGACCCGCGGCGCGACTCTTCAAGGGCGCGGCCGTCGAAGTCGCGGCAGACCTCAGCGATTCCGAAGCGATTCAGCAAAGTGAGGAGGAACTCGGCGTCGCGCACGAGGGCGTCGAGGCCAAGCAGATCATGGGATTTGTGTTGGCGGTCATCATTGCGCTTATTGTGATCGTCGTCGTCATGATCACATATGCATCGGTGGTGACGCAGGAAGCGCGGCGTTCCGTCGGTGCGCGTACCCATTACTTCCAGCTTGAGGAGAACGAGCGCACCGCCAACGAACAACTCACAAGGTATCAGGTAATCGACGAAGAGGCAGGTCGATATCGAATCCCGATCGATCGCGCCATGGAACTCGTGGTACAGGAGGCGCAGGGTGGTGCAGCTGCATTACAGACGCCGGTCTCCGGTGATGAGTAACACGTTCCCTCGTGGAGGGGAGGAGTATGTCTCGATGAATGCATGTATGCGATATACGTGTCTTCTTCTGTTGATGATAGCGGTGCCGTGGGTGAGTGGTGCTTCGGCGCAGGTAAGCGGTCATACGCCGGCCGCACTCGACGGCATCGGTCTGGAGGAGCAACTCGGTGAATCGATTCCGCTTGACCTCGTTTTTCAAGACGAGACAGGCGCAGATGTACGGCTCGGCGACTACTTCGACGGCACGCGTCCAGTCGTTCTCACCATGACGTATCACGACTGCCCGATGCTATGCAACCTCATCCTGGACGGCTTCACCAACGCACTTCGGAACTTCGAATGGACGCCGGGCGATGAGTATGAAGTGATCTCGGTGAGTTTTGCATCGGATGAGACGCCGGAGATCGCAGCGCGGCAGAAACGTCGTTATATTGAGGAACTCGGGAAAGTGGATGCGGCGGCCGGGTGGCATTTTCTGACCGGCGACGATGAATCGATCCAGGCGCTGGCGGCATCCATCGGCTTTCAGTTTAAGTGGGTTGAGGAGCGGCAGGACTATGCGCATCCGGCAGTGCTTACGTTCCTCAGCGGTGATGGGATGATTTCGCGGTACCTCTTCGGTCTTGAGTTTCCTCAGCGACATCTGCGCAATGCTCTTGTCGAGGCCTCAGAAGGGAAGATTGGGACCACGCTCGACAAGGTTATTCTCTATTGCTTTCAGTTCGACCCGAACGCGAACTCCTACGTTCTGCACGCGGTCAACCTCATGAAACTGGGCGGATTGCTTACAGTGATTGTGATGGGCTCCTTCCTTTTCGTCTTCTGGCGCCGTGAGCGGGAAGACATCGACGAAGGGTCAATCAATCACGAGGCGCCGGCTCTGACGTAATAGCAGCTACTGTGATGTTTGCACAAACAGTTTGGATGCCGGAGCAGGTATCCACGTTCGCAGCCGATGTAGACGCGCTTTTCTACTTCGTCTACTGGGCGAGTGTCGTCCTTCTGACGGGCATCGTCGTGACGATGGTGTACTTCGTCTACAAGTATCGTCGGCGGAGCCCGGATGATCGGCCGGAAACGGTCACGGAGAATAAGTGGATCGAGATCTCGTGGATCGTCATCCCCGCGATACTTGTGCTGATCATCTTCAACTGGGGCTTCCAGAGCTTTATTCGCATAACGGTTGCTCCGCCGGATGCTTATCAGGTGAATGTTACGGCCCGCATGTGGCTGTGGGAGTTCGAGTATCCCAACGGCGTGCGGAGTACGGGCGAGTTGCACGTGCCGGTGGATCAGCCCGTGCGGCTTCAGATGAGCAGCGAGGATGTCATCCACAGCTTCTTCGTACCGTCGTTTCGCGTAAAGCAGGACGTTTTGCCTAATCGCTACTCGGCCGTCTGGTTCGAGGCAACCAAACCCGGCGAATACCAGGTGTTCTGTACGGAATACTGCGGCACACAGCACTCGACCATGCTGGCGACGGTAATCGTGCACGAGCGCGAAGACTTCGAAGAGTGGCTGGAAAGTGGTAGCGGAATGGAGGATCTGCCGCTCGTAGAGCTTGGCGAGATGCTTTATACCCAGCAGGCATGTAATGCTTGCCATACCACAGACGGCTCGTCCTCCGTCGGACCGACGTTCCAGGGGCTTTTCGGCAGTTCGGTTCAGTTCCAGGATGGGAGCTCGACTACGGCCGACGAGAACTACATTCGCGAGTCGATTCTCGAGCCCGGGGCACGCATCGTTCAGGGATATCAGAACGTGATGCCGCCGAGCTACGGCAGTCTTTCCGAGCGCCAGATCAACGGCCTGATCGAGTTTATCAAAGAGCAATAATGCGATTGGTCTCGCGGCCAACGCTGAAGAGTCGATACCATGCAGACGGTAGCACAAGCAGGCTCACCACAGAAGCAGATCAACTATCTCAACCACGACAAGAGCATCAAGTCGTGGCTTACAACGGTTGACCACAAGCGCATCGCGATTTTATACGCGGTATCGCTGGCCATCGTGTTTCTGGTAGCAGGCGTTCTGGCACTACTTGTACGAACGGAGCTGCTGACACCGGACCAGAATATCATGAGTCCGGACACCTACAATCAGATCTTCACCATGCATGGTGTGCTGATGGTGTTCGCGTTCCTCGTTCCATCAGTACCAGCCATTCTGGGCAACTTCATCCTGCCGATCCATCTGGGTGCCAAGGATGTGGCTTTCCCTAGGATGAACCTCGCCAGCTACTATATCTATGCAGGCGGTGTCATTCTGATCATACTCGCGCTCGTAGCTGGCGGCGTGGATACGGGATGGACGTTCTACACGCCGTACTCATCGAATGCGGCGGGTAACGGGGTTCTATTCATGACCCTTGCAGTATTTGTCGCCGGGTTCTCGTCGATCCTGACGGGCATCAACTTCATCGTGACCATCCACAAGATGCGTGCGCCGGGGATGACCTGGAACCGCATGCCGCTCTTCGTATGGGGTCTCTACGCAACGAGCATCGTGCAGATTCTGGCCACGCCTGTGATCGGCATCACGATGATCCTGCTCTTCCTCGAGAGGGCGATGCAGATCGGCATCTTCGACCCGGCGCTGGG
>CAZKDQ010000172.1:0-5925 GCA_964551345.1 uncultured Rhodothermales bacterium
GGGCGCGCCCGAATCGACGGGACTCGCTATACTTTCCAATCTTGTGTAAGAACAACCTCCGAAGAGGACCCGCAGCAATTCGCGGGCAGAACAGCAATATACGAACTCGGGTAATGCAGCGCAAGTGCTTCAACAAAGCTTCTTGGGAGCGCCGCAGATTCGAATCGTGATCCGTACAGCCCGAGCAGTAGACTGTATCTCCGAAGCGGCCTGCTAACATAGCGCAAGAATCTTGCACCGGTCAACTGTGCCGAACCTGTTTCGCCAAGCCTTCAACTGACCGCAGCGGAGCATAATTTCAATGGCGTCTTCCACCCCGTGATGGCCCGGCTGTTCCAGGCATCTAGATAAAGAAAGCTTGAACCGGTGCGCTGGCACGGGAAACGGACTTCATTCTGTGCGTACTGAGCGCTGCACCGTCATCACGCCCCTAGATCATGCGCGAACGCTTGTCTTCCTTCCTCAATTACATCAGCAACCTGCTCCGGAATCCATATTTCTGGGGAGGCATCATGATGTTGCTCCTCATCGCGGTCGTGCTCTACGTCGCGTTCAACTACCTCATCATGCCGTCGGTGACACGCCACGATGAGTATGTGACGGTGCCCGACGTAATGAACTACACCTACGAGGATGCTCTATCGGTGCTCGAATCCGAGGGTCTCGAAGCGGAGCAGGTGATGCAGCGTTACTCTCCCAACGCTCCGCGGGATGCCGTTGTCGATCAGAACCCGAATCCGAGTTCCCAGGTTAAGCCCGGCCGCCGGGTCTATCTAACCGTCAACAGTGGGGAGCAAGTAATGGTACGGGTGCCGCGGCTCACGGATCTATCGACGCGCGAGGCTACCAGCCGGCTTTCGGCCATCGGCCTGCGGGCAGGAGAACTACGGCCGGACTCGATTCCGTCGCAGTACGCGAACACGATCACCCGTCAGCGACCACAGCCTGGGGATTCGCTACCTGAAGGCGGCACCGTGCGCCTCTGGTACAGCACCGGCTTCGGCACATCCTATGTGACGATGCCTGATGTCACGGGGATGACGGTGGCGGAGGCGGAGAATGTGCTTCTCGACGAAAGGCTGCGTTTCGTCGTGATCGGTGCCGAGGATGTTGAAGATGCCGATCAAAGCACCGTCCAGAGGCAAAGCCGTGAGCCTGGAACGCGGGTGCGAGAAGGGTTTGAGATTCGCCTCTTCGTCGGGCAGGACGAACGTGAGGAGCAGGAGAGGATCGAATACTGACCAGCCGGTCGGCTACTCTTCTATATATATAGCCAGCGTGTCGTCGTCCGTGCGTACCGCAACGCGCTCGCGGTGCTTGGTCTGGATCGTCCGCCCGACATAATCAGGTCGGATCGGATACTCACGGTGGCCACGGTCGACGAGCACGGCAAGTTGGATCGACCGCGGTCGCCCGAACCTGACGAGCGCATCAAGCGCGGCTCGAACGGTTCGGCCGGTGAAGAGCACGTCGTCCACGAGCACGACATCGCGGTCGGTGACGTCGACGTTCATCTGAGACGCATCCCGGGCATCACCACCTGCGTCCAGATCATCCCGGTAGGGAGACGTGTCGAGCTCATGGACATCGATTCTTAGCTCGCTAATCCGCTCGAGAATCGCGGCCAGCGCTTCCGCAACAGCAACGCCGCGCCTCAGGATACCAACGACGACGACGTTTTCCAGACCTTCATTTCGCTCAACAATTTCGTAAGCGACGCGTGTCAGCGCTCGCCGGACGCGTTCTTCCCCCAGCACTAGTGTAGTCCTCATTTCCACCAAGCCTACTGAAACATCGCTTTGATGCTGCCCCAGGTTCGACGTAGGGCCGTCGAGGTGTACTCCGCAGAAACTTTCTCGAAGGTGAGGCGCTCGCCGCCTGTCAGAACGGCTTCAAGAGAGTAGGTGACGGTTTCCGAGGCGTCCTTAAACACTTGCGAATCGCGAAACTCGTATGGGCGCCCAACGCCGTGCGTAGAGATCGTGTGGATCTTTACGAAGCGGTCTTCACTGAGCGGCGTCTTGCGATAAAGCTCGAAGTGCCTCACGCCGGATTCGTTTTCGGACTGCCAGCGCAATACAAATGCCGACTCCTCTTTCTCGAGATGAAAGAAGTCTAGCTGGACCCCGGGCGACGCCGCCACGAAGAACAGTGCGCTCAGTGCAATCGCCAGTGCCGGCGCGCGCAAGTTCATAACTGAAAGATTAGAATCATCTGAGGCCGATCTCGACCGTGCCCGTCAATAAAGAAAGCATCTTCCTTACCCGCAAGGGCGATATCATTTGAATGTCTCAGGAGGTCACCGCGCGCGCCTCGCGGTTGGGGCAGTTGTCCCGCAAACAATTACCGTACATGTGCAGCGAGTGGTGGCTGATGTCGAACTTGTAGATCTCGGCGACCATCTCCTGGATGCTCTGGATTCTTGGGTCACAGAATTCAAATAGCTCGTTGCAGTTGACGCAGATCAGATGGTCGTGCTGCCAATAGCTGTAGGCCCGCTCGTACTTCGCCTGGCTGTTCCCGAACTGATGACGCACCACGAGATTGCACGCGATGAGTAAATCGAGCGTGTTGTAAACGGTCGCTCGGCTCACCCGCGCGCCCTTCTGCTTCATGCGCAAAAAGAGTGCATCCGCATCGATGTGATCGTTGGTTTCATAGATTTCTTCGAGCACCGCAAACCGTTCGGGAGTCTGGCGCTGCCCTCGCTCCTTCAGGAAATCAGAAAAGACACGCCGGACTTCGTCGAGCTGCTGAAAAGGAGGAGACGACATAGCAATCAGCTCTAAATGCTTTAATCCTACGGCTGCGGGCTACCGCGTGCGCACCGAGGCGGTTCCTCGGATCCGATGAATCAGGCGTGAGGCATCCATCCATACCTCTTTCGCGATTGCGTCGATGCTTCTGGTCGCATCGACAGTCAAGACGCGCTCACTTTCGCGTTGGGCGATCTCGTCATAGCTCTTCGCGACGGTCTCGAAGAAGTCTTCACCCGACCGCTCCATTCGATCAGCCTCGGAATCAACCGACCTCTGCTCGCGCCTTCCGCCTGCGAGAGCGGGTGGTAGACGGAAGTAGTAGGTTCGATTCGGTAGAAGGCCATCGGTGACGCGCAGATGAAACGCCGTCATCCATTCCCTATCCCACAAACCACGCCCGCCTCCCTGGTAGGCCGTCGTGGAATCGAAGAACCGATCCGCAAGAACGATCATGCCCTCGTCCAGTGCCGGGCGGATCGTCTCACGGACGAGTTGCGCGCGTGCAGCCGAGAAGAGCAGGAGCTCCGAAACGGGTTCTATGTGCAACGCGGGATCGAGCAGCAGCTCGCGAACACGTTCAGAGAGAGCCGTCCCTCCCGGCTCGCGCACCAGCAGTGTCTCATATCCCTCCGCCTCGAGCCGCTTTCGAAGCTGCTGGGCCTGAGTCGATTTCCCGCTCCCGTCAATCCCTTCGAACGATAAGAACAGCATGAATTACAAGTCGTTAGAGCGGATTGAAACGAGCGGAAGGGGCTACGAAGTGCTCCTACAGAATCTTGCGCGTCGGCCGATGCTCGTGTATAATACGGCGAACCTTTCTCGTGTTGTAGCTTTTCAGTGACGACGATTTCCCGGAGCCCGTGCACGATCGCGCCGGCGTCCGGATGGAACTCCAAAATGGCGACCGGAGGAGCATGTACAACTTCGACTTCAACGACTTCGAAGATTCTGCCGATGAGGCTCGCCTGAATGGCCTCATCGCCAGTTACGAAGCTCAGGACGAGTCGGCTTACTTCGACTCTGACGTCCTCGAAGATATAGCGACATTTTATTTTGAGCGTGGCCGCCTTGTGGATGCACTGAAAGCGATCGACAGGTTGCTGCATCAACAGGCTTTTTCCTCCGATGCGTGGATGCGCCGAGGTGTGCTGTTGAATCACCTTGACCGACATGAGGAGGCTCTTGAGGCGTATGACAAGGCGCTGGCGCTCAACCCCGTCGATACCGAGACGATCCTCAACCGTGGCATCACGCTCGATACGCTCGGGCGGTCTGATGAGGCGATGGACGATTTCATGCGCGCCATGGAATTCGATCCGCTTAACGACGAGGCATTCTTCAACCTCGGCATCACGCTGGAGCGAACGGAGCGGCTCGAGGAAGCGATCGAGATGTTCTCGCGGTGCGCCGACATCAATCCGGAGCACCCGGAAGTGTGGTACGAACTCGGATACTGCTTCGACCGGCTCGGTGAAGATGAGAGGAGCCTCGAGTGCTATGACCGTCATTTAGACGGCGATCCGTATTCCTATGATGCCTGGTACAACCGCGGCATCGTGCTTAACCGGATGGAACGCTACGAAGACGCTGCCAGCTCCTACGAAATGGCCGTTGCCATTCAGGACGACTTCTCGAGCGCGTACTACAATCGCGGGAACGCGCTGGCCAACATGGGCCGGCTCGAGGAAGCGATCGAGAGCTATCAGGCGGTGCTCGAAGTTGAGGGCGGCGATCCTCCCACGTTTTACAACATCGCGCTCGCATACGAAGAGCTTCAGGAGTTCAAGTCGGCCGCTGCGTTCTTCCGGAAGGCAGTTGATATCGATGATCAGTACACCGAAGCCTGGTATGGTCTCGGCTGTGCATCGGATGCGCTTGAGGATTACCCCAACGCCATCAGGTGTTTTCGACGTGCGATCAGCCTCGAGGAGACGGTGCCGGAGTTCTGGTATGCCCGCGCAGATAGCGAGTACAACGCCGGGCTCATCGAGCAGTCCATCACTTCGTATCAACGGGTCGTGACGCTGGATCCATCCAACCGCGAGGCATGGCTGGATTATGCGGAGACGCTCTTCGAGAATCATCGCTTCCAAGATGCTCTCGAGGCTTATGAGCGAGCGCTGGAGGCGAGTCCGGAGAATGCGGGTGCGTACTTCCAGCAGGCGAAGGCACTGTTCGCACTCGGCCGCTCAGAGGAGAGCATCCGATCACTCAAGACGGCGTTCCGGCTCGATCCCAACACGAAGGATCAGTTCGCGCACACATATCCCGATCTCTACCGCGATGCCCGCGTCCGGATGATTCTCGGATTGGACAGGTAAGATCCACATCATATCTTGGGAGAAGGGCAGGTCCTCAACAGGCCTGCCCTTCGTTTTTCACGCTCCAGACACGGGATGAATCGCGGAATAAAAACGTACTTCACGCACTACCTGAAGGGATTGTTGATGGGTGGTGCCGACGCCATCCCCGGCGTCAGCGGCGGTACGATGGCGTTGATTGTTGGGATTTACGAGCGCCTGATCGCATCGCTCAGCAGCGGGTTTTCGGGAATTGTGGCGGGTGTTCGGCTGGATTGGCAGGCGTCTCGGCGGCACTTCGGCGACGTCGACTGGGGGCTCGTGATTCCCCTGGCGCTGGGCATCATCACCGCGATCGTTCTTGCTGCGTCGGTCATTCTCGGTCTCATCGAGCGTTACCCCGAGCAATCCCAAGCACTTTTCTTCGGGCTAGTCGCGGCGTCGATTCTCGTTCCGTGGCAGCGCTTGAGACATCGTGGCGCTCGTGAGTACGCGATTGCCGCCGTCAGCGCGGTCGCGGCATTTCTACTCGTTGGTCTTCCACAGGCAGCTTCCGTCGACCCGGCACTTCCGCGGGTATTTGCGACTGCTGCGGTTGCGATCTGTGCTATGATCCTGCCGGGCGTAAGCGGCGCGTTTTTGCTCAAGACGATGGGATTATATGAGATCACGTTGGCGGCGCTTCGAAGCCTCGACATCCTCTACATTGTCGTGTTCATCTTCGGAGCCGCAACGGGTCTGGGGCTCTTCTCCAAGCTTCTCGATTACCTTCTCGATCGCCATCACGATGCCACGATGGCAGCGCTGGTCGGGTTGATGGCAGGTGGCTTACGTGCTCTCTGGCCTTATCTTGGAGACGATGGTGC
>CAZKDQ010000173.1:0-3741 GCA_964551345.1 uncultured Rhodothermales bacterium
TTTTCGATGTCCAGAAGCGATTGCTCGGCAGCGGCAAGAGCGGTGCGCGCCGAGTCGACCGGAACGGCTTCGACTTCGGCCGATGCCCTTTGATGGTCCGCTTCGACTTGTGTGATGTCCCGCGCAAGCTCGCTCAACTGCGCCCGCGTCCGTTCGAGCTGCTCGCGACGTTCCATTCGGCCGGCGAGGGTGGAGGGAGGCGTGGCGTCGCTTCCGGTGTGGACGACGCTTCCATCGTCGATCCACTGCCCGTCAGCCGTCACGATCCGTGCGTGTGGATGCGTGGCCGCCATCGACATCGCCGCTTCAAGCGAATCGGTGATCAGGACATCGCGAAGAAGAAGCGAGGCGAGCGGAGCGTAACGATCATCCGAAACAGATATGTGGAAAAGAAGCGCGTGATCGGAGTGTTGACCGCCGCCACCATCCGAAGTAAGGCGCTCCAGCACGATGAACGTAGCGCGGCCGCGATCTTCCTGCCGCAGCCGGGCGGCCGCACGCGCCAGTTCATCATCATCCCGAACAACAATGGTGGAGGCCAGCTCGCCCAGCGCCGTGTCGAGCGCGACGCGGTACTCAGGCGGACAGCCAAGCACATCAGAGACCGTTACCAACGGTGCGTCGGTCCATGTTGCGTTCTCGGCGAGGAACTGAACGGCGTCGGGGAATTCCTCAAAAGAGGAGACGAGGCTTTCGAGCAGTTGCGCCTCGGCCGTGAGTCCTTCGCGGCGTTTCTCGAGCTCGCGCATTCGCGCCAGCAGTCGATCGAGCGATTGCTGGGCTTCCTCTCGCTGCCGCTCCGCAGCCTCGAGGTCGGACTTCGCCGCATCGCGTTTCGAACGCGCCACTTCGAACCGGTCGTTGGCGTCTTGCGCGCGCCGCTTCAGTTCACTGCGATTCGCTGCGAGCTCATCGTGCCGGCGTTGAAGCTGCTCCCGCTCGCTTTCCAGAAACTCCTTTCGGTTGACCTGCCGGTCGATGCGCCGCTGTTCGGACGTCCGCTTTTCGTCGAGCTCTCGTTCTGTCCGTCGCAAATCGTCCAGAATCGACCGACTGCGCGCGTGCTCCTGCCTCGCAGCCTCGCGCTGCTTCTGCAATTCCGCGAGTCGGGCTTCGGCCTCATCGCGGCGCGGCTTTGACGATGCCAGCGCCTCTGCGTTTGCCGCGTACTCCTTTTCGAGAGATGCCAGACGTTCGGCATCGAGCGTTTCCTCACGTCGCATCCGCTCGATGTCGCGATAAGCGCCGTCGAGCCGCTCGAGCGTCAGGCGCTGCTCCGTCTCCAGTTTACGAACGGCCTCGATGTGCGCGGCGAGTGCAGCCCGCGCCTGTTCCAGCCGGGATTCCGACGTGGCCAGCGAGGTGCGGCCGACTGCCAGCGCCTCGTCCTGCTCGCGTTCGGATTGCGAGAGGCGGTCGATGTCTGTGCGGAGCCCCGACATCAGCTCATTGAGCTCAGCATCCCGGGCCGCCAGGCGCGTGAACTCCAGTTGCGCGAGTGTCAGCTCGAGCACGCGTAGCCGCGATGAGTATTCCTTGAAACGCCCGGCTTTCTCCGCCTGCCGCTTAAGCGAACGAACCTGCTTTCCGACCTCCTCGGTGAGGTCGCGCACACGGTCGAGGTCAACCTTCGTGGTGTCGAGCTTGCTGAGCGTCTGCTTCCGGCGCAGCTTGTACCGGGTGATGCCGGCGGCTTCCTCGAAGAGCCGGCGGCGGTCCTGCGCATTCTCGGAAAGGATCTCGTCGACCATCTTCAGCTCGATCACCGAATAGGCGCCCGCGCCCATGCCGGTGTCCATGAAGAGGTCGGTGATGTCCTTGAGGCGGCACTGGACGTCGTTGAGCAGGTAGTCCGACTCGCCGGAGCGGTAGAGACGACGGCCGAGCGTGACCTCGCCGTACTCGGTGGGGAGGATGTTGCGGTTGTTCTGGACCGTCAGCAGCACCTCGGACATCCCGAGCGGGCGGCGGCGTGAGGTTCCGTTGAAGATGACGTTCTCCATCTTCTCGGATCGTAAAATGCGCGCACGCTGCTCGCCGATTACCCAGCGAACGGCGTCGACGATGTTCGATTTGCCGCACCCGTTGGGCCCGACGATCGCGGTTATGCCGGGATCAAAGTGCAGCACGGTCCGCTCGGCGAAGCTTTTGAAGCCGTGCAGCTCGAGTTTACTGAGGTACATCCGCTAAAAGGAGGTAGAGGCGTCTGAAGGGCATACCGATACGCAGAGAAGACGAGAGCCGCAGAGGTATTTCAAAGGCGGTTGACGACTCGCGTGATGCCGCATTTAATAAGTGGAAGTCCAAAATTAATAAGAAGTCCGAGTCGTTTGTTCGTCAGGCGGCGCTAAGTTGAGAGCTGCTTGTGAACCGCGGCAGGATACTCGACTGATCTCACTTCGACAACAACGAGGTCATTAACGATAAGATCTGCACGGAAGGAGATGCCAGGGCTGATTCCTTTATATTCTGCCGCCTGCGAGCCACGGCGTTTCCACCACTTGAGGGCCTCCAACCTTAGCCGATACTACACACCGCGATGAATCTGCTCCTACATAGCGCACTGATCAGCCTCATGGCGGCGCTCCTCTGCGGCGGCGTCTCGGCACAGCCGACTACGGACACACTGCAGACCGTGAATCCCGACGGCGAGATCGTGCAGGGCTATCAGTCGCTTCTGCAGCAGTATGCGCAGCTTCGGCGGGTCGAGGAAGCGGGGCAGGTCGGTGGGCGGCAGGACGGGCTTCAGCGAATGGAGATCGACGGACTCGTCGTCGACGAGACGCAGACCCGCCTCGGGCTCGACTTCTACACCGAGTTCTTCGCCTTCTGGCAGGCGCCCGAAGGCGCTATCAACTACACGGTCACCATCCAGGAGCAGCCGATGCCCAACCTCGGCACGCGCGTAATGGTGAGCGTGAACGACGAAATCGCCTTCCAGGCGCAGCTTCAACCGAGACAGGAGATGATCGAAGCGGCCTCGCGTCAGGCTGTCTTCCTTACTTATCGTTTTGTTCAGGGCCTCTCATCGCGAGAAGCCTATGTCTACTAACCCCATCGTGTCATGCGAATGATTGTGAGATTGGCGAAGGCGCTTCCGGCGCTCTTTCTGATGCTGATGATGTGTGAGGCGGCCTCCGCGCAGGAGTTCGTCTACGAACCCAAGAATCCGGCTTTCGGAGGATCCTACCTCAACTATAGCTGGCTGATGCAGAGCGCCGAGGCGCAGAAGGACTTCGAGTCCGAAACCGTCGATCGATTTACCCGCGATCCGTTTACGGATTTCCAGCAGAGTCTCCAGCGGCAGATCCTCAGCCAGCTTTCGCGCGAGCTCATCTACAACCGCTTCCGCGATCTCGACCTGACGCAGGAGGGCCGGTTCGACCTGGGCGACTACATCGTCGAGGTCATCCCGGGGCTCGACGGTCTCAGCATCCGCGTTTTCGACGTGCTCTCGGGAGACGAGTCCATCGTCACGATTCCATCATTCTGATTCGCCGAGCGTCTTTCCACCTCGCATCATGTGGCGGACGAATAGTCAATCCGGACAGGGGCGGTTAACCGTCACTGCCTGCCGGGCTCCGATCCACATGGTGAGTAGCATCCTCCACAATATGTCATTTTCTATTCAACGGCTCGCGCTGTTCGCGGTCCTGGCAACGTTCGCCACGGGCTGCGCGAATTATCTGGAGCCGTTCACCGTCTCGCCGGCGCATCCCGGCATTTCCACGCGCGTCAGCG
>CAZKDQ010000173.1:3841-5701 GCA_964551345.1 uncultured Rhodothermales bacterium
GCGTCGGGGCAGTTTCGCCAGGATCAGGTGACGGTTTATCTGCGGGCGGTTTCGACGCAGTCCGGCCGCGTCCTGAAGACGGTCTACACCACCAAGACGATCGTTTCGCAGAAGGTGGATGCAGGGCTGTTTCGGTATGTGGATCCGAAGAAGCTGCTCGAGACGGAGGTCGGCTACACCTTCAACGAGCCGCCCGTGCTGGCGGTGACCGAGGCAATCGAGGAGTCGGTCAAGAACCTGGTTCTGGAAGGTGTGAGGGAGAACATGTGGACCCTGGCTGATCCAAGCGACATCAACGCGCCGGCTTTTGCGGAGTACGATCAATCGCGGCAGCAGGCGGCGGAGCTGAACTATTTCGGCAGGACGACCCGCACGTACCGCGCGCCGTTCTCGTTTGGATTCCAGGCGGGCGCGCAGCAGTACAACGGCAACTATGTGGATCCACTGGTGAAGGGAGTGGGGGAGATGTCGATCCTCGGCCGCGTCTCGAAGCGGATGTTTCTCGGCGCCTCGTTCTCGGGCGGTAAGATCGCCGCGGACCGCGGCTTCTCGAAGATGCAGTGGCAGGGAGATGCGACCGCTCGTTATATGCTTCTTCCGACGGACCGTCTCTCACCATATCTCACGGCGGGCCTCGGCCTGATCGTGCATGATTGGGAGAGTGGGATGGGGGATGGCCTCTTTCCAACGGCCTCCGCCGGCGCCGGCGTCGAGTACATGCTCACGAAGGATTTCGGCTTCAACCTCGCCTATCGCTTCAATTATGCGTTGATGGATGGCCTCGATGGAGTGAAGATGGGGAGGCTTAATGACAGCGTGTGGAGCCTGCAGGTTGGGTTCAATTACTACACTCGGATATTCTAAGGCCCGGCGAGCTGTAAAAGCGGCCGTAACTGACGGCAACAATTTCCACTTCGCCGGAAACAAGCGGCACCGTATTTTACTACGTTCGCCCCTCGGCCTCACTCCGGCGTCTGGTACTTCCTTTGATTAGCCGGGACATCTCATTATTTAAGCACCCGCTTACGAACGTGACTGATTCAATGATCGAGACCGCACCGCAGGTCGCTGCACCCCGCTTCGCCTCGCATTACGCCGAGGAGCTGTTCAATAAGATCCAGGACAAGACGGCCGTCGTCGGTATCGTCGGGCTCGGCTACGTCGGCCTGCCCCTCATCTGGACGTTCCACGAGGAGGGCTTCCCGACGCTCGGGTTCGACATCGACGAGAGCAAGATCAAGCATTTCGCCGAGGGCACGAGCTACATCAAACACCTCGGCAACGAGATGATGGGCAAGCTCGCGGCGTCCGATCGTTGCGACGCCACCGCGGACTTCACCCGCATCCCCGAGGCCGACGTCCTGCTGCTCTGCGTCCCGACGCCGCTCGATGAGCACCGCGAGCCGGACATGTCGTACGTCGAGGGCACGCTGCGCGCAATCGGACCGCACCTGCGCCCGGGCCAGCTCGTCGTGCTCGAGTCGACGACGTATCCCGGCACCACCGAGGAGCTCGTCCAGCCGCTCTGCGAAGAACTGAGCGGACTCACATCCGGCGACAATCTCTTCATCGCCTACAGCCCCGAGCGCGAGGATCCCGGCAACCCGAACTTCCGCACCGCCACGATCCCGAAAGTCGTCGGCGCCGAGGGTGAGGATGCCATGCACGTGGCCGACGCGCTTTACGGAAGCGTCATCGTGCAGACCGTCCCCGTCTCGAACACCCGCACGGCCGAAGCCGTCAAGCTGCTCGAGAACATTTTCCGCTCGGTTAACATCGCCCTCGTCAACGAGCTGAAGGTCGTTTTCCACGAGATGGACATCGACATCTTCGAGGTCATCGATGCGGCCAAGACCAAGC
>CAZKDQ010000174.1:0-5611 GCA_964551345.1 uncultured Rhodothermales bacterium
GGCCGCGCCTGCCGTCATTTTCCTGACGTCGAACGAGGTGAATGCGATCCGCGCGTTTGAGTTAAGCGCCGTCGATTGCATGATGAGGCCGTTTTGCGCCGAAAGGATGCTGGTGGCGTTGCAGCGGGCGAAGATGTTCGTCGTCCAGCGGGAGATGGAAGAGGTACAGCATCGACTGCAGGGCATCCTTCAGATTCTCGGAGACGCGCCATCTGCGCGGGGAAGTCGTGATTCGGATGATCGGATCAAAAGAATCGGCGTGCGCGCCGGAGATCGCTGGCTGGTGGTCCACACTTCTGAGATCGACTGGATAGGAGGCGCCGGAGTGTATGCCAGGATCGCCGTCGGGAAGGATAGCTACCTCCTTCGATGCAGCCTGGCGGAGCTCGAAAGGCGTCTCGATCCCAGCCGGTTTGTGAGGATCCATCGCTCGACGATCGTCAACATCACCAGAGTTTCGGAGGTGCGCCTGCAGGGCCACGGCGAGTACCTCCTGGTGCTCGATCACGGCACCGAGCTTCGCGCGAGCCGCAGCTATGCGGACCGCGTGCGCGACGCGATCGACAAGCTCGGTTAGGCTCCTTTCCCCGCGAACCCCGCCGGCACGTTGTTGACGCCTCACATCTGCAAGATCCGCCTCGCAACAGCCGAGGTCCGGCCTGTACCCTTTCCGTCTGATCCGCCGGGGCGCCTGCTTAGCATTCGACTGCCGAGACATCGTCCACGAACGCACGTGACGGCTTCCGCACGGTGATGTCCGTGCGCGATCCGAGCGGCAACATGATCGAGCAGTTCGCCCTGTTGACAACTGTCTGCCTCGGCGCGAGCGACGCTCGGAAAACTGAACACGAACGCACGCAATGCACCTGAATTACAATCAACCTCTACAGCTATTATGAAAAAGAACATTCCGCGGCTCCTGCTTGTCCTCGCTCTGGTCGCGCTTCCTGCAGCTGTTCAGGCTCAGGTTGGAACGGTCGAGGGAACGGTTCTCGATCCGCAGGGCGTGCCGCTTCAGGGAGCGAACGTGTCGCTTCGGGGAACGACCGTCGGTGCCGCAACAGACACGAACGGTGACTTCCGCCTTACCGTGCCGGTCGGTGAGCATACGCTGCTGGTCAGCTTTCTTGGATTCGCCGATTATGAAGCACCAATCATGATCGGTGCCGATGAGACGCTCCGGTTAGAGATTCGCCTCGAGGAAGGCGGCATCAACCTCGATGAGGTCGTGGTCACTGCGCTCGGGCTCGAACGCCAGGAGCGAAGCATCGGCTATTCCTTTCAGGAGGTCGAGAGCGACGTCATCGAGCGCGCCAACGAGTCAAACCTCGTCAACGCGCTCGCCGGAAAGGTGGCGGGCATGCAGGTGTCGAGTGCGAGCGGCCAGCCCGGACGCGCCGCGCGCATCATCATCCGCGGCAACTCATCGATGACGGGAAATAACCAGCCGTTGTTTGTGATCGACGGCGTGCCGATCAGCAATGAGGAGGCGAATATCACCACGGAGGAGAACCCTGAGGGGAGCGCGCTCTTCACGGGTGGCTCCGTCAACCGAGGTGTCGACATCGACCCGAGTATCATCCAAGACATCACGGTGCTGAAAGGTGCGAGTGCGATGGCGCTCTACGGATCGCGTGCCGCGAACGGCGCCATCCTCATCACCACCAAAGGCGGCCGCGGTCAGCAGGGCCTGCGAATCACCTTCACCAACAACACCCGCTTCGACAGCGCGATCATCGACGGCTTCCAGCAGAACTACACGCTGGGCGCAGACGGTTGCTTCGCCAACGGCCTTCCCGCTTCGCAAGGCGGTGTGTCCGAGGAGTGCTTCGGACCCGTTTCGCAGACCGTCTGGAACTGGGGCCCGCACATCGATTCGCTCAATGCGGATCCGGCGCGCCTGCAAGAGCTGGGCATCGATCCGGTTCAGCGCGTCGACCCGAGGCGCGACTTCTATCAGTCCGGCGCGACGTTCGAGAACAGCCTCAACATCTCGGGCGGCCTGCTCGGCGGCAACTTCTTCGTCTCGGCGAGCAATCTCGGGCAGGACGGCATCGTGCCTGGTACGCGCCTCGACCGAAGCAGCTTCATGGCGAAGTTCGGCGGCAATCTGACGCCTTCGCTCCTCATCGAGTCATCGATCAACTACGTGCGCACGGAGAATGCGTGGGCGGCGGAAGGCAACGGCGCGCTCTCCTACCTCTATGCGCTGAACTTCGCGCCGCCGAACTTTGACATCACGCAGCCGACGTTCGAGGACGGCACGCAGCGGATGTTCACCACGAGCCTCAACAACCCGTTCTGGCTCGTGGACAGGAATCTCTTCACGAGCGATGTGGACCGTTTCATCGGGTCTGTCAACGTGGCGTACGATGTTCTGCCGTGGCTGACGGTCAGCGAACGCCTCGGGATCGACAGTTACGCGGACACACGCAAAGGTCGCGTCGACGTCGGCACCCGCGGACGTCTGCAGGGAAGCATGTATGATCAGGTGATCGGCAGGCGAGAGATCAACTCCGACCTCATCGCACGCGCCAATCGCCGCATCGGAGACGATGTCGGAATCGATTTGATCGTCGGCAACAACATCAACTCGCAGTACTACCAGCGCAGCTATCTCCGCGGCGTGAACCTCGGCGTGCCGGGCTTCTTCCACATCAACAACGCACAATCCGTGTCCGGCGATGAGTATCTATCCCGGCGTGCGCTGATCGGCGTCTACTCCCAGGCAACGATCGATTATGATGACTGGGCCTACCTGACGCTGACGGCAAGGAACGACTGGAGCTCCACTCTGCCCTCGGGCAACAACTCCTTCTTCTATCCTTCCGTCGGCATAGGCCTCGTGTTCACCGAGCCAATCGACTTCTTCCGCGATACACCGCTGAGTTATGGCAAGCTGCGCGCGTCCTGGGCGCGTATCGGCAATGATGCACCCGTGTATTCGACGATGACGGCGTACGTGCAGCCGAGCACGGGCGACGGCCAGCGCGGGGTGATCGAGTATCCGTTCAACAATGTGATTGCCTATCAGGAAAGCAATCAGATGGGGAATCCCGGTCTTCGCCCCGAACTTAGCTCAGAGTACGAACTCGGCCTCGACCTGCGCTTCTTCGGCCAGCGCGGCCGGATCGACCTCTCATACTATGATCGCACGACGACCGATCAGATTTTCTCGGTTCCGGTCTCCGCTGCGACGGGGTTTGTGGCGCGGCTGATGAACGCGGGAGAGCTTCGCAACTACGGTTTCGAGGCGATCGTCGGCGTCACGCCGTTCCAGACGCGGGACTTTTCGTGGGATCTCACAGCCAACTTCGCCAGAAACCGGCATGAGGTCATCTCACTCGCTGAGGGTGTTGAAAGCATCTTCCTCGGCGGCTTCAACAATCCGCAGATCCGGATTCAGGAAGGTGAGGGAGGCTACGGCGTCATCTGGGGCGATCAGTTCGCTCGAGCGGATCGGGAAATCCATGCCGACCTGTTTGAAGCGAACCCCGAGCTTCGCGAAGGCACGCTCCTCATCGGCGGCGACGGCCTCCCGATCGTGTCCGATGCGCTGGGTGCAATCGGAAACGTACAGCCGGACTGGACGGCCAACCTCCGCACCAGTCTCTCCTACCGCGGGCTCTCGGCCTCGGCTCTGCTCGATGTGCGGCGCGGCGGCGATGTGATGAACATGGACCTGTTCTACTCCTCCTACTACGGCTCGCACGCCGTTACCGAGGACCGCGGCACGACTTACGTGTACGACGGCTTCAACGTCGACACGGGTGCGATGAACGATGTAGAGGTCGTTCGCGATCAAGACTTCTACCAGGGGTTCTGGTCCTTCTACGCCGAAAACTGGGTTGAGGACGGCAGCTTCGTCAAGCTGCGCGAGCTGAGCCTGTCGTACTCGCTTCCCACCCCATTCGTGCAGCGCGGAGGCATTCAGGCAGCCACCATCACCGCAACGGGCCGCAACCTGTGGATCGGCACCGACTTTTCCTACGGCGATCCCGAAGGCAGCCTGCTGGGCTCCGGCAACGCCCAGGGCTTCTACCACATGGTGACGCCGTCGACGAGAAGCTACGCACTCGGCATCCGCGTCACGATCTGACGACCCGCAATCATCCAGCGCCGTCGAGACATTCCGTCGCGGCGGCGCGGGTTTGCGCCTCCGATATAAAACCTAATCTCAAATGAAGCGACTCAAGCTATATCCGATCGTCGGTCTCGTCGCGGCGGCGCTCATGTTCAGTGCCTGCGACAGCCTGACATCCCTCAACGATAACCCGAACGCGCCGGGGGACGTCCCCGAGGACCTGCTCCTGCCGGCCGTCCAGTCGAACTTCAGCTATGAAATCATCGGAAACACCGCCGTGCGAATTCCGGCGCACTGGGTGCAGCAGCTCGCGTGGACGGGCAACCCGGGCGGAGAGGATAATTACCGCATCAACGAGTCTGATGTGAACAACCTCTGGGAGTTCTTCGGATATACCGACGTGCTGAAGAACGCCCGGCGGCTGTCGGAAATGGCGGAGGAGAACGGCAATTTCGCCTACGCCGGCATCGCGAAGATCCTCGAAGCCTGGACGCTCTCGATCATGACGGATCTGTGGGGCGCGATGCCGTACTCGGAGGCGTTCGATCCCGACAACCCGACGCCGTCTTATGACTCGCAGCAAGAGATCTACAACGCGATCTTCGCGTTGCTCGACGACGCGCGCACCGATTTACAGCGCGATAACGTTCAGCCGTTCAGCCCGAACAGCGACCTCGTCTACGGCGGCAACCTGCAGCGGTGGATCCGCCTGGCCTATACGCTGGAGGCGCGCTTCCACATGCGGCTCTCAGAAGCGCCCGGCTACGACCGCGTAGAGCAGGCGCAGCGCGCCCTAACGGCGCTCGAAAATGGCCTGCAAAGCAACGCGGACGATGCCATGTTCCGTTATTATTCGGGTGCCGGAAGCGAGAACCCGTTCTTCCAGTGGGCGATCGATGGAAAATGGGACACGCGCAATCAGCTCAGCGAACACTACGTGACGCTCCTGGAGAATCGGGACGACCCGAGACTGGCGGTTCAGGCGCGGCCGGTGGGGGCCGTCGGAAATAACGGGCTCGTGGCCGGGTTTGCGCCCGACTCCATCGTGTATCGCGGACAACCGAACGGACAGACGGGCCTCGGCGCGATCAACGTGTCGTCCATCGGATCCTTCTACAGCGCCCCGGATGCACCGCTGACGTGGCTCAGCTATGCATCGTCGCGTTTTCTGGCAGCCGAAGCGACCTTCATTACTCAGGGTGCCGGTGCAGCGCAGCCCATCTTCGAGGACGCCATCGCAGCGCATATGCGGAAGCTGGGGATCAGCGAAGGGGAAATCAGCGACTACGTGAACGCGCGTCCCGATCTCACGGCGGTCAATGCGCACGAGGAAATCATGACGGAGAAGTACATCGCAAATTTCCTCGACATCGAAGCCTACAATGATTGGCGCCGAACCGGCTATCCGGAGCTGGAACCCGTCGAGCACGCGCTTACGCCGATCGACATCATCCCGAGGCGCTTTCCGTATCCGTCGTCCGAACTCTCTCGCAATGCGGCCGCCGTGCAGGAGACGGGCGTACCGAC
>CAZKDQ010000175.1:0-5525 GCA_964551345.1 uncultured Rhodothermales bacterium
GTAGGGCAACCCCCAGAAACGGCCCCAGAGACGCTAAAAACGGCGATTCTGGGGCTTTTTTGTATTGGAGGGTTTCTCCCGTAATACTCTCTCCAGAGCGCTGAAACAGTTGTGAAAGGTCGAGACCGGACAGCGTTCCGTGTGTTGACGCGAGTCTCGTACGGTCCGATTGATTACGGGCTAGTGCGCCCGAAACTCATGCCGCCCATCAAATGGGGTTCTACCCTGCGGTACCCGCTGACCAAGATGCTACAAAATTTAAGGATACCCGGGCGCGGTTCACCTCATGACGTCTTAGCCTTGACATAAGTGTTGGTCACTCCGCGCAAAGCAATGTCAGATCGTAAGGCTACCCGATGTCACAAGGAACGCGGTGTACATCATCTCCAGTCACCTTTCGCTGACCGTCTTCATGTGGAGTATTCACAGAGCCACAACCTTTACTCTCTTTCTGCTGGTTACCACGGCCGCTGCCCAAGCGCAATCGGTTTCATGGACGAACACCTCGGGCGGAACCTGGAGCGACGCCTCGAACTGGATCGATGATCTCGGCGTGCCGCGTGTGCCTGGGCCGGGTGATCAAGTCAGCATCACGGAGCGCGCGCCGAGTGGGTCGAGCTATGAGATCGTGCTCGACCAGAACGCAACCATCCAAACTTTGACGCTGGACGCGATCGACGTCACGTTGCGCCTCGACCATGACCTGACGATCAACGGGGCGGCATCGCTGCTGCACCGGGAGTCGGAAATCTCGGGCAGCGGCGATCTCACCGTTGGCGGGCTCCTCACCTGGCAGGGCGGTCGGATTACCGGCGCCGGTACGATCCTCACCGCCGGGGGCTTTCATTTAACCGGCCAGTCCGTGAGTAACGCATATGCCAAGCTCATCGAAGGCCGCACGCTCGTACTGCCTGCGGGCGCGACCGGCATCTATGAGACCCGGAACTTCACCGGGAGCAACGGCGCAATGCTCGTGATCGAGGAGGGCGCCGACGTGACGCTCATTCCATCGACAGTACACCAGGCGTTCCAGATCGCGTCGGGGAGCGAGGCTCGACCCACCATCGTCAACCACGGCCTCCTCCGAAAGCCGGGTGGTCGACCGGAACTGGACGTATTGTGGGACATCGAGAACTCCGGCAGGATTGAAGTGACGGAGGGGACGCTTAGCCTGCAAGGAGCTCTCCCAGTCGCCACCGGTACGTTCACGGCAGGCGCCGGCGCCGTCATCGCGTTCGAAGAAAACGGTCCGGTCGTCTTCACGGAGTCATCCACCCTGACCGGGGAAGGAACCGTGCACTTCCTCTATGGCGCCGACTACGAGATCCGCGGCACGATCGACATCGAAGGCACACTGCGTCTGTCGAGTACCGGGTCATCGCGCCACGCAGAGGTCACCATCGTCCCAACTGCAGACATGGTCAACCTCGGGCGGTGGCTCCGTCTTGGTCGCGAAGAAATCAATGACTCGGGCGGCAGGCTCTTTTATGAGCACTCGAGGCCGATCGTTGTCGACACGCTCACGCTTCGCAACAATGGCGGGATCATTACGGACGTGCCAATCACCGTCAATGAATACTTCGCCATGGGCGAGCGGTCCGCCGTGCTTGAGACGACTGCCGACATCAATATCCTCGGTATCGCTCGGTGGATCGGCGGTACGTTTCGCGGCTCGGGCGACGTTACGTTCCACCAGGGCGTGACCATCGAGGGTGGAAGGGGTAGTGCATCGTGGAGCAAATCGCTCGAAGACCGGCGCATAATCATTCCCTCCGGCGAATCGATGGAGTTCCTTGGCACACGGACGCTTAATGGATCCGGTACGGCGGAGATTCTCATCGAGGAAGGTAGTGAGATGGACTTCACGACGTCGTCCAGTCTGCTCGGGAGCGGGACCGTCATCAACCGTGGCGTCATCAGCAAGTCGGGCGGCAATTCGCTCACCCGGATTAGCTGGGCGGTCGAGAACCACGGCTCAATACTGGCCCATAACGACATCCTCAGTCTGCAGGGAACGATCGTAGACCAAGGCGGACGCTACGAAGTAGTCGAAGGCGCGGAGCTACAATTCGATGAGACCGGGCCCATCGTTTTCGGCGAGTCGTCCGTCATCGCGGGTGCCGGCACCGTTCACTTCTTGCGTTCGAAGGAGATCGAGGTTCGGGGCACGTACGACATCGCAGGTTCCACACGGTTGACCAGCTCGAGCACGAGTCGCCGGGCGGAAGTGGACATCGCGGCGACCGCCGATGTTCTGAACCTGGGACGCTGGCTGCGCCTCGGCGGCGGCAGCGGCCGTAACGCGGGCGCCTTCGAATCGGGCGGCATCCTGCGCCTTCACCGCCCCGGCGCATATGTCGTCGACACCCTAACGATTGGAAGTGGTCACGGTGGCTTTTCTGGGCCGGTCGATATGACCGTGAATGATTGGTTTCTCCTCGGCAACAACAATTCGTTTTACGACACCGAGGGCGAACTGCACGTCCGCGGCGAAGCACTCTGGCACGGCGGCACGTTCCGCGGCGATGGAGATCTCCGGTTCGACGGCGACATGACGATCCTTGGAGGCAGGGGGAGTGGCTCCTGGAACAAAGCTCTCGACGGCCGGCCGATGATCATCGGCAACAACTCGACGCTGGCGTATTCCGGAACACGTGCCGTCACAGGCATGAACGGAGCGAAGCTGATAATCGAAGAAGGATCGACGCTGGACGTGCTCATCATGAATGAGACGCCGACCAATCCCACGCTCACGATGTCTGTGGGGAGCGGCAGTACCGAGCCACCGCGGCTCGTTAACCGCGGCCTGATTTATTCGTCAGGCCAGGATAACATGATCCTGCGATCGGACTGGGAGTTCGTCAACGAAGGAACCCTGCTGGTTGGCCCGCTGACGCCTGAACCACGTGGTGGGTTGCTGAACACCGCTTCGATTATTGGTGACGGCACCATCCTGGGCGGCATAACGAATACCGGCTTCATCCGGCCGGGACCCATCGTCGGCGGTACCGGCATCATCGAGATAGAGGGTTTGCTCGCACAGTCTGAGACGGGCTCGCTTGATATCGACATCGGCGGAATTTCCGCCGGCACGTCCTACGACCAGGTGCGCGCCTCCGAAGTGGAGCTCGACGGTATCCTGCAGATATCCCTGACGGACGGGTACACGCTCAGCGCCGACGACGTCTACCAGGTGTTACTCTTTGAGGAGGGCATGCACGAGGGAAGCTTCACGGAGATCAACACGCTTCCCGAGGGTTCCGAGGTCGCCGTCAGGATCACTGAAACCGCTGTTCAGGTCTTAGCCGACGGGCTCACAGATCCCCCGTCCCGTCCCGCCGTCTCGGTTTCCGTCGATACGCCGTCGTTTCAGCGTGCCGCCCGGGCCGTGCCGGTACACGTGAACCTCACGACATCGGGAGGCCCCGGTATCGTGCGGATGCGCGCGAAGAATTTTGACATCGGGTTGGCGTCAACACCCGAGTGTCCGATGGACGATGCCTACGAGAATCTGCGCTGTCGGATGGAGCGTTTCGGCGTGACCCCGCCCGAAGCTGAGCCTGAAAGCGAGGAGCAGTATCCGTTTCTCCACCTCGTTCCCTTCCCCGGTGCCATTCAGAGCGGTGGCGATGGAGGCAATGGTCAGCCTGGATCGAGTGAAATCGATTTCACCGCTGCCTTTTCCGAGGGCGGTTCGTTGGAGATCGACGGCAGGGAGGTCTGTGTGGTGGGTGAGGAAGTCAAGCCGGAGGTCGAAGCCGGCCGTGCCGTGATGGATGAGGATCTATGGGGATGCGCCTATGAGGTCGGAAAGCTGGCACTCGACCTGGTGCCCGGTTATGAATGCTTCAAACTCGGAGCAGGTATTGCAACGCATGTGGGCGAGGGATTTCACGCCGGCCAGTTCGACCTGACCGGCTACCTCGCCGCCAACATGGTCGGCGCTCTCAACTGCGCCGGCGACGCGGTGCCCGCGACGAAGGCCATCAGGGTCATGATGAAGCTGAACGAGCTGACAAGCGCGGCAGGCGGAATTCAGAGCGTTGCCGGAGCCTGCTCAAATGCCG
This sequence comes from uncultured Rhodothermales bacterium, assembly GCA_964551345.1. GTDB lineage: Bacteria > Bacteroidota > Rhodothermia > Rhodothermales > CAZKDQ01 > CAZKDQ01. The sequence goes on from CAZKDQ010000175.1 coordinate 4,068, forward strand.
CAGGCGAGCAGCCCGCTACCTCGCAGGCATCCAGCACCACGCGGTGTATCGCCTCGGCCGACCCGAACGACAAGGTTGGGCCCCCGGGAGCGGGCGACGGACGATGGGTAACGCTCGACGATACGCTCTCCTATGTCGTCTTCTTCGAGAACAAGCCCGAGGCGACAGCCGCCGCGCAGGTCGTCATCATCAAAGACACCATTGATGTGGCGACAGTCGACTTCGAGACGTTCTCATTCGGAATGATCGCGTGGGCCGACACATCCATCTCGATGCCGCAGAACGAATTCTCGGTGACGAGGGACGTCGACCTCCGACCCGCGCACGACCTCGTGCTTCGCATCGATGCCGAAATCGAGCAGGCGACGGGGATCATCACCTGGCGCTTCGACTCGCTGGACCCCGAGACGCTGGAGCCGACCGGTGATCCGCTCGCCGGATTCCTCCCGCCGAACAAGGATTTTCCGGAAGGTGAAGGTCTCGTCAGCTACATGTTCGCGCCGGTCGCGCATCTCGAATCCGGAACGCGCTTCGGCCATGCGGCGCGCATCATCTTCGATGAGAACGACCCCATCGACACGCCCGTGTGGTCCAACGGCATCGACATCGTGCCACCTACGAGCCGCGTAGCAGAACTCGACGCCGTGCAGTCGACTGCAGAGTTCGTGGTGCGATGGAGCGGCGAGGACGCCGAGAGTGGTGTGGCCTCGTATGACATATTCGTTTCGGAGAATAGCGGCCCGTTTGCACGGTGGATGGAGGCGACTTCGGATACGTCAAGCGTGTATGAAGGGGTGGATGGTTCGACGTATGCGTTCTACAGCGTGGCGCGCGATGCGGTTGGTCATGTAGAGGTGAAGGAAGCCGTCGAAGAGGCGTCGACACGAATCGACCTGACCGCAACCTCGACGGAGGTAGCCGGCCTGCCTCAGGATTACGCGCTCGATGCGCCGTACCCCAATCCGGCCTCGAGTCAGGTCACACTCCGCTATGCGCTTCCGAGATCGGAGCATGTTCGGGTCGGTCTGTATGATATGCTCGGCCGCAAGGTCTCAACGCTGGTAGACGACGTGCAGGTGGCGGGCTGGTACCCGATGAGGATCACCACGAGGCACCTGGCGGCGGGAACGTATGTGGTTCGGATGGAGGCCGCAGACTTCCGTTCGGTGAAGACGATCGTCGTGGTACGCTGAGGCGAGGCTGAAGATAGATGGCGGCGCTATAGGGAAGCAGCGTTAGCATCCTTGTTAATAGCGCAAAGATGATCATACTGAGGGGTAGTCTCAGGCATGCCGTTGCAGTGGAGCATTTTGGACGGCTTGCGGAGCACGACGCCATTGATAAACCGGACCTACTAGCCGTCGCGCTGTTCCATACGAAGTGGCTCTGCACGGATCATGGCACTGCACCGCGAAGAAGTCGGCACGGGTTGACCATAACGCTGCAAGTAACGCTGCA
>CAZKDQ010000176.1:0-5467 GCA_964551345.1 uncultured Rhodothermales bacterium
TCTTGAGCGAGCCCCCCTTCGGCGATCTCCCCAGTCTGGCAAGCCAGATCGAGTACCGTATCGATGGCGACCCACGCGTCGCTGGCGGGCTCGAAGAGGTGCGGTGGACTCAGGTGTTGGGGCAGGAGCTGCGGCGCTTCAGCGGCGCAGCGGAGGAGACCACACGCGTTCGCGGACTAGCTAAAAGGCTGGCCCGCTCTCTATGGACGGTCGATACAGACGTCCAGGTGACGCCGTATCTGCAGGGAACGCCGGCAGGAACACCGAAGAAAGCGGACGTCGCGTGGATCGACGACCGCATCTATGTCGCTCCAGTTTCAAAGGCAAAGGTGGCGCGGCTTGTGCCGGATGAACTCGGCAAGGCGTTTGGTCGGGTCGACATCCAAGCTGCCATGGACTACAGCTTTGAACGCAAGGACGAAGATATACGTGCCTATCTGGAGGAGAATTTTGATCTCGCCGCCGAGCCATCGGATCCGCAGCCACAGTCTCCGCCCGCAACACCTGCCGAGCCGTCTGGCGGGGGCCGTGGCACAGGCAATACTCCAGGCGATGGTGCTCCCGGTCCCAGGGATCCCGCTCCGGGTGAGCCTCCTGAGGATCCGCGGCCAAAGCCAGAACCCGTTAGTCCTATACCACCCCGACCTCCTGCGCCGCGTCAGCCTGGCCTTATGGAGGTTTTCCTCGCCAGGTATGGCTTCGTCAAGAAAGGCGACGGGCTCTATTCTCACGCTGACGGTCGCCGAATGCGACCCGCTGATAGCTCCAAGTGGTGGGAGATGCTCGGCGACGACGGATACGTGCAGCAGCGTCTCATGGCGATCAGCGGCAGTGGCACAGGTGATGCCACCGAGATTGACGCTGAGGTGTGGAAGCTCATCGAAGAGACGCCTGCTCTGAGGTCGCTGATCTTAAGAAATGCCGATGACCAACCGATCCAGCTAACGGGTGAGGAGCTCGTCGCACTGCGCGAAAGCGGGAAGATTGAGATTATTGCGTCTCGCTACCGCATTGCGTGGGTGGCGCGAAACGCGCTAAAGGACTCCTAAAAACTGGTTCACGTCTCATGAGGTCTTTGCGGCTACCAGTAACCGGAATTCCTGCCTCGCTCGACTCGGAAGCATTGGACGCGTGCGCACTTCCGAGTACATTGCCGAGCATGGACCTCACGCAATTACTTCTTCAGGATGAGGGCAAGACGCTCGAGTTCAAAAGGGATTTATCCTCCAGAACCGGCATCCTGCGCTCCATCGTCGCCTTCGCCAACACGGCAGGCGGACGGCTACTGATCGGCGTCGAGGACCGAACGCGAAACGTCCTTGGCGTGGCCGATCCTCTGGACACGGAGGAACGCATTGCGAACCTCATATCGGATGCCATCGAGCCGCGGCTGGTGCCGGACATCGAAATTCTGCCCTGGCGCCGCACGCACGTTCTTCTCATCAATGTCCATCCGAGCGCGTCCCGGCCGCACTTCGTCAATAGAGAGGGCGAGGAAAGAGGTACATACGTCCGGGTGGGTTCCACCAATCGACGCGCCGACGACGCCCTTCGAGCGGAGCTCCGCCGCTATGCCTCTCGGGAGTCCCACGACGAACAGGCCATACCCGATCTCGACTCGGAAGCGATCGACTTCCGAGCCGCTTCCGAGTCCTTTCGGCCCGTCCGCGACCTGAAACAGCGGGATCTTGAGACGCTGCGGCTCCTCACGAAACATCAGGGGCGTCTCGTTCCGACCATCGGCGGCATGCTGCTGTTCGGCAGTGAGCGTCTGGAGCACTTTCCCGACGCGTGGATCCAGTTCGGACAATTCGCCGGTACCGATAAGGGCAAGATCATCGATAGCGCCGAGTTGCGGGACTATCCCGTTCGCGCCATCGAACGCACCATCGAGCGGATCGCCGAGCGGCTGAGAAAACGCGCCGACATCGGCCACGTCCGCCGCGAAGACCGCTGGGACATCCCGCCGATCGCCATCCGAGAAGCCGTAGTCAACGCCGTAGCTCATGCCGACTATTCGCAGCGCGGTGCGCCCATCCGCATTGCGCTCTTCGACGATCGTCTCGAGGTCGAGAACCCGGGGCTTCTTCCACCCGGCATCACCGTCGACGACATCAAGCAGGGCATATCGAAGCTGCGCAACCGCGTCATTGGCCGCGTCTTCCATGAACTCGGGCTCGTGGAGCAGTGGGGCAGCGGTATCCAGCGCATGATGGCAGCGTGCCGTGATGCCGGCCTTCCCGAGCCGGTCTTTGAAGAGATCGGCATGCGCTTCCGCGTGACACTGCCGATGGAGCGATCGGGCGAGCCGGTGCTCGATCCGACCGATCGTGCGATTCTCGATTTCCTCGCCGATGGCGACGGCCGGTCGACCGCCGACGTGGCCGAGCATATCGGCATCTCCACCCGCGCCACACGCACCCGGCTCGGTGCACTCGTCGACCGCGGGTTCGCCAGGGTCATCGGAAGCGGCCCTCAGGACCCCCGCAGAAAGTACTTCAGATCCGATTCTCAATGAGCAACAATAAAAAACTCATAGAAGTAGCCCTCCCGCTCGATGCCATCAATGAGGCCTCGGCGCGGGAGAAGTCGATCCGACACGGCCATCCGAGCACGCTGCACCTGTGGTGGGCGCGGCGCCCACTGGCGGCGGCACGGGCGGTGATCTTCGCGCAGATGGTGGACGACCCTTCGTCGCTTCCCGACCTCTTTCCCACCGAAAAGGCGCAGCAGAAAGAGCGCGCCCGCCTCTTCAAGATCATCGAGGAGCTGGTGAAGTGGGAGAACACGACGAACGAGAAGGTGCTGCAGGCGGCGCGTGATGAGATCTGGCAGAGCTGGCGCCGGGCGTGCGCCGAGAACGCCGACCACCCGCGTGCGAAGGAGCTCTTCAACCGCGACGTGCTGCCCGCCTTCCACGACCCGTTCGCCGGCGGCGGCGCGCTGCCGCTCGAGGCGCAGCGGCTCGGACTCGAAGCCTACGCCAGCGACCTCAACCCGGTGGCGGTGCTCATCAACAAGGCGATGATTGAGATCCCGCCGAAGTTCGCCGGAAAGCCACCCGTGAACCCGGACTGGCGGAAGAAGAGCGAGGCGGGCAAGCTGGGCACGAAGTGGAAGGGCGCGCAGGGCCTGGCCGAGGACGTGCGCTATTACGGCCAGTGGATGCGGGATGAGGCGGAGAAGCGCATCGGCCAGCTCTATCCTAAGGTGAAGATCACAACGGAGATGGTGGCCGAGCGGCCGGACCTCAAGAAGTACGAGGGGAAGGAGCTGACGGTGATCGCCTGGCTCTGGGCGCGGACGGTGAAGAGCCCCAACCCGGCCTTTGCGGACGTGGACGTCCCACTCGTGTCCAACTTCATGCTCTCGACGAAGAAGGGAAAGGAAGCGTACGTGAAGCCGGTGATTGAGAATGGCGGCTACCGCTTCACCGTGAAGAACGGGAAGCCAAAGGATCTGAAGACAGCGAAAGGAGGGACGAAGCTATCACGAGGAGCGAACTTCGAATGCCTGATGTCCGGCCTGCCGATTCCGTCAGATCACATCTACACGGAGGCGAAGGCAGGTCGCATGGGTGCAACGCTTATGGCGATCGTGCTCGAAGGCGACCGAGAACGAGTGTATCTGTCGCCCACGGCCGAACAAGAAGCTGCCGCAAGTAAGGCGAAGCCCGCTTGGAAGCCGGAAGTGGAGATGCCGAAGAATCCAAGGTGGTTTTCTCCCCCTTTGTACGGTCTAGAGACCTATGGCGACCTCTTCACGCCGCGCCAGCTCGTCGCCCTCACCACGTTCTCGGACCTCGTGCAGGAAGCGCGTGAAAAGATTCGCGAGGATGCCATGGCAGGCGGAATGAATGATGACGGCACAGGTCTCGATACCGGCGGCACCGGCGCTACGGCGTACGCGGAGGCGGTTGCCCTGTATTTGGGCTTCGGCGTCAACAGATTGAGCGACAGATCATCTACGATTTGTAGTTGGGATATTGGATATACGAAGATTCGCAACACCTTCGGTCGTCAAGCGATACCGATGACGTGGGATTACGCAGAGGGGAACCCATTCTCAGAATCGACCGGAAACTTCGGGTCACTACTGAGGTGGGTCGACAAATATTTGGACGAGGCCCCTGCCGAGCCTGCGGGATTCGCGGTCCAAGTGGACGCCGCGGGGCAGACGAAGTCATTCGGACGTATCGTTTCAACAGATCCACCATACTACGACAACATCGGCTACGCGGACCTCTCCGATTTTTTCTATGTCTGGCTTCGCCGTTCGCTAAAGTCAACGTTCCCTCAATTATTTAGTACGCTTGCGGTCCCAAAAGTAGAAGAATTGGTAGCCACGCCGTATCGGCATGGTGGGAAAGAAAACGCCGAAAAATTCTTCCTTGATGGGATGACAGAGGCGATGAGCCGTCTCGCCGAACAGGCGCATTCGGCCTTCCCCGTCACCATCTATTACGCTTTCAAGCAATCCGAAGCGAAGGGAGGAGACGGCACATCGAGCACAGGGTGGGAGACGTTTCTCGATGCGGTGATCAAAGCGGGCTTCGGTGTCACAGGCACGTGGCCGATGCGAACGGAGCTTAGCAATCGGATGATCGGATCGGGTACGAACGCGCTCGCCTCCAGCATCATTCTCGTCTGCCGCAAACGCCCGGAGAACACGCCCTCCGTCACGCGTCGAGAGTTCGTGAACGCGCTCAAAGAGGAGCTGCCGGCGGCGCTGGCGCATCTGCAGCGCGGCAACATCGCGCCGGTCGACCTCGCACAGGCCGCCATCGGGCCCGGCATGGCCGTCTTCACCCGCTACGAGAAGGTGCTGGATGCGGAAGGCAATTCGCTCACCGTCCGCGACGCCCTCAGCCTCATCAATCAAATCCTCGATGAATCCCTCGCCGAGCAGGAAGGGGATTTCGACGCCGACACCCGGTGGGCCCTGGCCTGGTTCGAGCAGTTCGGCTTTAACACCGGCGAGTACGGCATCGCCGAAACGCTGTCGAAGGCCAAGAACACGAGCGTCTCCGGGCTAAAAGACGCCGGCATCTTGGATCGCAAGACGCCGGGCGGGAAGGTCCGCCTCGCACCGCCGGCGGAGTTGCCGGAGTCGTGGGATCCGGAGGCGGATCCGCGCCTCACCGCGTGGGAGATCGTCCATCACCTGATTCGCGTGTTCGAGAAGGGAGGCGAATCCGCCGCGGCCGAGCTCTACGCGACGCTCGGCACGAAGGCTGAGGTTGGCCGCGAGCTGGCCTACCGACTCTACAACCTCTGCGAGCGGAAGAAGCGCGCGCAGGAAGCCCTCGCCTACAACGCCCTCGTCCAGAGTTGGCCGGAGATTGTGAGGTTGGCGGCGGAAGAGAAGCCGGAAATCGCCGCACAGGCGGAAATGTTTTAATTGGTACTGACTGATGGCACTGACGAATTATGATCGCGTCGGAAAGGCGCTCGAGTTATTGAGGAAA
>CAZKDQ010000177.1:0-1972 GCA_964551345.1 uncultured Rhodothermales bacterium
GGATTGCCGACAGCGAGAACCCACTCCCCGACCTCGAGCTGATCCGAATCGCCGAAACGCACGGAGGGATATTCACCCGGCGAATCGATCTTCAAAACGGCGAGATCCGTCGAGGCGTCGGTGCCGATGATCGTTGCATCGTATTGCCGCTTATCAGCAAGGGTTACGCGGATCCGTTCCGCGCCGTCGATCACGTGATGATTCGTAACGACGTGACCCTGATTCGAGACAATCACGCCGCTACCGACACTTTGTCGTGGAAATCGCTCGCGGAAGAACCGCCGCCGCGAATCACGATCCCCATGAAACCACTCACCGCCAACGGTCGCGCTGCCGCGCGCTTCGACCTGAATGAAGACGACCGCCGGCGTAACCTGCTCGGCGACCGCCTTGAAATACCGGTTGAGGCTCATTGCATCCGGCCGCGCAGAATCCGTCTCCGAAACCGGGATTTCTGAAGAGGGAGGCGCGCCCAGCTGCACACGCTCAACGACTCGCGGCTGCTCGACAACCCGCGTTGCCGATGGCTGCACGAACAGCATGAACAGAATCCCTCCCATCAGGCCCACAATCACGAGGCCGAGCCCGATGAGCAGGTTGTTGGAACCGGAAGAGGAGCGAAACGGCATCCTGAAGATCGGTGGTGCGAGGTTATGCCACTATCGGGCACGGAGCGGTCCGACGAAATGTTTCGACGGCCTCTGCAGGCGAACCCGGATAAAACGAAGAAGATTCGAAACGCGGAAGTCTGTGCTCATCCGCAACCGTCTTCGGTATCCAGCATCCCTTACCTATCAGATCACGAACGCGCGTCTTCTGCACCGACCGTGATGCCCGCGGCACTACGGTGTACATCCTCCACCGCGTGGTATTTGGGGAAGCTCACGGTGAAGATGCTCCCCTGCCCTTTGCGACTCGTCACGGAGATCGAGCCATGCATGATCTGAACGAGACGGTTTGTGATGGCAAGGCCGAGACCGGTGCCCTCATGCTCACGTGTGTTGCCGCTCGATTCCTGCTTGAACTCGTCGAAAATATGAGCGATGAACTGCTCATCGATGCCCACGCCCGTATCGGCTACCGTGATCGTGATGTTGTCCTCCTCCTCACTCACGACAACGGTGACGCCGCCGGTAGACGTAAACTTGATGGCGTTGCCGATCAGATTGTAGAGCACCCGCTCGGTGCAGTGCGGGTCGAGCATCGCGTAAAGCGCCGTTGAGGGCGTGCGGACGTCCAGATCCAACCCTTTCTTCGATGCCAGCGGCATCAGCAGCTTCACGACCTCATATGCTCGCCGCGTCACGTCGGTTGGCCGCATATTGATGTCCATCATCCCCACGCGCAGCTTGGCGAGGTCGAGAAGCGAGTTGAGGGTGTGGAGCAGTCGCTTGCCGTTCTCCTCGATCATCCCCAGAAACTCGCGATGCTCGCCTCCGACTTCCTCTTTCAGGATCGAGGCGAAACCAAGAATGGCTGTGAGAGGCGTCCGGAGCTCATGCGATGTACTGGCGAGGAACTCATCCTTGAGTTTATCGGCCTGAAGCAAGCTCTCATTGGCTTCCTGCAGACGTCGGTAGCTCTCCTGCAGGCGCTCGTTCACATTTCGCTCACGCGCGAGTTCAGCGGCCTGCGCGGCAGCCTTACGATGCGCCTGCGAAAGTCTCCTGTAGTGGAAGAGGAAGACGCCCAGTATGAGGAAGAGGATCAGGTAGATCCCGTACGCCCAGATGGTGCGATACCACGGCGGAAGGATGCGGAACGTGTAGATGGCTTCCGGCCCGATCGACCCGTGCGCGTTCTTCCCTCGGATGCGCAGTCGGTATGTGCCTTCGAAGAGATTGGTGTAGTTCTTATGTGAGGCCGTTGTCCAGTCGGACCAGCCTCTATCCTGCCCTTCGAGGTAGTACTGATATTGGTTCGCCTCCGGATCGTTGAAGCTCGGCATCGCGAAGTCGAAGCGGATGGCGTT
>CAZKDQ010000177.1:2072-5403 GCA_964551345.1 uncultured Rhodothermales bacterium
ACTCCTTCCGCCGTGCCGAGCCTATGAACCACCGTATCGGCGCCGTCGTCACCGCTCTGCCGATGCAGAACCTCGCCAGAGCGGGTTACTGCCCAGAGTTGACCTTTTGCGTCGTACGTCACGAAGTCAATACGCTCGTGCATCCCCGCAACGTTAGCGACTGCGACATGGTCATCGACGAATGATACCCGTTTGATCCCCGTCGCCGTTGCCGCGAAGAAAGTTGAGTCGTCCGCCGCGGCAAGGCTCATCACCTGGCCGAGCATTAAGGAAGAGATCAGGCGCCCATCCGCATCCTGGATCTCAAGCCCCTGATCTGTCGCCACGAGCAGGCGGTCCTGCACCTGTAGTGTCGCGTGGATGCTGGTACCGGCTCCCGGCTGGTGCTCGAAGACGGGAAATCGATTGCCTTCATCTCGATCGAGACGGAGTTGCGAAAGGCCTGAACTCGTGGAAACCGAAAGCCGGTCTTCGTCTCGCGAGAGATAGTACACGATGCCGGAGCGTAAGCCATGACGCTCATCGAAGACGGTCAGCTCTGTGGGGACGTCCAGCCGCGAGACTCCCTGATTATGATGCGCAAGCCAGATGCCGTCATCCTGGTCTGCAAATGCATGGTTCACCCAGCCATCCACAAGACCATAATCTTCATTGTAGATCTGACGCAGATGTCCATGATGATCCAGGACCGCAATCCCGCCTCCGAGCGTCCCGAGCACGATGCCGCGGCTCTGGATAGTCGTCCCACTATACAGCCGGTTCTCGAGCAACCAGTCATCGACTTCCGTTTCGAAGCGGCTGATCCTCGTTCCATCGAACGTGAAGAGCCCATCTTCTCTGGTGCCGATAAGAACCAGATTCTCTCCAAACGGCGCCATCATGTAGATCTGGCGATCGGTGAAGAAGTCGCCCTGGGGCACTGGGCGCAGTTCGTCGCCCCAGGCCGCGAGCAGCCCGGAGGCCTGATCCCTTACATAGAATTGATCATGAACGGAAAAGGATGTTCTGAAGCTCGTTTCGGCTTCGAACACCTTGAACGATTGTCCATCCCACCGATAAATCCGGTCGCGAGTCTGAAAGTAGATGAACTCACCGGCGGCGTGCGTTCCCCAGACATCATCAAAGGCCCGTTGATCGATGGCGAGAGAGTCGGCCAGTGAGACGAACTCCCGCAGGCCATCCTTCCGAGGCACGAGAACCCCGAAGTCGCCCACAAAGCCCGCGTAAACGAGGCCATCGGCCCCTACAGCGAGAGACCGAGCTGTGGAATGATTGGCGGCAGGCGTAAGACGCCAAGCATGGCCATCAAACTCGAGGACGCCATCCCGATTGCCGACATAGATCACGCCGTCATCATCCTGCGCGATCGACCAGTTCTGGGGATGTGCTGAATAATCCTCGTGTGAATAATGGTCGATGAACAGGGGAAAACCTTCGTTCGTGGCAGGCTGCGCCGACGCCGGCAAACGCAGAATAAGAATGAGAACGACGGCACCGGCGAAGCCCAGAAGGCTCACCTGGCGCGAAAAACGCCGATTCTCGGGATGTCCGCAGGGTTCAGACCACACAGGAGATACTGTTAACGGAGGTGCCACGCCCGCCCACTATCGGCGGAAATCAGTGCCACTTAAGCAGCGACGACTGGTTAAGCAGGTGCTTAATTACATATAAGTGACACAGCGAGGAAGGCCCTATTCAGTCACAGCAGCGAATTAATAACAAAATCCGCACACATTGACCGGGCTGTTTCGGCGCTGTATGTTCATCAGCGGTAGGAGTTTACTAACAAAATCGGTAGGAGTCATGAAGAAAGCCGAAAGCCTCATCCGGGGTCTCGGGTTGTCAGTCTGTACTCTCCTTGTTGCCGGTTCCCTCATGATTGCTGGATGCAACATGGACACCCTTGGCGGCCCGGATCTGAGCGCTGCACAGGAGCTCCAGGATGCTTCCAAAAACGGTGCGGGGTCGATCAAAAAAGGCGACACGCACAATGAGGAAGGTAGCAACAAGAACGGTGCGGGGTCGATCAAGAAAGGCGACACGCACAACGAAGAGGGCAGCAACTGAGTCCCTTGAAGGTGTCGGTGGTGCCTCATGACGAAGCAATTCGTCCTCCATCCCCCGTCACCCGTGGTACACAAACGAGAGTTCGGCTTCGAGCCGGGCTCTCGTTTTTTTATGCCGCGACGTTGGAAATCCTTTCCTCGATCGATGCCGGGACCCTGGCAGCAAGTTCCGCAATGTCCGCACCATCACACGACCTGACTGTTGATTTCACCGCTCAAAGCTTCTGGCACGCCTTTCTCTGAAGCGAATCCTGACTCCTACCAAAAGGGTTCGCTTGCTGGCAGTGCCTATCGACTACCGATCAGTGACTCCTACCTCCAACTGATTAGCGATTAGGTCAGAAAGCGGCCTCCTCGGAAGCCCGGTGCGTTCGCGCATCGGGCTTTCTATTTTTGATGGTGCACCCTTTCCATCCACCGATCATCGATCGTCTGGCGTGACATCACTGCTCGAGTTGGTTCATCGGATTCTGCATGAGGGATGATGAAGTCGCCCCGTAATCCCGATATCATGTTCTGCCTGACCGGTGACATCCGCGCCAACTCGCGCGCCGTTCGCCAGATCGACGCCCTCGTCTCCGCCGGCCTCTCAGTAGAAGCAGTCGGAATTGCAGATGCAGACGAGGTTGCCTTGCAGCCGGGATTACGCCTCATCCACTATGGGCGCCCCGAAGGAAGCGGACCCGCGTGGTTCTGGAAGATTCACCGCCTGTTTCGCACGCATTGCCGAACAGCGACGGCGCGTCATTTTCATGCAAGTGACTTGTTCGTTCTGCCGGCGCTGTCCAAGCGCTCGGCCGCACTGGGCGTGACGCTGAGCTTCGATTCACGCGAGCTTTACCCGCATGTAGGCGCAACATTGAACAAGCCGTGGGCATCGACCTTCTGGAGGCTGATCGAACGAAAGTACATCCCGCGCGCGGACGCTGTCTTCACTGTTAACGACAGCATCGCTGACATCCTCGCCGAGACGTACCGCATCGATCGACCACTCGTCGTCCCGAATATCCCGCTCTTCGAGACGCCGGCGAACGACGGCTACTTAAGGCGGCTGGCGGGCGTCAGTAACGACGAAAAGATTCTTCTTTTGCAAGGACATCTCAAGCCGGGCCGCGGTTGCGGATTGATTCTGGAGGCGATGCCGAGAATTCCGAACGCGCATTCAGTCTTTCTCGGCGAAGGTCCGCTCCGCACAGATCTGAAAACGCGTGCGCATGAGTTAGGGCTTCAATCGCGGGTGCACTTCCACGACCTGGTTTCCCCCG
>CAZKDQ010000178.1:0-5399 GCA_964551345.1 uncultured Rhodothermales bacterium
CCTGGTGCCATCGTAGCTCCGGACCACGCATTGAGACGCGTCAGAGGCAAGCCGCACCGAAATAGGCTTTCCACCGGATTGAAGCAATACAACGACTGAGTCCGCGGGCGACAACCAGGTGTCGTCACTGAAGCGAGCATCAAAGGCTCCGGCAGGTGGTCGAGGTGGAAGAAAAGGGTCCGGTGCACCGTCTGGGCCCGCGCCGCCGAAGAACAGCTTGACTTCCGAGAGTTCACCGTGCGAGATTGTTAAGGCATGCAAAGCGTGCTGCTCCGATGCCTCAGATGCCGCCAAAGACGCCGCCTTCGATGATGATTCTGCCAGCGTCACGGTGCCGGCTCTGGACGTTCGTATCCAGTACCCGCGCCCCGGCAGAATCGAGTCGGAGGTGCGATAAGCCCCACCGTACTCGTAGACTGTGCCCGCAATGATTACACGTGACGGATCGAGTATGTCCGATACGCTTACGGGTGATGATATGCCGGATATGAGATTCCAGCCCTGCTGCAAAGGAATCTCATGCTTTCTGAGCGTACGTCCAGAGACGACCGACGTGTCGGCTTGAGAAAATCGCACCCAGTATCCACGGCCGCTTTCAATAATATCGGTATCACTGTAGGCACCATCGAATTGAAAAGCAGTGCCTCCTATGGCATTGTCGAACAGTTCGTAAGGGGATATTGACGCCTCGGTTTCTACCGATGGTCCGATCAGGTTCCACCCTTCGTTCGCAACGACGGGAATGTCGACCAGAGGCGGTGGCACGATGTCAAACCAGGTCGTGTCGGTAAGGATTTCAACCCCGTCGGTTACGGTGTGAACGAACGTTACGGGTCCAGTAAATCCCTCTTCCAAACGGAGACGCACGAAATTACCGACCTGAGAGATCGTGAGCCCTTCCGAATCGGTCAAAAAAGTGTGCGTCACAGATTGCCGGTTAGGCACATGAACGAGAGAATCCACGTGCGCAAGCGTACGTGTAGTAAACTCGTCTCGCTCATAAGCTATGGTACGTCCTGGTGAACGGAAGTAGATGGGCTCTCGAACAACTGCCCGCACACTCTGATAGCTTCCCTCCCCAAAACGTCCTGCATTGGAGAAATCGATGCTGAACGGTTCGAGAACGTGCTTGCCTTCATATCCGAGCACCGACTTAACAAACCTGAGCGTGATCGGCTCCCCATCCCGGAAACCCGGAAGACCGCGAGACTCGTCTCGGCGCCACAGCGGGATACTGATGCCCGAGGTCGAATCCCGCACATAATGAATGCCGACAAGTACATCCCCATCAAAAACGCCGATTACGTCTCCAGGCTCAAACGGAGCACCAGGTGCCAATAGATCTTCGATGACGAGGTGATAACTATTTCCCGTTGGCGTGACCGCGCCCAGCAGGGGCTCGTAGCCCAGAAGGTTCATCGGCCGCGTCAATTCCCTTCCATCTCCAAGTCGGAATGATAGAAGGACGTCATCCCTGCCGACTTGAATCGGCGAAAATGTAAGTGTGATGCGGGCAGTGCCGTTCGGACCGAGAAAGAGGTTCTCATGCGACAACGATACTCGTCCTCCCTCACCGTCGATGCCCACTGATATCTCCTCCTGTGTAGCGAACAGGTTTTTGACTTCGATTTCAGCCGTGGCACTCCCGCCTACCTGCGCATCGATCCATTCGGGGGCGGAGATAAGTAACCTTTCCTGTGGCACCTGGGGAAGTCCCCGACCCACGATCGGAACCGTAATATGAGATCGGTAGGGGTCTGTCGTATACCAGTGTACCTCTCCCTGCACAATGCCATGCTCAGTGGGTGCGAATCGGAGGTGGTATGCCAGTGAATCTCCCGGCGCGATACTACGCGGGCCTCCGGGGCGTACGTAAAACTCTCCGGATACCGCTACTTCGGCCGTGAGCGTGCTCGATCCGGTATTATTCACGTATCGAGTGATCTCCTCCGACTCTTGATTCACCGTCGTACCGTCGAAACGAATGGCGCCGTAATCGACTGCCGCGACCGGCGACAAGCCGCTCCTTCCGTCGGCCGACAGGGCAGCGTATGCGCCGTGTCCGTAGTTGCCGGTACCGGTCTCGGAGTTGAAGTCGTCTAACACTACTTCTACGTACTGGTTGTACCGGCGGGTATGCACCGCAATGCGGATCGGATCGTCCGTGCCGAAGCCGACCAGATTTCGTGCAGGATCGGCTTTGTTCGCGTTAAGCGTAAACGGCAACGTTCCATCGTAGGCGCCATGGCCCACGACAAGGTCGCCGGCAAGCAGCGCGATTTCATCGCCCGGCTCTAAAGGTTGATTGTCCACTGTTACCGACGTCAGAACGACGGGGTAATGGAGTCCGGTGTCGACAGGCCTCTGAAAATGGCCGCTATGCGTGACGGCGCGCACGTCGACATACGAATAGGGGTCGTTCGTACTGTTCGACTGGATCGTGATCTGGGCGTCGTGTAACCCCGTATCGGTGGCGTTGAAGCCGACCTTGACATCCAGCCAGCCACCAGGTGGCGTTGCCTGCAGGTCGTGATCAAGCGTGATCGCAGGGCTATTACTCCGGATGCTCACAATGCTCAACGTATCGTTGCCGCGATTCCAGAGCCGAAGGGTTTGAACTCCGGTTTCACCGGATCGGACCGAACCAAAATCAATACGCTTCGGCTCGGCTATGATTACGGGTGTTCTGGGCGGAAGCCCCTGGCCCTGTAGCGTAACGATGATCCGGGGGTTGAGGGGGTCATCAGTTAGAAAGGTGAGCTCGCCTGCGGCGGGAAGTGCCTCAGATGGAGAGAACGTGACTCGCACGGACGCAGAAGCCCCCGGCTGAAGCTGGACCGAGTGCCGATCCGGCCAGAAATGCCACTGGCTGCTATGTATGTCAAAAACCTGTAGCGGGGCGTCTCCACGATTATGCAGGGTGATTTCAACATTACCTTCTTCGCCGATCGGCACAGAGCCGAAGTCCAACTGGGTCGGCGAGAGGTCGAGGCTCGGACGTGCAGAGGTGGAGGCGGATAAGCCGAGAACGGAAAATGATCCGTATCCGAATGTGCCGTCTCCTGTGGATAGCTCCAGGTTGGCCGAGAGCAGTTGCCACGATCCGTAGCGTTCTGTATAGACGCTTAAGGTCATGGGACGGCCTCGAACAAACCCGTCAAGTCCGCGCTCAGCATCACCCTCCCATGCCGTCAGCATGAGTGGCAACTCGTCGTGATAACTCGCACGGCCCACGAGCATGTCGCCGTCGTAGACCGCCACGATGTCTCCGTGCCGAAGCGGCTGACCATCAACGCTCGCGGCGGTTACGACAATGGTATACGGCTTTCCCGTCGGATTAATATGAGGTAGATCATGCTGTGCATGAGCTACCAGCGGCGCGAGAGTTGCGATCGCGCAGATGAGCCAGATCCTGTTCAACATGGTATTCCTCGGCATTTGAAGTCGCAGGTTCAGGGTGAGGTCTGTCCCTCACACCGCTACTTCAGGAACACCACCTTGCGCGTCGCGCGGAAGGATCCCGCTTCCATCCTCAAGAAGTACACGCCGTTTGTGAGCGAACCACCGCTCAGCGCAGATCCGTCCCACTCGACCGTGTGCCGCCCGGCCGGCTGAACCTCATCAACGAGCGTGGCAACCCGTTGCCCGACGACGTTGTAGACATCGATCCGCACGTCTTGCGCTGCTGGCAGGCTGTACTGGACCGTCGTACGCGAACTGAAAGGGTTCGGGTAGTTTGAGCCGAGATCGTAATCTGTCGGCAGGTTCACCTCTGCCCCGACAGTGGCTGATACCGATCCGGTTAATGCCGCGTAGGCACCGGTACCATACTGTGCCTCCGAGCCGTCCTCTTGCAGGAGGTACAGATCGGTCTCGCTTGAGTCATCTCCGTACCAACCGGTCGCCCGGATGACCTCACCGGCAGTGAACCCGGGCAGGCTGTGCTCAGTATCGGCTTCCCATGCGGTGATCAGAACTGGTAGATCGTCGGCCACAGCCGCACCAACAAGTCGATCACCACTCCAGAGCGCAACTTCGCGGAGCCCATCCGCAACATCATCGTGCCACCCGGTAATGACCACCTGATATGGCAGGCCGGTTTCGACCACGCCCGTATAGTATTCCGGTGCGGACGTTGTGGAGCCTTTCTTACCCATCTCGATGTACTCAGGCAGATCTTCGAAGACAATCGTCGTATCCGTCGCACCCGAGAGGAAGAGCTGGTATCCCTTACCCGGTACGGTGGCGCCGATCGAATTAACACCGAGCCCCGGTATCCATGCACCACCGGCATCGTCTTGGAGGATATCGATGCGATCAGCGATATCAGCAAAGGCATCCTCGACGTTGACCGGATGGCGGTATAGGTTCGGGATGTTGTTGAAGCGGCCGCCGTAGACCGTCACCGGGCGCTCTGCCTTGACGACACGACGACCAGTCAGGGGATACGAAAGTGTGTCGTCTCCCGAGCGGAATATGTGATAGGCGCGCGAGAAATCGTAGTCGCCAATGCTGTTAACATTGTACTCCGGGATGAACGCGGAGCCGAGATCGTCCTGAGCGATGAGGAGATCATTGATACCCCCGAAAACCGACGTCGCGGAGGAATTTGTAGGCTCGACGGGCAGCGAAATGAGATTGAAACGGTTACCGGCCAGGTTGAGTGTCTGCTCCTCGTATAGCGTTGCCTCGAGCTGGACGTGGGTAAAGTTCAGGTCACCAAATGAACCGTCACCATAAAGGAAGGTGGCGTCGGCATCGACGACCTCGCCAGTCGCAGACCGGTATATCTTGAATGAGATGGGCCGCCCATTCTGATAACCCCATGCGGGGATAACCATGCTTCCCGTGCCGGTATAGGAGGCCGCTCCCACGCACGTATCGCCGTCGAAAAGGGCGATTTCGTCTCCGGCTATCATTCCACTGCCGTCCAGGACAGCAGTAGATACCAGAACGTGGTAGGCCTCGCCAGCCGATTCTACCGGCTCGAAGTATACCGGAGATAGGCCAAGGCCTTCAGGCTGTATTATGAGGGCATATAGCGTGTCGCCTGGTGCCGAAGAGTCATTGGTTTCTACGTAGACGGGAAAGTAATGAGTGGATGAAGCGAAGTCAGCAGGAGTGAATGACCATTTTAATGATCTGGACTCTGCCGGTGCGACAGTAGAGGCCACAGGAGACGTACTACGCGCAGGATATACGGACACGCTGAGCGAGCCGTAAATATCGTAATAGTTCCAGCGCTGAGATGCGGTCGTACCAAGCCTAAGCTCACCGCCAGTTCCCAAATATCGAACGCCGTAGATATGTGTATCGTTGTAATTGTCAGATGATGCACCAGCCGTAAGGCCATCAATTCTGAGGGTAGGATCCAAAACGACAATACTTTCATAGCCGTA
>CAZKDQ010000179.1:0-4159 GCA_964551345.1 uncultured Rhodothermales bacterium
GCCCGTTGTATCAGCGGAAGTGGCACGCACGCGCGCACGGCTACCTGGCGGAGATCGCGCGCGACCCGTCGCTGCCCGAGGCGACGGTGGGCGAAGAAGCCATCGTGACGACACCGCCGGAAGTCATCTTCAAACGATTCAAGGCACATCATGGATAGGACATGGGAGGCCGTGACGATGGCCGGCGGGATCGGCCTCGTTGCGGGGATGCGGAGTATGATGGCGCCGGCACTGGTGAGCCGGTATCTCGGTGGACGCCGGCGGCGCGAAACTGCGTTGCCGATGCGGTTGCTTGGTCATCCGGCCGCGCCAACGGTGACGGCTGTGCTGGCGGCCGGTGAATTGGTGGCGGACAAGTTGCCGCAAACGCCGGCCAGGACCGAGGTGCCTTCGCTAATCGGACGGGTCCTGAGTGGTACGCTGTGCGGCGCGGCGATCGGGATTCGGCTGAAGGCGCCGGTCGCGGCGACCGCTCTTGTCGGCGGCGTGACAGCCCTTGGATCCACCTTTATGATGTACCACGCTCGGCACCTGGCCGATCGATTCGTGCCGGATTTGGCGACCGCTATAGCTGAAGACGCGCTGGCCATCGGGCTTGGCACGAACGTGTTGAGGTAGCGGCCGGCGATTTGCGGGGCTTCGAGTTCATGGGCCTTTCCGTGTGGTGATCTTTTGCCTGCGGAGCCTGCACCCGAATAACAATACCGGCATTGGGAAGCACTTCTTGCTGCTCACGCGGGGTCAATGCAGCGAGCCGCCGTGATCAATGTGAATGGAGACAGAGCGCATACCCGATCGTTGACGACCGGAGAAAATGGATGACATCAACAGGATGTGGTATCCCGGTTCACGTTGGATATAAAAGGTTGTGCCAGTATCCTTGATCATCATCATACGATACTGCCTCCCTCAGCACACCCTCCCTCCATTTCATGATCAGGATTAGTCCCTGGCTCCTCGCGCTGGTCGTTGCGCTGGTTCCGGCTTCGTATAGCCATGCCTGTGATGCCCCTGCAACCGTCTGCGGAAATCCCTCCGAGGGCTCATTCGGCTTGATTATTGGCTCGCAACCTGCCTTCGTTTTAACAGACGCTGCGGCGGATCCTGCCGTTCGACGAGCGGCTGACGGCTTCGCGGCGGACCTCGAGAGGATCAGCGGAGAGGCGCCTCAGCGTATAGATGATCCTGCAGACGTTGGCGGCGCCGCTGTTATCATCGGCGTGCTCGGCAAGAGCCCCATCATCGACGGTCTGGTCGACGCCGGCAGACTGGATCCCGGAGATCTCGCTGACCGGTGGGAGGGCTTCCACCAGGAGGTCATCGATCGGCCCTGGCCCGGCGTGGCACAGGCGCTCGTCATCGTGGGCTCCGATCGTCGCGGTGCTGTTTTTGGCACCTACGACCTCTCCGAAAAGATCGGCGTCTCGCCGTGGTACTGGTTCGCGGATGTCCCGGTTGAACAACGCACCGACGTGTACATCACTGCAGGCGCCCGCAGTGAGAGCCCGGGCATCAGGTACCGTGGCATTTTCATCAACGATGAGGACCCGGCGTTCAGCAGTTGGGCCCAGAACCGTTTCGGGGGCGTCAATGCCGCCATGTATGAGCACGTCTTCGAGCTCATACTCCGGCTCAAGGGAAATTACCTCTGGCCGGCCATGTGGTATCCCAAGGCCTTCCACCTCGATGACCCGCAGAATAGAGTCGTGGCCGACGAGATGGGTATTGTGATGGGCACATCACACCATGAGCCGCTGACGCGGGCACAGAGTGAATGGCACCGAATCGACAGTGAGATTACGGGCGGCGCGTGGGACTATGCCTCGAATGCAGACAACCTGCGTGCCTTCTGGCGTGGAGGCATGGAGCGTATGATGGCCAAAGGAGACGGAACGGCCTACGAAAACCTGCTCACGATCGGCATGCGAGGCGACGGCGACGAGCCCATGGCCGAGGATACGGCGATCGACCTCCTCGAAACGATCATCGCAGATCAGCGGGCAATCATCGAGGACGTGACCGGTCGCCCCGCCGCCGAGACCCCACAGATGTGGGCGCTCTACAAGGAGGTGCAGGACTACTACGACCAGGGGATGACCGTACCTGAGGACGTGACGCTGTTGTATGCCGACGACAACTGGGGTCAGATTCGGCGCCTTCCAACATCCGCTGAGACCAGGCCGGGCGGCTATGGCGTCTACTACCACTTCGATTACGTCGGCGTGCCGCGCAATGCCAAGTGGTTGAATACGAACCAGATCCAGAAAGTCTGGCAGCAGATGAATCTCGCCTTCGAACGTGATGCCAGGCATATCTGGGTCGTCAACGTCGGCGACATCAAACCGATGGAGTACCCGCTGGACTTCTTCATGAAGATGGCCTGGGCTCCCGAGAAGATGACGGCCGATGCACTGTATGACTTTCCCGTGGACTGGGCCACGCGGATGTTCGGCGACCAGCTTGCCGCGGAGGTCGCCCATCTGGTTACGGAATACAGCAGACTTGCCTCACGGCGTACGCCTGAGTGGCTCAATGAAGACACCTTTCCGATTGGAGACGGCGCCGGGCCCGTGCTCGACGGCATGGAGTTCGGCCGCATCGTTGACGAATGGCGGGCACTGGTCGATGATTTGTCGGATGTCAGAGCGAGGATTCGCCCGGAACAGGAATCCGCGTTCTTCCAACTTGTGGAGTTCCCTATCCTGGCCTTGTCCAACCTGTACGAGATGTACTACGCCACGGCCTGGAATCGCCGCCTGGCGTCGCACCATGATGTTAGGGCAAACTACTTTCTGGAACTCGCCGAGGCAGCCTATGAGCGTGATGCCGAACTCACAGAGGCCTATCATGCGATGGAAGGCCGCAAGTGGGATGGGATGATGAGCCAGGTACACATGAACTATGTGATCTGGAACGAACCCACGCAGCAGAATCCGCCCGTACTGACGCGCGTCTCGGCAGACGCCCCGGTCGACCGGATCGAAATCAATATTGAGTTTGCCGACGAGCCGCACGAACAATCAGACGCCATCGTTATCGAGGCCGCGCGGTTCGATCGATCATTTAGTGCCCAAGGCATCGAGTGGACGGTGATCCCGCACCTCGGCCTTTCGGAGGCCGCCGTGGTGGCTCTGCCTCAGGGACGTCCGTCAACCACCACTGAAGACGGCGTACGACTTGAGTATGACGTAGAACTCGATACGCCGGGGGCCGTCCGCGTGGCGGTTCATCTATCGCCCACGCTCGACACGCGCAACGCCGGCGGGATCCGGCTGGGCGTATCGCTCGCAGGTATGCCTGTGGAGATCCTTACGTCGACACTCGAACCCACAGCGGGAGGCGTGAGCAATCAGGATCAAGCCGATTGGTTTAACGCCATCGTTGCCAACGGACATGTGCTGGAGGCTGTTTTCGATGGGGTCGATGCCGGTACGCAAACGCTTCAGATCTGGCGGATGGATGATAATGTCGTCCTCGAGAGGATCGTCCTCAGTGTAGACTGAGCATCAGATTATGGTTGGAGGAATCGGTTAACCGCCGCCTCCGGTTCTCGCCGCGTAATAATGCGGTCGAATCCGGTCGGACAGCACCGATCGAGAGAACCGTTCAGATACCTGCCGCATCGAATTCGCGTTTGTGGTGAGATTCTCTCTCAATCGATGCGACGCTGGTTATTCTTATTTCTGTTCGCGCTCGGCTGCGCCGAGGTGCCCGAGACGCGCCAGAACCCCGACGCGCCGGTACCGGCGATGGAGCCGACGAACGTCTCGGCCGTGCTCGGCCATAACCTCGATAGGCTCGAGGAACTGGCGGACTCCATCGAAGCAGCGCTCAGGCCGGTGCCGTTGTTGACGACGGCCCAGGCGTCTGCGCTGCGGCAATACCCGAACGCGCGCCAACTCGCAGCGGCGCGGCGGCTCGGGCTTGAGCAGCCGGTATCTCAGGAGGCGATGCAGCGCCATCTCGACGAAGGGCGCCTTGTGAGGCTCGAGGACAACGCGTACTGGACGGTCCGGCCGACGCAGTACGGCGAGCCGCTCGTGACACCCGATGCCTATGCCCTGCTTGTCGAGTTGGGCGAGAGATTCCAGGCACGCATCGCAGGATACGGACTTCCTCCGCTGCGGCTCGAGATCACGTCGGCACTCCGATCGGCGGA
>CAZKDQ010000179.1:4259-5382 GCA_964551345.1 uncultured Rhodothermales bacterium
GAGATGCAGGACGAGGGAATGGTGATGGTGACGTACGAAGTGCTGCAGCCGGTCTATCACATGACGGTCGCGAGGCGCATGGCGGAGGCCGACTAATCCTCATGGCTGTGACGATGCGGCAATGCTTCCTTCACGTGATCACGATCAAGCCTTGCGGCGCATATCATGCGTCTGATCCTCGCGTAACAGACACGAACAAGCCATGATCACCCGAGCTATTGGCCAGGCCATCGATCAAGTTTCTGCGCTGGATGAGTTAGGATCCAGCCTCAAAAGCGCTATCCATAAGGCCGTGCTCAAGGGCGGCAAGCCCACCCGCAAGCTGGCAGATCTACTACACGGCACGTGGCTCGGGCATCCGCTGCACCCCGTCCTCACTGATTTTACGATCGGCGCCTGGGGCATCGGTGCCATGTTCGATGCGGTGGCGGTGGCTACCGGCGACAAACGATCGCGTAAGATCGGCAACACGCTCGCTCGCGTGGGCACAGTGGCAGCCGTGCCCACGGCGATTACCGGCCTCATCGACTATTCGACGGTAAAAAAGCCCGCGACGTCCGCCGCGACGCTGCACGCGCTAATGAACGACGTCAACATCGGCTTGTATCTCGTCTCGCTGCGCGAGCGCAAGCGGGGTAATTATGCGCGCGGCGTGGCCTGGTCGATGGCAGCCGTCGGGTTGACCTTCGCATCGGCCTGGATCGGCGGGTATCTCGTCTACGGCCACAAGGTCGGCGTGAACCACAGCGAAGCGACCGGACCGGAGGAGTGGACGCCTGTCCTCGCCGCGGCCGACCTCCCCGACAACACGCCGAAGCGCGTTACGGTCGACGATAACGACATCCTGCTATATCGCCTGAACGGAGAGGTTATGGCTGTCGATGCCGTCTGCAGTCACGCGGGAGGACCGCTCGACGAAGGCAGCTTCGACGGCTGCTTCGTCCAGTGCCCGTGGCACGACTCCGTGTTCGACCTGCGCGACGGCCGCGTCAAGCACGGTCCGGCGACGATTCCTCAGCCGGCGTATGCGGTTCGCGAGCGGGACGGTCAGCTTGAGGTTCGGCTGTCGACGACGTAGACGAGGTCTCCGGCATGGTGAAGGTCAGCGGTTGATCGGCCACGG
>CAZKDQ010000180.1:0-5370 GCA_964551345.1 uncultured Rhodothermales bacterium
CGATGTTCGGGCCTTCCGGCGTCTCAATCGGGCAGAGTCGCCCGTAGTGCGTGTAGTGGACGTCACGGACCTCGAAGCCGGCGCGCTCGCGCGTCAGGCCGCCGGGGCCAAGCGCAGACATACGGCGCTTGTGTGTCAGCTCGGCCAGCGGGTTCGTCTGGTCCATGAACTGGCTGAGCTGGTTCGTTCCGAAGAACGTGTTGATCACGCTCGAAACGGTCCGCGCGTTCACCAGGTCCTGCGGCGTGAAGTTCTCAGCATCCCGCAGGTTCATCCGCTCTTTGATCGTCCGCGCCATGCGCGCAAGACCGAGCGAGAACTGCGCACCCAGCTGCTCGCCCACCGTGCGAACGCGGCGGTTGCCGAGGTGGTCGATGTCATCAACCTGACTCTTGCCGTTCTGCACCGAGACGAGTTCACGCACGATGGCGACGATGTCATCGCGCGTG
Source organism: uncultured Rhodothermales bacterium (assembly GCA_964551345.1). Lineage (GTDB taxonomy): Bacteria > Bacteroidota > Rhodothermia > Rhodothermales > CAZKDQ01 > CAZKDQ01. The sequence continues at coordinate 450 of CAZKDQ010000180.1, forward strand.
AGCGTGAGAACGTCTGGTGAGACTTCAATGCCGAGACGCTTGTTGAGGCGGTAGCGGCCAACGTCACCGAGGTCGTATCGCTTCTCCGAGAAGAAGAGCCGGTCCAGAACACCACGTGCGGTGTCTAGATCAGGCGCTTCCGTTCCACGAAGCTGCATGTAGAGGTATTCTAACGCCTCGCCTTCCGAGTGCGTCGGGTCTTTGCGCAGCGTGTTGATGAGCGTCGTCTTGTCGAGCGACTGATCATCATCGTTCTCATCCTCATCCTTCAGGAGGAAGACTTTCTGGACGCCGGCCTCTTTCAGAACGCCGAAGTCATCTTCAGTCAGCTCGTGATCGGCGGGCAGAAGCACCTCGCGCTCACGCCGCTCCTCGATGACCTCACCCGTATCCTCATCGATCACCTCGGTAATCTTCTCGACGGTCACGGAAGCTGCAAGGCGACGTCCGATCCCCCGTGCAAAACCTTTCTTGGTTTTGATGTCAAGGTCGTCGGCCAGGTCAAAGATGTTGACGATCTCATCGTCATCCGAATAGCCGAGCGCACGAAGCAGCGCCGTAACCGGCAGCTTCTTCTTCCGATCGATGTACGCCCACATGACGTTGTTAACGTCTGTGGAGAACTCGATCCAGGATCCTCTGAACGGGATAATGCGCGCTGAGAACAGCTCCGTGCCGTTGGGATGCACGCTCTGGCCGAAGAACACGCCCGGCGAGCGGTGCAGCTGAGAGACGACAACGCGTTCGGCTCCGTTGACGACGAACGTGCCGCGCTCGGTCATGTACGGGAGGTTACCTAGATAAACCTCCTGCTCGATGGCCTCCTCGGCTTCGTCCTCATCCTCGTCCTCCTTGCTCGAAAGGCGCAGCTTCGCCTTGAGCGGGATGGCGAAGGTCAGGCCCTGCGCGATGCACTCCTCAACGGAGTGCTTCGGCGCATCGAGCCCGTAATGGATAAACTCCAGGGTATAGCGCTCGCGGCTATCCTGGATGGGGAAGTGCTCTTTGAAAACCGCTTGCAGGCCGGTGTCTTCGCGTTCCTCCGGCGAGACCTCGGCCTGCACAAACTCTTCAAACGATTGGAGTTGAACCTCCAGAAAATCCGGGTAATCATGATTGACCGGGATCCGAGAGAAACTGTGGCGCTCGGTTCCCGGCTTGTACTGACCATTCGTCGACATAGGCTATCGGTCTTGCGTGATTCGCGACGCGCGATTATCGTCCGCCGTCTCGGGGCCTGAAAAGTGGATCAGGTACGAAACGCAACGATATAGGTCAAGTTTCAGATGGACTTAGGCCCATCTGCTCGATCGATCCAAGCGGCGGAAGCCGATCCCGCATTTCCGAGACCGGCTTCCCCGCTGGGGCACGTCGAGCTGCGATATGTACACGAAACGATTCCGTGCTTAGGATCGCGGTGCTGTATTACTTCAGTTCGACTTCGGCGCCTGCCTCTTCGAGTTTGGCCTTGATTTCCTCGGCCTCCTCTTTCGGAGCGGCTTCCTTGATCGTGTTGGGTGCGTTGTCTACGAGCTCCTTGGCCTCTTTCAGCCCAAGGCCCGTAACTCCGCGAACTTCTTTGATGACGGCGATCTTGTTGCCGCCAATGGCCGTGAGGACGACGTCGAACTCCGTCTTCTCCTCAGCAGCGGCTGCACCGTCGCCACCGGCGGCCGGTCCTGCAACTGCAACGGCGGCTGCTGCGGGCTTGATTCCGTATTCGTCCTCGAGAAGCTGCGCCAGGTCACTGGCTTCTTTGATCGTCAGGTTGACGAGCTGCTCTGCGAGTTCTTTGATGTCTGCCATTCGATTGTGGGTTTCCAGCAGCGGTCTGCGTCCTTCCAGGACTACGCTGCAAATTAAGGGATGATGAAAGCGGGCACGATGCCCTGTTGCCTACGCTTCTGCTTTCTCGGCGATCGTCTGGATCGCACCGGCAAGCGTCTGAGCAGGTGATTGTATGGCACCAACGATGTTGCTCGCGGGCGAGAGAAGCAGCCCGACGACATCGCCGATGAGTTCGTCTTTCGATTTCAGTGACGCCAGCACGTCGAGCGCGTCCGGCCCGTAGAAGGCGCCGTCGATGTAGGCGGCCTTCAGTTCAGGGCGTTCGGCGTTCGTGTCTCCAAGGAAATTCTTGATAACGCGTGCAGGCGCGGCCGGCTCCTCGGCGAATGCAACGGCTGTCGGACCGTGGAGATGCTCGATCAGCTCGTCATAGCCACCGATGCTTTCCATCGCGCGGCGCACGAGCGTGTTCTTGAGCACACGGAATCCGACGCCCGCCTGACGGAAGCGGTCGCGCAGATCGTTGGCCTGCTCAACCGTCAGGCCGGAATAGTTGGTGATGTAGACGGTCGGTGCACCTTCCAGAAGTCCGGTGATCTCATCGACCGCTACCGATTTTTCATCTCGGGTCATTGGCATGGCAAATACCTCTTTCGTCGTCGCCTCGTGGGCCGTGTGTGATGACTAACGCAGGCCGCTAACGACGGCGTTACGATCGATCGAAACTGCGGGCCCCATCGTCGTGGATATCGTGATGGAGCGAACGTAGGAACCTTTGGCTGATGCAGGACGCAGGCGCAGAACCTCCCGAAGAAAGCTCTCGGCGTTCTCACGGATCTGATCTTCTGAGAAGCTCGCCTTTCCGATCGCCGTGTGCAGGTTTCCGTTCTTGTCAACCCGGAAGTCGATTTTACCGGCCTTGACCTGCTGAACGGCTTCACCGACATCCATCGTGACCGTCCCGCTCTTGGGGTTAGGCATCAGGCCCCGCGGGCCAAGGAAGCGGCCAAGTCGACCGATCTTGCCCATCACGTCAGGCGTCGCAATCAAGACGTCGAAATCAAGCCATCCATCGTTCTGGATTCGCTCGACGTAGTCGTCAAGGCCCACGTGATCGGCACCGGCTTCGGTTGCTTCCGACTGTTTCGCCTCATTGGCAAGGACGAGCACCCGAACCTCTTTACCGGTTCCGTGAGGAAGTGCAACCGACCCGCGAACCATCTGATCTGCATGTCGCGGATCGACGCCGAGTCGGATATCGATATCAATCGACTCGTCAAACTTCGCCCCAGCGGTTCTTTTTATCAGCCCTGCCGCTTCCCCCATCGAAAACGGCCCGCCTCCGGCCTCACTAATAGCTTTGCGCGCCTCCGTGAAGCGCTTACCTCGTTTAGCCATGGAATTATACGTCTGTGCGGTTCAAGCGTCTCGCCTGAGACTCCCGCGTCCCGTTGAGCGCCGGCGCATACGCCGGCAAGAAATCATCCTGCGGGTACACCTTCGACCTTGATGCCCATCGAACGCGCGGTACCGGCAATCATCGCGGCCGCCTTTTCGGCGTCGAAGGCATTGAGATCTTCCATCTTCTGCTTTCCGATCTCGATGCAGTCATCCCACGTGACGGTACCCACCTTCTGACGCAGCGGATCGCCCGCGCCGGTATCGATGCCCGCAGCCCGCTTGAGCAGAATAGCAGCAGGCGGGCTCTTGACGATGAAGGTGAACGATTTATCGGCAAAAACCGTGATCACCACGGGAAGGACTAGACCCATTCGGTCCTGCGTGGCAGCGTTAAACTGCTTGCAGAACTCCATGATGTTGACGCCCTTCTGGCCCAGGGCGGGCCCGATGGGAGGTGCAGGGTTGGCCTGACCGGCCTTTATCTGCAGCTTGATGTAGCCATCAATCTTCTTAGCCATATCTGCTGTCGCGGTGCCAACGTTTCGACGAAATTCGAAACTCCCGCTTTAAAGGATGGGAAAGTTGCTGATCCTAAAAGAATGTTACTGCGCGGTACCTGTTCCACATCCGGCGGATGCCGGACGGAGAAGAATTGGCCAAGGCTATTCTTCGTGCTCCACCTGCAGGTAGTCGAGCTCGAGTGGCGTCTTCCTGCCGAAGATGGAAACCATCACCTTGACCTTCATCTTGTCGGGATATACTTCCTCGACGAAGCCGGTGAAGTTGTTGAACGGGCCATCGACCACTTTAACCGGATCGCCGGTCTTGAAGGGAATTTCCGGCTGCTCTCCGGCTTCGCGCGCTTCATCGACTTTGCCGAGGATGCGGTTGATCTCATCCGGGCGCAGCGGCGTCGGCTCGTCGCCCGTGGTGAGGAAACCTACAACGGATGGAACGCCGGCGATAATGTGCTGGAGCTCCTTGTCGAGCAGGGCATTGACGATGAGATAACCGGGGAAGAACGTTTTCTCGCGGGTGCGCTTCTTGCCGCCGCGCATCTCGAACACCGTCTCGGTCGGGATCATGATGTCGCTCAGCTTATCCTGAAGACCAAGCCGTTCGATCTCACTCTCCAGATACTGCTTAACTCTCTTCTCGTGACCGGAGAAGGTGCGAAGCACGTACCACTTACGGATGCTGTTCTTGGGAAGCGCCATGAATCAGAACCGGCCTTGCCGGCACATCGATTACGTACGATAAATAAACTCGAGAACCGTGCTGATGATCTGATCGGCGCCATAGATGAAAGCCGATACAATGGCCGTAGCCATGAGCGTAATGCCCGTGTTGTTCATCACCTCTTTCTGCGAAGGCCAGTTGACCTTGCGCATTTCCTTGACGACCTCTTCGAGATAGGATTTAATTTTATTCATACCTGTCGCGCGGCTGACGCAACGGAATCAGCCGCATCTGAATGTGTCAGTTATAGTCGGATCAAGAAGGTCATTGCACGGGCGGCAGGACTCGAACCTGCAGCCTGCGGTTTTGGAGACCGCTGCTCTGCCAATTGAGCTACGCCCGTGTATGCGAAGTGCGAAGGTTGAAGTTCGACGCGCGAAGTAGCCATTGCTGATCTCTGCACGTCGAACTTCATCCTCCGAACTCGCGATTCAGTCAAGAATCTTGGACACGACGCCGGCGCCAACGGTGCGCCCACCCTCGCGGATTGCGA
>CAZKDQ010000181.1:0-1065 GCA_964551345.1 uncultured Rhodothermales bacterium
TTTCCCGGAAACCTTAATACGCAGCGCAGCTTCGTCGGGAACGGAGCCGAGACCGTTGCTGGAAAACATCAAAGACAATGGCAGACATTAAAGAACTCGCCGAACAGCTCGTCAACCTGACGATTAAAGAGGCGAGCGAGCTCGCGCAGGTCCTCGAAGATGAGTACGGAATCAAACCTGCCGCAGCTGCCGTAGCAGTAGCCGGTGGTGCCGCAGGTGGCGATGGCGCTGGTGCCGCCGCCGAGGAGCAGACGGAGTTCAACGTCATCCTGAAAGGCCCGGGCGGCAACAAGATCGCCGTCATCAAAGAGGTCCGTGCAATCACCGGCCTTGGTCTGAAAGAAGCCAAGGAACTGGTCGATGGTGCTCCGAACGCCGTCAAGGAAGCTGTTTCCAAAGACGAAGCCGAGGAACTCAAGTCCAAGCTCGAAGAGGCCGGCGCCGAAGTCGAGCTGCAGTAAGAAGCAGTGTTGCGATAACCGGCGCATCAGTGTTGGTCAACACATATCGCAAGTGAAGCTCACTGGAAGCCGATCTCGTTTACGGGATCGGCTTCTGGCGCTTGTCAGGAAGGCTCGGTGGGAGCGAGGCCGCCGAAACCTCACATATAACGCCGCGTTTGTTACACGATCTGCTTCTCATGTCTGAGAACAGGTCTCTCGCGCGTCGCGAAATCACGCAAGTCCGATAGCCTATGTCCACGAATGGTGAGTACAAACCGGCAGTCCAACGGCATGACTTTGCCGAGATTGCGGTTAATCACGATTATCCTGACTTCCTAGAGGTACAATTACAATCATTCGAAGAGTTCGTACAGGCCGAGGTTCCGCCGGAGGAGCGTGAAGACACCGGTCTGCAGGCTGTTTTTACCGAGCACTTCCCGATCCAGGACAGCCGTGAGCGATACACGCTCGAGTTTATCCATTACGCCCTCGAGGCCCCGAAGCATTCCATCGAAGAGTGCATCGCTCAGGGACTGACCTATTCGATCCCGCTTAAAGCGAAGCTTCGTCTATCCACCAAGGAAGACGAAGATGAGGATGAAGCAGAGGAGGCGATCGAGCA
>CAZKDQ010000181.1:1165-5366 GCA_964551345.1 uncultured Rhodothermales bacterium
GGCGAGGTAATCGAAGAGCGCCGTGAGCGCGAGGTTCTGCTTCCTGCCGACCACGAACTCACCGAAGGCGACTTCGACCTTCTCAAAGAGGCCGGCATCCGTAAAGTCTTCCTTTTAAAGGATGAGTCGGATGAGGATGCGGATCAGGGTCTTGATAAGACGACGCTGATCAACACGCTCCGCAAAGACCCGACGCACTCTGAGGCCGAGGCGCTCGAGTACCTTTACATGCAGCTTCGTGGCTCTGAGGCACCGGATCTCGAGACCGCTCGCGGCGTGCTCGACCGGTTGTTCTTCTCGGAGAAACGGTACGACCTTGGCGATGTCGGCCGCTATCGCTTGAATAAGCGTCTCGGTATTGAAGTCTCAGGAGACGTGCTGACGCTTACGCGCGATGATATCGTGGCGATCGTTCGCGAGCTCATGGCCGTTCAGAACGGTAAGAGCCAGGTGGACGACATTGACCACCTTGGCAACCGTCGTGTGCGTACGGTTGGCGAGCAGCTTTCCGCACAGTTCTCGTTGGGTCTCGCCCGCATGGCGCGGACCATCAAGGAGCGGATGAACCTGCGTGATGCTGAAAACTTTACGCCGCAGGATCTGGTGAACGCACGGACCGTCTCGAGCGTGATCAACACGTTCTTCGGGACGAACCAGCTCAGCCAGTTCATGGACCAGACGAACCCGCTGGCGGAGCTCACGCATAAGCGGCGTCTATCGGCACTTGGCCCGGGTGGTCTGACCCGTGAACGTGCGGGCTTCGAGGTGCGCGACGTCCACTTTACGCACTACGGCCGCCTGTGTCCGATTGAAACGCCGGAAGGTCCGAACATCGGTCTCATCTCGTCGCTCTGTGTTCACGCCAAGATCAACGAGTTCGGCTTCATCGAGACGCCGTACCGCGTGGTCAAAAAAGGCAAGGTCACGAACGAGATCCGCTACCTGTCGGCTGAAGAGGAGGATCATGCCATCATCGCGCAGGCCAATGCGCCGCTCGATGACAAAGGCAACTTCATCAACAAGTACGTGAAGAGCCGCTACCGCGGCGACTTCCCGATCGTCGAGCCGACTGAAGTCGAGTACATGGACGTCTCGCCGAACCAGATCGTATCTCCGGCGGCAAGCTTGATTCCGTTCCTCGAGCATGACGATGCCAACCGCGCGCTCATGGGTTCGAACATGCAGCGCCAGGCAGTGCCGCTGCTCCGTTCGGAAGCTCCGATCGTGGGCACGGGACTCGAAGGACGCGTGGCTCGTGACTCTCGCGCCGTGCTCGTGGCCGAAGGCTCCGGCACGGTGGAGTACGTGGATGGCCGTCAGATCGTCATCCGCTATGATGCGGACGAAGATGAAGCCGACCTCGCGTTTGAGGAGCCGATTCGCACGTACGATCTGATCAAGTTCCGGCGCACCAACCAGGACACGAGTGTCAACCAGAAGCCGATTGTGCGGGTTGGCGATCGCGTCGAGAAGGGCAGCGTTCTGACAGAAGGCTTTGCCACAGAGAAAGGCGAGCTGGCTCTCGGTAAGAACGTCCTCGTGGCGTTTATGCCATGGCGTGGGTACAACTTCGAAGACGCCATCATTCTCTCCGAGCGGCTCGTACGTGAAGACGTCTACACCTCGGTGCATATCGAGGAGTTTGAGCTTCAGGTGCGCGATACGAAGCGAGGCGAGGAAGAGCTCACGCGTGAGATCCCGAACGTCTCGGAAGAGGCCACCAAGGATCTTGACGAGCGCGGTATCATCCGTGTTGGTGCAGAGGTTACGCCCGGCGATATCATCGTCGGAAAGATCACGCCCAAGGGCGAGACGGATCCGACTCCGGAAGAGAAGCTGCTTCGCGCCATCTTCGGTGACAAAGCGGGCGACGTTAAAGATGCGTCGTTGAAAGCACCTCCGGGGATGAACGGCGTCGTCATCGACACGAAGCTGTTCAGCCGCCGCAAGCTGGACCCCGCATCCAAGAAGATCGAACAGCAGCGTCTGGCTGAGCTCGATGAACTCGAGCAGCGTGAGCTGTCGAATCTGAACAACCGCTTCTGGGATAAATTCTTCGCCCTCGTCGAAGGAACGACGTCAGCCGGAGTAGAGGACCGCGAAGGCCGTCTGCTGCTGCCGGAGGGCAATCCCTTCACGCGTGATGCATTCGCTGAAATCCTTCCCTCGCAGGTCAGTGCCCGCGGCGGACTGACGTCGGACGAAAGCGTCAATAAGAAGCTTCGGACGCTATTCCGGAACCACCGCAAAGTGTATTTCCGGCTCGACGCCGACCTTAAGCGTGAGCGTCACCACGTACAGATGGGTGACGAGTTGCCGCCGGGTATCGTACAGCTCGCGAAAGTCTATATCGCCAAAAAGCGTAAGATTCAGATCGGCGACAAGATGGCCGGCCGGCACGGTAACAAGGGTGTCATCGCCCGGATCGTCCCGGAAGAAGACATGCCGTTCCTCGATGATGGAACGCCTGTCGACATCTTGCTGAACCCGCTGGGCGTGCCCTCGCGAATGAACCTCGGCCAGATCTACGAGACGCTTCTCGGATGGGCCGGCGCACGGCTCGGAAAGACGTTTGCAACGCCGATCTTTGACGGTGCGACGCATGAGCATATTGCCGAACAGCTCGAAGCAGCAGGTCTGCCCGCCGACGGCAAAGTGCAGCTCTTCGATGGCCGGACGGGGATACCATTCGATGAGCGGACGACCGTCGGTATGATCTACATGCTGAAGCTGAGCCACCTTGTCGAAGACAAGATCCACGCGCGCTCGATTGGGCCCTATAGCCTCATCACGCAGCAGCCGCTCGGTGGTAAGGCCCAGTTTGGTGGCCAGCGTCTCGGTGAGATGGAGGTCTGGGCGCTGTACGCTTACGGTGCGGCTCACACGCTGCAGGAAATGCTCACGTACAAGTCGGACGACGTGCAGGGACGCTCGAAGGCTTACGAAGCGATCGTCAAGGGCGACAATATGCCCGAGCCGAACGTGCCGGAGAGTTTCAACGTGCTGGTGCGAGAACTGCAGGGCCTCGGCCTGGAAGTCAGTCTCGATTAGGGCGGCTTTTGGTGCTATGCGCGGCCGGAGATTGATCCGGCCGCCCGTAGCCTCCGATCGCCGATTGCCAACCCCCTACTGCCCGAAATATTATGTCATACGGAAAGACGCAGAAACTCAAAAAGAACTTCAGCAGCATCACGGTAAGTCTCGCTTCGCCGGAAAGCATTCTGGAGCGGTCTTACGGTGAGGTTCTGAAGCCGGAGACGATCAACTACCGATCGTTCAAGCCGGAGAAGGATGGGCTTTTCTGCGAGAAGATATTTGGACCGGTCAAGGACTGGGAGTGCCACTGCGGCAAGTACAAGCGCATCCGGTACAAAGGTATTATTTGCGACCGATGCGGCGTGGAAGTCACGCAGAAGGCCGTCCGCCGTGAGCGTATGGGCCATATCACGCTTTCGGTACCGGTCGTCCATATCTGGTACTTCAAGTCCCTCCCCAACAAAATTGGTCACCTCCTCGGCCTGAAGTCGAAGGACCTGGAGAAGATCATCTATTATGAGAACTACGTCGTCATCCAGCCGGGTGAGGCGGAGAAGCTCGGTGTTGAAGAGAATCAGCTTCTGTCTGAGGATGAGTATTTCGACATCCTCTACCAGATCCGCGAGGACAACAACCACCTCGATGACGACGATCCGGAGAAATTCATTGCGATGATCGGCGGCGAGGCCGTTGAGACGATGCTCAAGCGCGTTGAGCTCGAATCGCTGTCGAAGGAGCTTCGCTTCCAGGTTAAGACGGAGACGAGCCAGCAGCGTAAGGGCGAAGCGCTCAAGCGGCTGACCGTTACCGAGGCCTTCCGCGAGTCGAACCGTCGCCGCGAGAACCGTCCGGAATGGATGGTGCTGCGCGTGATTCCGGTCATCCCGCCGGAGCTGCGGCCGCTTGTTCCGCTGGAAGGTGGCCGTTTCGCGACATCCGACCTGAACGACCTGTATCGTCGCGTCATCATCCGCAACAACCGCCTCAAGCGCCTGATCGACATCAAGGCACCGGAGGTCATCCTGCGGAACGAGAAGCGGATGCTGCAGGAGGCCGTCGACAGCCTCTTCGATAACAGCCGGAAGGCGAACGCAGTGCGTAGCGATTCGAACCGCGCGCTGAAGTCGCTCTCCGACATGCTCAAGGGCAAGCAGGGCCGGTTCCG
>CAZKDQ010000182.1:0-5329 GCA_964551345.1 uncultured Rhodothermales bacterium
CGTCACCGGGACGATAGACGATAAAAGGCGCTGATCCAGCGTCAGCCGTCTATCGCCGATCAGCCGTCGTCATCTCAAGCCGCGTCTCTGCGAATGCGATTCATAACGGCTTCGGCGGATAACATCACGCCCGGTACGCCGGCGCCGGGGTGCGTCCCCGCCCCGACCAGATAGAGGTTCGCCACATCTTCGCTTCCGTTATGCGGGCGGAAGTATGCCGTTTGTGAGAGCTTCGGCTCGATGCCGAACGCGTTCCCCTGATATGCCCTCAGATCGCGCTCGAAGTCGAGCGGAGTGAACGTGCGGCACACGTCCAGATTATCCCGCAGCCCATCCAATCCCCATCCTTCCAGAAACGCGAGGACCCGCTGTGCGAACGGCTCAGCCTCGTGCTCCCAATCGATGTCGGCGCTCAGGTTGGGCACAGGCACCAGTGCGTAGATACTCTCCCCTCCTTCCGGAGCCATGGAGGGATCGGTGCGAGACGGCGTGTGCAGGTAGATGCTGAAGTCATCAGCGAGCACCTTCCTCGAGAAGATGTCTTTGACGAGCTCGCGGTACCGGCGTGAGACAATGATGGTATGGTGCGCGATGTCGGGATATTGCTTGCGTACGCCCATATAAATGAGGACGCAGCTCATCGAGTAATCGAGTCGCTCCAGCTTTCGGTCTCGCCACTTCCGCCGCGGCTCGGAGGCAAGCAGATCGCGGTACGTGTGGGTGACGTCAGCGTTGCTCACCACAATGTCGGCGCGCTCTTCTTCGCCGTCTTCCAGGCGCACGCCTTTTGCGGCGCCGTTCTCCACGACGATCGATGCTACCGCTGTACCCGTTCTAATCTGCCCTCCCTGATCGATGAACAGATTCGCCAGCGCCTCGACCAGCGAATACATCCCGCCACGCGTGTACCAGACGCCTTGTGACGCCTCGAGGTAGGGAATCATGAGGTAAACCGACGGCGCGGCGAACGGGTTGCCGCCGATAAACAGCGGGTGAAAGCTGAATATGAAGCGATGACGGAAGTCGCGAAAGTACCTCCGGACGTACGCAGCGACCGGCAGGTATGCCTTTAGCCGCAGGGCGCGCGGCAGAAAGTCGAGCATCGATCGCATGGTATCGAAAGGCGATGCCCCGAGTCCGTCGGTGATGACGGTGTCGAAGATCGGGCGGAGCGACGCCATGAATTCGTCATACCGCGAAGCATCCTCAGCGTCGAACTGCGCCATTTGACGCTTCATCGCCTCGGAATCGCCGCTGTAGTCGATGCTGGTACCGTCGTGAAAAGCGACCCGGTAGAACGGGTCGAGCGGTTGCATCCGGACGTAATCGTGCATCCGCCGACCCGCCACCTCGAAGATATCCTCGATGATCTTCGGCGCCGTGATCAGGCTCGGCCCCATGTCGAACGTGTATCCGCCCTCCTTCAACTGGTAGGCCCTTCCCCCTACCTTCTCGCGCCGTTCGAGCAGCGTCACTTCGTAGCCGGACGCCTGCAAGCGGTTCGCCACGGCAAGGCCGCCGAAGCCCGATCCGATCACGATGGCCGTCTTCATTAGTCCCCTCTGTTCACAGAGAAGATCGGCGAGGCAGACCTGTAATCCCGAAGGTCCGTGCGGTCGACTGGATGTGGGCCACTGGCTCTTTCCGAAATCATCCGGGGCCTCAGCTGCACGTTAGGACGTGTGGATGCAGAGCCGCCTGCCCGGGCAGATGCAAGGTCGGAAACGGCGCGCGCCCCAAATGCGGATCGCGCGCGAAGGCGCATCTGCCGGGCCGCCAGCCCGACCAGCGCAGCTGCGGCCAGGCGCGCCTTCGTCGATGCCGAGGTGACGGCGCGCGTGTTCAGATTGTCGTACCCGTTCGACCGAATCACGGCGTGGATGCCGCGGTACACCGCCGACGCGACGGCTGTTGGGCGGCCGAGGTTGCCTGGAAGCAGCACGACGGCGGGCGACGCACAGTCGTACAGGGCCTCGGTACGTTCCATGAACCGAATCAGCACGTTCCGATATTCGACCGAATGAAAGCCCGACCTGGCCATCGCTTTCAAATCGTCGGCCGAGAGGCCATGCTCCCTGAGCAGGACCTCCGGCAGATACACGCGGTCTTGCCTGAGGTCCTCGCCAACATCGCGGAGGATGTTGGTCATTTGCATGGCGCGCCCAAGATCGGCCGCCCGCAGTAGCATCTCTTTATCACGCACGCCGAACAGATGGCATATCCAGATGCCGACAACCGCCGCCACCTGGTAGGTGTAGCGCTCGAGCTCCTCCCACGTCTTGATGCGCACGCCTCCGAGATCTGATCTCACACCTGCGAACAGGTCTTCCACTACCTGAAACGGAACGCCCGCATTCCGAGAAGCGACCATGATCTCGTCGAGCCAGTCGATTCGGGTCAACCGGCCGTCGTATGCCGCACGGGCCCGTCTTAACCATACGTCGAGTTCGCGCTCAACATCCTCCCTCTGATGCGACTCCGATTTATCCACGAGGTCGTCCACGGTTCTGCAGAGCATGTACAGGCACCCCACCAGGCGCCGCTCAGGGGCGGGAAACCACCGCGAAGCGAACGAGAAAGACCGGGAATGCCGACCGAAAAAGTGGCTGACGGCCTCCGGCTCAGCCTCGCGCTCGATGGCGTCCTGCCCCGCCTCCCCCGCTCGTGGTATCGGTGGATGCCGTCGGATCGCGGTACGAAGAATGAACACGGCAACACCGAGCGCAATCAGCGTCGCGAGTACCGCCCACCACAATCCCGACGCCACGATCATCCCGAGCGGCATGGCGAGTGTGAGGAGGTAATATGCCGCCATCCACCGCGGCGACAGCTTGCTCATCCATGTGCCCGCCCGCATCCACTGCATAGCGCTCATGATGACGACTGCCGTGAGCGCCCACCCAAACAGGTTGATGAACGGCATGCCGTAGAAGACGCCCGGCTCTGCCCATCGCCAGTAGGGAGCCAGATAGCTCATCGCGGGATCGAGCGCGAGATCCCACAAAACGAGGAGATAAGCCGCGAAAAAGATGCGCGCCCACGGTCGTTCCTCGGAAAACGCCTGCATCGAAATAACAAATGACGGCACGGCCATAGCAAACCAGCTGAGTGGTATGAGCCATGGCACAAGACCGAACCACTTCCAGCCCAACAGCGAGGTGTAGTCGTACTCACCAAACGGAATGCCCACACTGGTGCCTCCGGTCTCGCTAAAGAGGCTGAGCATGTAAACGGCGGCAAACACTCCGAGCCAGGCCCAACGCGCCCTACCTGCCAGATATGCAATGAGTGCACCCGCAGCAATAATAATGTGCCCCTGTGCGAAAAATGCGAAGGATACGGGATAGAACTGCACCGCTCCGGGAAAGCGGGAGATGAGTTCAGGATGACGGCCGAACGATGCGTAACCTGCTACCGCGATAAGCGTGAACACACCCAGAATCCACAGTGCTGCTCGCTCAATTTTTCGTGTCTCTCTCATCCGTTTCATGTTATTGGGAGGTCTTGACTGCGGAAAGAAGCTCGCCGGCCCAGGCGGCAAAGGGCTCGATACGGTTGAAGAAGCGCACGTCATCGAAGGGACCAGTACGTGCGCCGGGGCCGGCTCCGCTAACCGCCGAGCCACCAACGGCCACGGCCGGCCCCCCGATCGCTTCGTAGTGCAGCGCCAGCAAATCCAGTGTGCGATCGACATCGGCGCCGATCTGCGGAGGTACGAACGAAAGACAGATCAGCGAGGCATTCTCGCGCACCTGCTGCGCAGCAACATCCTCGGTCGGCACGTCGGCGCCCAGGTAAACCACGCGCCAGCTGCCCGCCTCAAGCGCGCATCGCACCATCTGGGCCCCGAAGTCGTGGCGGTTACCCTCGGCCGCTCCGACGATGGCAACGGGAAGCGAAACGTGATGGCTGGGCGACGGCCGCGCAACAAGAAGGGCGTCGAGCAATATCTGCGTCATCCTGTGCTCGTCGCCTACGCCTGCGCGCCCGGCCTCCCACTCATCACCCACCCGGCGAGCAAGCGGGGCGAGTAATAGATCGCAGAGACGTTCTGGCTCGTGGCCCTGGTCGAGCAAAAACTGTAGCAAGGACGACAGATAATCGGCCGGACCCCGATCAAGCCATTCGTAGGCGAGCGTGATCAACCCATCGCCGATCGCGTGCTGCCTCAATTGCTCGGATCCGAGCCATGCCGGCCGCTCGAAACCGTCCAGCGCCAGCAGCGCCGGGGCGAGACTCGACGTCCGAGCAAAATCAAGCATGACGTCGAAATCAAACCTGCGGTGGCCGCCCGGCGTGAACGAGCACTCCAACAGACCCTGGTCGCACCAGCGTTTGACTGATGACTCATGGACGCCCAACAACGCCGACGCCTGGCGGGTAGTGAGATCTGCTGTATCGCTCATTTGCGGATTCCGAACGGAATGAGCGAAAGTACATCCTCACGAGGCATTCATTCCGTTCAAGGGCCACTCGTTTACATTTTGTTGCACGAATAACCTCATCAAGAAGCCATACATCCGCGCAGATCATACGATTGATCGGTTTTAACGTCTGAATAGTCGCCGCCCGACAGAACGCCCGTGCCCGTACCATTCCGGCGAATGTGGGATGTCAGGCCGGCATGGCGCTACGGCCCAATCCAGTTTCAACTGCATTCACTGAAGCGGCATGCACTGAAACGGCATGCTGTCGCGGGGCGGGTTCAGGTTTTGGGGAGAACCGGGTCGGCGGCCCGCTGTAAATCACCGCCGGCTGCCGGGACGAATTCAGTGGGCGCTACGCGCGCACGCTCTTCACTCCACCGCCCGGACGCACAGAATAACCGCCTTCGCGTCGACATACGCCGCATCCAGCGATAGATGCCGTCGCCACCACGGTTGCCGGCACGTAAGCGCGCTGCCGGAAACTGCTGCATCCGCCGCGCCGTATGATTCTACGTCAGACGCCGGCGCGTCATCGACCCTGAGATGCCGCAGTATGCCAATTTGGTGAAGTCCTGTGGTCGGATTGCGCTCCGGTTGAGAGACGCTGTATATTGCGAACCTCGCCACGGAAAGTGGCCGGATAATGGTCCGGTAGTTCAGTTGGTTAGAATGCCAGCCTGTCACGCTGGAGGTCGCGGGTTCGAGTCCCGTCCGGACCGCCCTAAACGCCTTTTCTGCTTCAGAAAGGGCGTTTTTTATTCTTCAGATCTCGGCGCAGAGCACACGGAGGATTTCCCTCCTCCCCCTACTCCTTTGCGACCGGCCGGCACGCCTCATACTGCCTTGCAGGGGTCGTGAATCGCGCCGTGCCCTGGTGCTCCCAGAGTTCGATCTCGCCGTCG
>CAZKDQ010000183.1:0-4042 GCA_964551345.1 uncultured Rhodothermales bacterium
GGCACCGATGGCGATCAGGACCCAGGAGAAGATATCGGTGGAGCGCGGTTGAGCAGTGCTTGGACTTGCCATTTGTGGATTCTCTTGATGTAGGTGAGATCAGGGCGCGCTTACAACGGGCGAACCGTACAAGACCGGAGGGATGCGGCACTACCCGAAGCTGCCACGATTTCTGCAAAAAGAAATGCTACCGTTCGTAGGAAGCAAGATCTCGTGAAGTCCGTTTCGCCAGGAAGCTGACTTTCTCGTCTAAAGGCTATCTCTCCCATACGTCAACCGAGGCACGATCGTGCGAGTCGGGAACCTCCTGCCAGGTGCCGGGGCATGTCTCAACGGCGTTCATGCAGAGCAAATTGCTTCGGCAGTTGTGCATGGCTTCGACGACCACGCTCAGAATAGCCAGTGGTTGCGCTGCCGCTGCAGCCCTTCCCTGAGCATCTGCGCAAAAGCATCCGGCAGCACGCTCGCCTCAATGGCGGTGGCGGCCTCGTCAATGTCATACTCGACACGGATGAACTCCATGCGCACGGGTTCGTCGCCTTCGGGATCGATCTCGAGTATCACGTATCCGGCACGTGGGTCGCCGTCCTTCGGCTTTCCAACCGACCCGGTGTTGACGGCGTGGCGCACGCCCCAGCGGCTCTCAACATCGGTGATCTGCCGGTGGAACGGCTTGTGCGTATGCCCGAAGCACATCACATCACAATCCTCGCTCTGCATCATCCGGAGGAAGCTCGCGTCCGGTCGATCCTCGAACAGGTATTCGTTGATGCGGCGCGGACTGCCGTGTACCAGCAGGACCTTTAACGGATCGGCATTGCGTTGCCTTCCAGCTTGAAAGATCATCTCGATCCGTCGCGGCAGCATCCGCAGGTAGGCGCGCTGTTCATCACCAATAGCTTCATTCGTATAGGCGATGCTATGCGCCCCCCGCTCGCGGTCCTCATCCGTCTTGTACGCGCATCCACAATCGTCGGAATTCAGTCCGACGCCCTCATCATAATTACCGGCGATGGTCGGGATGTGGCGCCTCCGAACCTCATCCACGACTTCATTCGGCCACGTCGCGTATCCCACAAGATCCCCAAGACAGTACACGGCGTCGAGGCTGCGCCGGTCGATGTCGGCAAGCACCGTGTGAAGCGCCGGCAGGTTGGCGTGAATGTCGCTAATCAGGGCGAGGCGCATGAGTTGATCGTCAGGCAAGTCATTATCCGACAGTGAAGTACAGCATATCCGAACTCAGCCGCAATCTAAGTTGCGCGCCGCGTGCCGCCCGGCAGACTTACCGATATCGTGTCACCATTATTGTCTGGCGGTTGTTTACATAGTCACCAGAAATATCGCCACTGCCTAGAATTTCTACGGGCCAGATTTCCCATCGTGACGAATCTCCAGCAGCAAAGCGCAGCCTCTCAAGAGAGTGAGCGGAAGGAGCGCATCGCGAATCGGCGCACGGTGGTGGCAGGGCTTGGCGCATCGGCCGGCGGCTTGAAGGCGCTGCAAGAGTTTTTTCGTGCGCTGCCTGCAACGACGGGAGTTGCGTTTGTCGTCATCATGCACATCGACCCGGAGCACGAAAGCGAGCTGGCGCACGTGCTCCAGAATTCGACCGAGATGCCCGTCGCTCAGGTGACAGGGCCGGCGCGCCTCGAGCAAAACCATGTATACGTCATCCCGCCCGGCCAGAGACTGCTGGTGAGGGATGATCAGCTTTCTCTCGAGCCGTTTGATGAGCCGCGCGGTTGGCGCACGCCGATCAACGACTTCTTGCTCTCTCTCGCCGAATCGCACGGCGACGGCTTCGGGGTCGTGTTTTCCGGAGGCGGCACCGACGGCACCGCGGGCATGAAAACCCTCAAGGAGCATGGTGGCGTGCTGATGGCGCAAGACCCGGAAGAGGCCGAGTTCGATTCGATGCCTCGCAGTGCGATTTCCACGGGACTCGTCGACATCATCCGTCCCGCTGCAGAACTGGCCACGGATCTCGCTGCCATCGCCGAGAAGAAGCCTCACATCGAAAGCCGGCTCGAGGCGGCTGAGCGAGAGAATGAAACGCTCCTGCAGGATATCCTGGCGCAGCTCAGGTCGCAGACGGGTCACGATTTTAGTTACTACAGGCAGCCATCGGCTCTGCGACGCATCGGCCGGCGCATGCAGGTGAACCGCACCGAGCACCTGCACGATTACCTGCAATTACTGCGAGATAACGCCGACGAGGCGCACGCGCTCTTCAGGGAGCTCCTCATCGGCGTGACCAGGTTTTTCCGGGATGAAGACGCGTGGGAAGTCCTACGCGAGAAGGCCCTGCCCGCCCTCTTCGAAGGCAAGGGCCGCGAAGACACCGTCAGAATCTGGTCGGTTGGATGCTCCACGGGAGAGGAAGCGTATTCGCTGTCGATACTTGCGACGGAGTATGCGGACTCGTTCCCCGATCCGCCCCAGATTCAGGTATTTGCCACCGATCTCGACGAGAGCGCGTTGCGCATCGCGCGTGAAGGATTGTACCCGGCCGCGATTGCCGCCGAGGTTTCGAGCGAGCGGCTCATACGCTTTTTTACCAGACAGGGCGACTACTACCGGGTCAACCGCGATCTTCGCGAGACGGTGCTTTTCGCCGCTCATAGCGTGCTGCGCGACCCGGCGTTCTCCCGGCTCGACCTCATCAGCTGTCGCAACCTGCTGATTTACATGCAGCGCGAGTTGCAGCAGTACCTCCTCGACCTTTTCCACTACACGCTCGAGCCGGGCGGCTTCCTCTTCCTTGGCGGATCCGAGACGATCGCGGATTCTCCTCTTTACGATGCCATCGACCACCGGCACCGCCTGTTTCAAGGGCGCGTTCTACCGGGAGAACGGCCTCGGTTACCGCAGCCACCGTCGCATGCAGGCCCCTCGCAGCCGGTTCCTTTACCTCGTGATGTTCCGACCGAATCATGGCTGCACCGCGAGACACTGGAAGAGCACGCCCCGCCGAGCCTGATAGTCGATGCGAATCGTCGCATCGTCCACCTGTCAGAGATGGCCGGCAAGTACCTGCTCCCGCCGCAGGGTGCGATGACGCGTGACGTCTCTCGCATGATTCGCGCGGAACTGCGCGACGAGCTTCAAGACGCTCTACAGAACGCCTTCAACTGGGATCGGCCGGTGGTCACGCGCTCGGTGCTGGTACAGTTTAACAGCGAGCCGCGCCCCGTCCTGATGCTCGTACGGCCACGAACACGTGATGGGGATCGTGTAGCGCTCGTGATGTTCGTCGAAGGCGACGTTCCCGCGAGTGGAATCGATGAGTCAACCGATCTCGCAGACGTCCCTCGCGACGAAGTGGAGGCGGAGGTCAGGCATCTCCGGGAGCGCCTGGTACTTCTGGCGGAACGGTCGATCTCCGCCAACGAGGAACTGGGGAAGCTCAAGGACGAGCTGCGATCGATGGTGGAGCAAAACCGATCGACCGTCGAGGAGCTTGAGACAAGTCGGGAGGAGCTCCAGTCTGTAAACGAGGAGCTGCAAACGGTCAATTCGGAGCTGCGAGTACGGCTCGACGAAGTATCACAGGCACATGGCGATCTCCAGAATCTGCTCACGGCAACGGATGTCGGCACGCTCTTCCTGGATCGCGAGCTGCGCATCAAACGCTACACGCCACGCATTGCCGACCTCTTCGACATGGAGCCATCCGATCTCGGGCGCCCCGTCTCGCACCTGGCGCACGCCCTCGCATATCCCGAATTTATAGAGGATGCCGGACGCGTGGTGCGCGAGGAGAGAACCGTTGAACGAGAACTGCGGAGTGACAAAGGTCACTTCTACTTCGTCCGGCTGCACCCATACGTGACCGTTGAGGACACCATCGACGGCGTCGTCGCAACCTTCATCGACGTCACAGGCTGGTGGGAGATGGAGGAGGAATTGCGCCAGAGCGAGGAGCGTTATCGGATCCTGGTAAGCAACGTCGAGGAGTATGCCATCTTCATGCTCGACCTCGATCGTCGTATCACGACGTGGAATTCAGGTGCGGAAAGAATCCTGCGATTCTCTGAGA
>CAZKDQ010000183.1:4142-5320 GCA_964551345.1 uncultured Rhodothermales bacterium
GAAGACCGGCTCAAACAGCTCAACAACGATCTTGAGCGCCGCGTCATGGAGAGGACGAGGCAGGTGCGAACACTGGCGTCGACGCTCACCATGGCTGAGCAGGAGGAGCGCCGGCGCATCTCGCAGGTCCTGCACGACGATCTTCAGCAACTGCTCTACGGCATCCAGATGAAGATGACGTTCGTCGCGCGGCACGCTGAGTCGGGTAATCACGAAAAGCTGCTCGATGATGCGAATCAGGCATATGAGTGGCTGGCGGATGCCATCGAGAAGACCAGGCGGCTTACTGTTGACCTCAGCCCGCCCGTGCTCAAGGGAGAAGGCCTCGCCGATGCCCTTCAGTGGCTCGTCTCACTGATGGAGGACGTCCATGACTTGCACGTCGAACTCGTTGCGCCACCCTCGTTCCCGATTCCCGATGAGGACATGCGCGTACTGCTTTTCCAGCTCACGCGCGAGTTGCTCTTCAACGTCGTCAAACACGCGGGCACGGATCGTGCGCGGGTCGAGCTCGAGGACGAAGACGGCAACGTCATCATCTACGTGACTGATGAGGGTGCCGGGTTCGCCATGTCCGAAGACCCATCCGACAAAGCGTGGATGAGCTCGGGATTGTCCAGAGTGAGGGAACGCGTTGCGCTGTTCGGAGGAGAATTTACTATCGAATCGGCTCCGGGCCGAGGCACGCGGTGCCGTCTGTCGGTACCGTACCATCCGGAAAGAGATCACGACTGGAAAGCAAGGATATAGGAGGGTGAGATGGGAAGGAAGGTTTACATCGTAGAGGACAACGAAATCGTACGCGAGATGCTGAGCGAGTTTGTGACGCTCGTCTGCAATCTCGACGTGTGCGGCAGCGCTCCTTCGGCGGAGCAGGCGCTGGAAGAAGTCCACACTTCGGGTGCCTCTATCGTGCTCGTTGATGTCTCGCTTCCGACCATGAGCGGCATCGAACTCGTTCAGGAAATCGCATCACGATGGCCGGATCTCGCATGCCTTGTCGTCTCGGGACATCAGGAAACGACGTATGTCAACAGGGCATTCGCCGCCGGTGCACGCGGTTATGTGATCAAGGGAAATCCGGACGAACTCAAGGAAGGGCTGACGGCGGTGCTCGGTGGAGATAGTTTTATAAGTCCATCGGCGAGACGAAGAATGTCGGCTGAGCCGGATGTACG
>CAZKDQ010000184.1:0-2566 GCA_964551345.1 uncultured Rhodothermales bacterium
TGTTGCTCAACTCAGACAGTTCGATCCCATCCGACGTTCGAAGTCGAAGCATAATATATTCGTTCGCAAGGCGATCGAGCATGAGCGACTCGCGATCGTCCAGGGGAAGCACGCCCTGCTGCATGATCGACTCATAGCGCGGAAGGTTGCGGATGTTCGACCACCGCATCGCCGGCAGACCGGTCCACCAGAAGGAATGCGCCGACGGGCCAAAGCCGATGTAATTGGAATGATTCCAATATGCCTGGTTATGCTTCGACCGATTACCAGCACGCGCGAACGAGGATATCTCGTAGTGCTCGTATCCCTGTTCGCGAAGATACTGCATCGTGAAGTCATAGAGATCTCGAACGGCTTCATCGGGTGTCGGCGTGATGAGCCCACGTTCGACCTCGCGTGCGAGCGGCGTACCTTCCTCCACAGTGAGACTGTAGGTAGAAATGTGCGTCGCTCCAAGCCGCGAGCCCTTCTCGAGGTTGGCTGCCCAGTACTCAAACGGCTGATCCGGGATGCCAAATATCAGGTCGATCGAAAAATCGTCGAAGCCTGCCGTGGTCGCCATTTCGAGGACCTCTTCCGCATCCGCCGCGGAGTGGCTTCGGTTTAGCGCTTCAAGATCCGACTGAAAGAACGACTGGATTCCGATGCTAAGCCGGTTCACGCCCAGCCGCCGCAGCTCCCTGAGGTAATCGAGGTCGACATCTCCCGGATTGATTTCGACAGTTGTTTCCTGAAGTTCCGATAGATCGAAATGACGTCCAACCGAATCCAGAATCTGAAACCATTCGTCGAGCAGCAGTTGGGACGGAGTACCGCCGCCAAAGTAGAGCGTCTCAATCGGTTCGCGTTGTGCAAACTCGTGCGCGTAGTGCTCGACCTCCCGGTTCAACGCGGCGATAAACCCGGCGTGCGACTTCTGCGTCGTCACGAAATAGAAGTCGCAGTAGATGCAGCGTTGCTTGCAGAAGGGGATGTGGAAGTAGAGCCCGGCCATGAATCCGTCAAAGAGAAACCGAAGCAAAGCGGCACGGCGGCCGGCGGTTCCGCAATTCAGAAGATGATGCCGATGCGGACGGGTATCACGAGGTCTACGCGGCTCTCGGCGATGATTATCGCGGGGTCGATCTCATAGAACAAGGACGTTTCCTGAAGCACGCGCACGCGGCCGTAACCGAAATGAATGGTCGGACCGGATGAGGAGCTCGATGTGCCGAGTGGGACGTAGGCGCCGGCTCCGAAGAGTAGATAAGAGAGCTGATCCCCCTGCTGCGGGAGGTTCACGATCACGGAGAACTGGGGATCAAAGGCGTAAGAGGCATCGCGCCTGCCTCCCAGGATGAATCCCGTGAAGCCTCCATCGAGAGCGAGGGAGACATCGGCGTTCACCGGTGCAGACACGCGCCCGCGAAAGCCGATCCCGATGCCATCGGCCGTGCTCACCATGCCATTTACGCCCAGCCCGACCCGCGGCGTCAGCTCTTGCGAAATCGCTTCGTGCGGTACCGCAACGATCCCGAAAAAGAAGACAGCTACTACAACTAAAAGCCTGTTCATGATCTCGGAAACGCCTTTTACACGACGAAAAATTCGTTGGAAGCCGCAGGAACGTATCTTAAGTTGACGCGCCGCGACGGCATTGTTGCGGAGCGCTTAATCAACCATTCCAGGTAGCGAATTTCCATCGTTTCGATATGAAATTTTCGGTGTGTGTAAAGCAGGTGCCGGATGTCGCGGCATCCATTCGCCTGCGTGATGGTGAGTTGGAGGTGGATCCCGGAAGACTCGTGCTGAACGCGTACGACGCTTCGGCCGTCGAGGAGGCACTGGTGCTAAGGGAGGAGCACGGCGGCTCTATTGAAGTCGTCCTCGTCGGTCCCGAGCGCGCGCAGGAAGCACTGCGAAAAGCACTTGCTATGGGCGCAGACACGGCGGTTCATCTCAAAGTGCCGGAAGGGACGAAGCTGGATTCTCACGCCACGGCGCAGATTCTTGCCGACTTCTACCGCGACCATGAGTTCGACGTCATCGCCTGCGGAAAGCAGTCGCAGGATTCCGATGCCGGTCTCACCGGAAGCATGCTCGCCGCGATGCTGGATCTGCCGTATGCCACCAACGCCGTCGGCCTAGCAATCGAGGGTGAGGAGCTCGTTGTTACGCGGCAGGGAGACACCGGCTCCGAATCAATTGCGCTGAAGCCGAAGTGTCTCGTCACCTGTTCGAACGACATGAACGATCCGCGCATCCCGAGCCTGAAGGGAATCATGGCGGCGAAGCGCAAGTCGATCGAAGTCGTGGAAGTCGACGCGGCCGGCATCGACGAGGACGTTCACCTTCAGGTCGTTCGTTATGAAAACATCCCCGATCGCGAGCCGGGGCGCAAGCTCGAAGGCGAAATCGACGAACAGGTCCGTGAACTGACGCGCCTGATCGACAGCGAGGCTCACGTCTTGTAGCGACAGGCCTTCGCCTGCACCATCTGGTTATTCTTTTACTCTGACATCACTTCTCTGATGGGTTCCGTTCTTGGTTTTGTTGCGCTTCAAGGCGCTTCCATCAAAAGATCCAC
>CAZKDQ010000184.1:2666-5276 GCA_964551345.1 uncultured Rhodothermales bacterium
ACGGACGCACGAGTCGTGGTGGCCGCCGG
Organism: uncultured Rhodothermales bacterium; assembly: GCA_964551345.1. Classification (GTDB taxonomy): domain Bacteria; phylum Bacteroidota; class Rhodothermia; order Rhodothermales; family CAZKDQ01; genus CAZKDQ01. The sequence goes on from CAZKDQ010000184.1 coordinate 2,696, forward strand.
AAGGGGAATCAGGGATGAGGAAGGCAAAAAGCTGATTGAAGAACTGGCATCCGTTTTCAATGCGGCGATCGGCTCCTCACGCGCCGTCGTCGAGAATGGACTGTTCGAAGCCACGAGCCAGATCGGCCAGACGGGCAAAGTCGTCTCGCCTGATCTGTATTTCGCCATCGGCATCTCCGGTGCCATCCAACACGCAGCCGGGATGCAGAACAGCCGCGTGATCGTCGCCATCAACAAAGACGCCGACGCGCCGATTTTCCAGTACGCGACGTATGGCATCGTCGGAGACCTCTTCAAAGTGCTGCCGCCGCTGATTGAATCGCTTCGGAAGGCGAAGTCCTGATGGAAGAAAAATTCGACTGCATCATCGTCGGTGGCGGCATCGCCGGACTGAGCGCGGCCATGATTCTCGCCCGCGCCAACAAGCGATTTCTGCTGATCGAGCGCGGCGAATTCGCGGGCGCCAAGAACGTTTCCGGCGGCGTTCTCTGGGGGCGGGACCTTGCGCGTCTCGTACCTGAGTATTGGAAGGCGGAGAACGGCATCGAGCGCTACGTCAATCACCGGCGGCTGACGTTTCTCGACGAGCAATCATCATTCTCACTCGACTTCAAGTCGGCGCATTACGATGAACCACCGTACTCCGGCGTCATCGTTCTGCGCGCTCGATTCGACAACTGGCTGGCGGGCAAGGTGGAAGAGGCGATCGCCAAAAGCGCCGCTGCCGATGAATCATTCATCGCGACGAACATTCTCGTCGAAGAGGTCATCAAGAAGGATGGCGCCGTGGTGGGCATTCGTGCCGGGGGCGAGGAGTTCTTCGCTGACTGCGTGATTCTTGCGGAAGGCGTCAACAACCTGCTCACGCGGCAGGTCGGGCTCGAAGAGGATTACGTGCCGGCGGATCATGTGATGATCGGTGTGAAGGAGGTGATTCGCTTCGATCGGAGTGTTCTGGAGGACCGGTTCCAGCTCAGTGAACACAGCGGGATGTCGAACGAATTCGTCGGCTTCGCCAGTAGAGGAATCGAAGGCGGCGGATTTCTTTACACGAATGCTGACTCCGTGTCGATCGGCCTCGTGCTGGGCATCAAGGACCTCCGAGAGAAGGTGGCCAAGCCGCACGATCTGTTGAACGATTTCAAAGCACACCCGGTGATTGTCGACGCGCTCAAGGGTGGCGAGGAGGTCGAGTACAGCGCGCACGTCGTTTCCAATGGCGACATCCGCAGTCTGCCGCGTGAGCTATATGCCGACGGCGTCCTGATCGCCGGCGAGGCCGCGCACTTGCTCATCAATGCCGGAAAGGCGATTCAGGGGATGGATTATGCCATGCGCTCGGGCATCCTCGCTGCCGAATCGGTAATTGAAGCTTCGGAGCGCGGCGACTTCTCATCCGGCAGTCTGAAGACGTACCGGGACAAGCTCGAAGATTCTTTCGTTATGAAGGACCTCCGCTCTTTCCAGGGCGCCGTCCATCTTCTGCACGATCCGATGATGTACGACACGCTACCGAAGATCGTCGGCGACTTCGGTCGGCGCTTCTTCAGTGTCGAGGACGCGCCGACTCCCAAGACGCGCAAGATGCTTCAGGAATCAGTGAAGGCCCACGCTTCGTACTGGGACGTGATCAAGCTTCTCTCAAAAGCAGCCCGGTCCTTATGAACCAGCTCAACCTCTCGCAGCGACTCGGTCTCGTCGCCTATCGAAATCAAAGTCGCAGCGAAGCCACGCCGCATATCCTTGTCGACACCGACATCTGCAACTCGGTCTGCCCGCATCACTGCACGACGTACGTGTGCCCGGCCAACTGCTACACGAAGGATGAGCAGGGCCTTGTGCACTTCCAGTTCGAGGACTGCATCGAGTGTGGAACGTGCATGTACGCCTGCGATCAAGGCGCCGTTTCGTGGAACTATCCCGACCCTGAAACCGGCCGCGGCGTGACGTGGAATCTGGGGTAAGTGAGTTGCGAGTTACTGGCCTTGAGCTATAAGCTCGGAGTATCAGGCACATCAATCCGAAGCTCACAACGCTCAGCCATCTGCACACTGCCGTCCGAAGTCCAAATTCTGCCCACTGCAATCTGCCTACTCAAACCCCATGTCCTCATTTAACGCCGACGATGTCTATCTCTTCGAGCAGGAGCTCGGTGAGGAGGAGCGTCTGATCATGGAAACGGCGCGGGATTACGCGCAATCGAAGCTTGAGCCGCGGGCTCTCGAAGGAAATCAGCAGGAGATCTTTCACGACGAGATCCCAAAAGAGATGGCCGAGCTCGGCCTGCTCGGTGCGACGATTCCCGAAGAATACGGCGGCGCAGGCGTGAGCTACACCGCCTACGGGCTGATCGCGCGTGAACTCGAACGTGTCGATTCCGGCTATCGCTCTTTTGCCTCCGTGCAATCGTCGCTCGTGATGTACCCGATCTTCAAGTTCGGGACGGAAGAGCAGAAGCAGCGATTTCTTCCGGCGCTGGCGTCAGCTGAGCTCATCGGCTGCTTTGGCTTGACGGAGCCCGACCACGGATCGGATCCGGGATCGATGACGACGACCGCGAAGAAGGTCGATGGCGGATGGG
>CAZKDQ010000185.1:0-3504 GCA_964551345.1 uncultured Rhodothermales bacterium
GAAAGCTCACCGCGCCAGCCGCACCGGATACGGCTCGATGTCGTGCTTCTCGATCGTCCGGCCGCGCTGCTCCAGCATCCGCTCGCGGAAGAAAATCAGCATCCAGTCGCGCGCCATCCCTGCGCTCAGACCGTGTGCATCGGCCGCCTCGAAATAGTCAGAGAAGTTAAATGACGCGGGCAGCGTTCTGTAAAACTCTATCGCCTCGCGCGGCAGTTCGAACATCAAACGTGGCGCGAGGTCGCGAGGCACGACCGGCTCCGGATCCCTGTCGTCTATCTCCCGAATCAGCCGCGAAAGCGTTGCCTCCTCACGCAGCGCCTGGTTCTCCCGCAGGAGTCGCTCGTTTTCTTCCTGAAGACGCACCACCTCCTTGAATAGCCAGTTGAGTCGGTCCTGCAGGTCTCGGCTGAAGGCCTTGAGATCGTAATTCATCTTCGGGGAAGGTGTGACGTCGGCGGCTGTATTTCGAATAAGGCCAGGTAGTGTTCCCCTTCTGCGCCGGCGCAAGCTGTCCGGCCATCCCATGCATCTAACTTCGGCGAAACGTGAATGTAGTGTAACAACGAAAAACTACAAACGCCTCATCCTTTAGCGCATATCCTTGAGGGGCGAGGCCCGCGGCAGCAGCCACACGTGTGCCTGCAACCGTATATTGGCGCATTTTCAGATTCGGAGGAACGCGTGCATCAACGGCTGGACCGATTCTTCAAGATCAGCGAACGAGGCTCTACGCCGGCTACGGAAGTCCGCGCCGGGCTCGTGACGTTCCTCACGATGGCGTACATCCTGTTCGTCAACCCGCAGATTCTGGGGGAGGCGGGCATGCCGATGGACGATGTGATGCTCGCCACAGCGCTCGCGTCGTCTGCCGCGACCCTCGTGATGGGGCTCTATGCGAACTACCCGTTTGCGCTGGCGCCCGGCATGGGCCTCAATGCCTACTTCACCTACGGCGTCGTTCTGGGGATGGGCGTCTCGTATCAAACGGCGCTCGCTGCCGTGTTCATCGAAGGTATCCTGTTCTTCGCCCTCGCCTTCGGCGGCATTCGAACGGCAGTTGTAAATGCCCTCCCGATGAACCTCAAGCGGGCGATCACGGCCGGCATCGGGCTCTTCCTGACCATCATCGGCTTTCGCTCCAGCGGGATCATCGTTGGCGACGAAGCCACGCTGGTGGGGCTTGGCGACGTCACGTCTGCGCCGGTGCTGATGACATTCGCCGGCCTCGTCGTCATGGCGGCACTGCTGGCGCGGCGCTTCCATGGAGCGATTCTAACGGGGATCATCGGCGTCACCATCGTCGGCTGGCTGCTGGGGCTGAGCGCCCCTCCGTCGCGCATTCTGTCTGTGCCCTCGTTCCCTGAGGAAACGTTTATGGCGCTCGACTTCGAGGCCTTCCTCTCGGGGAAGCTCCTCATCGTCATCGTCGCTTTTCTGTTTGTGGATTTCTTCGACACAGCGGGTTCACTGATCGGGGTTGGTCGGCTAGGCGGATTTCTGGATGAACAGGGACGATTGCCTGGTGCGAATCGCGCGTTCACCTCGGATGCGGCCGGCACGACAATCGGCGCGATGCTCGGGACGAGTACGGTCACGACGTACATCGAGTCTGCGACGGGTATCGAAGAAGGAGGTCGAACGGGACTGACTGCCGTCGTTGTCGCGGCTCTTTTCGCGCTATCGACGTTCTTCGTCCCGGTTTTCACAGCGGTGCCCGCATCCGCTACAGCACCGGCGCTGATTGTAGTCGGCGCGATGATGATGGTCGGAGCGCGCGATGTAACGTGGGATCAAACGGATGAAGCGGTGCCGGCTTTTCTCACCATCGCCGCGATGCCTTTCACCTATTCCATCGCCAACGGCATCGTACTTGGCATTTGCTCGTACGCGATCATCAAACTACTTGCGGGCCGCGGGCGGGACGTCCACTGGCTGATGTACGTTCTGGCGGTACTTCTTGCGGCATACTACGCTTTCACGGGTGGAGCATGAGCAAGAACGAATCAGATGCGTCTGCGTATGGGGCCGGATCATCCCGAACAGGCACCTCTTTAGATCCGTTGAGCCTTCTCCGACCCGGCCAGTGGGCGCTCGATTCCTGGCGCGAGCGCACGGCGCTTCAACAACCCGAATATCCTGATCCCGCGGCAGTAGACGTGACGCTGCGCCGGCTGGAGTCGCTTCCGCCCCTGGTGACGCAGTGGGAGGTCGAACAGCTAAAAACGCAGCTTGCAGAAGCGGCCACCGGAAAGCGGTTCATCCTCCAGGGCGGCGACTGCGCCGAGCGGTTCGATGAGTGCACGACCCGGATCATCACCAATCGCCTTAAAATCCTGCTGCAGATGAGCCTCGTGCTCGTCTATGGCATGCGGATGCCGGTAGTGCGCATCGGGCGTTTCGCGGGTCAGTTCGCCAAGCCGCGGTCGTCAACGTACGAAATGCGTGACGGCGTGACGTTACCGACGTATCGGGGCGACATCATCAATCGGCCCGGATTTTCGCTGAACGAACGAACGCCGGACCCGAGTCGGCTGCTCGAAGCCTACAACGTCTCGGCGACGTCACTCAACTACGTCCGTGCTCTGTCGCAGGGTGGCTTTGCGGACCTGCATCATCCCGAGTACTGGAACGTCGGCTTCTGGCAGCATTCTCCGCTCGCTGCGGAGTACGAGCAGTTGCTCGAGGCCATCGGGGACGCGCTGAGATTCCTCGAGACAGTTTCCGATTCTCACACCGACGACCTCGAACGCGTCTCGTTTTATACGAGCCACGAGGCGCTCCACCTGCCGTACGAGCAGGCACTGACGCGTCCGGTTTCTCACAGCCACCGTGTTTACAATCTTTCGGCGCACTTTCCGTGGGTTGGAATGCGGACGGCCGAGGTCGAGGGTGCGCACATCGAATACGCCCGCGGCATCGCCAATCCGATCGCCGTCAAGGTCGGCCCGGCGATGACGCGGGAATGGTTGCGGGATCTCGTGCTTCGTCTGAATCCGGATGACGAGCCGGGAAGGCTGACGTTCATCACCCGACTTGGTGCCGATGCCGTTGCGGACTACCTGCCTGGTTTCATTGATACCGTCCGCGCAACCGGTCGCACCGTTTTGTGGATTTGCGACCCGATGCACGGCAACACGGAAGTCACGGATTCCGGCGTCAAGACACGGCACTTCGATAACATCCTGACCGAGCTCGAGCAGGCGTTTGACGTGCATGCGGCGGAGGGAAGCCACCTCGGCGGTGTTCATTTCGAGCTGACGGGTGAGGACGTCACCGAATGCATCGGGGGAGCGCGTGGGCTGAGTGAGGAGGATCTCACGCGCGCCTACACATCGCACGTCGACCCCCGGCTGAACTATGAGCAGGCGCTGGAGATGGCCTTCTCCATCGTCCACAAATACAAGATCATGGGCCGGTGACGTCGTCGTCGCTACTGCTGCGGAAGAGATGCGCGACGCGTTCGAACGCATCGGCATCTCCTTCCAGCACGATCTGATCGCC
>CAZKDQ010000185.1:3604-5266 GCA_964551345.1 uncultured Rhodothermales bacterium
TCAAGCACATCAGCAATCTGCTTCCCGATCGGCCCGTAACCGACTACGATCACGTGATTCTCAAGCGGCGGCTCGTCATCTCGGTCAAGTTCACCGTCTGTGCGTCCACGCGGCCCGAATCCTTTCTCATCCAGATACAATCCCACAGCCGGTGCATACTTCATCATGAACGGCGTAGCCACCATCAACAAAACGGCTACTGCGATGAACGTCTGCCGTCCCTCTTCGCCAAGGCCGGCAGGCGACAATCCGACGGCCGCTCCGGCGCGTTCAAGGACGAACGACGACTCACATATCTGCGCAATGGTCAGTGCCACGACGGCGGCAACGCGCATTGGATAGCCGAGCACGACGACCGCACCGGCGGTGACGATCGCTTTGAGCACGAACACGCCCACCGCCACACCGACGACGAGCAGCAGGTTCTCGATCAGGAAGCCGAGGTTCAGGAGCATCCCGATCGATACGAAAAAGATGGCGTTGAAGACCGTCCGTAGCGGCAGGATCTCCGTCAATGCGTAGCCGCTGTACCGGCTCTCGCTGACAACGAGGCCTGCCAGAAATGCGCCGAGCGCGAGGCTTACACCGACCAGGCTCGTGATCCAGGCGGTTCCAAAGCACACCATCACGACCGTCAGCACGAATAGCTCGTTGGCGCGGGTCTGCGCGATCTTCTCGAGTATCCACGGAATCGCGCGGCGCGCCAGCAGCAGCACGAACGCGATGATGAAAGCGGCCTTCGCGATCACCAGGATGAGGTCGAACATGGAGCCGCCGCCGCGCAGCATCGGCACGAACAACACCATCAGGACCATAGCGAGATCCTGGAAGATCAACAGTGCCAGCGTGACCTGGCCCGCAGGCGAATCCGTCTCGCCCGTGTCCGATAGGATTTTCAGGACGATGACGGTGCTGCTCAGAACGACGAGAAATCCGGTGAAGACACCAGTCCGCCAGTCGACTCCGAAAAGCAAAAGCACGACGACGACCGTCGTGATCACGATCGAGCCCTGGAGCATCCCACCGCGCACGATGACGTGCCGGATGCGGCCAAGCTTCTCGAGGCTGAACTCGACGCCGATGGTGAAGAGCAGGAGGATGACCCCGATCTCCGCCATGTTGTCGATCAACACGTGGTCCGAGACCAGGCCGAGCGCACCGGGGCCTATGATGACGCCGGCGATCAGATAGCCAACGATCGGCACGAGGCGGATACGGTGGCACAGATAAGCGATCAGCACGCTTATCACGAAAAGGCCGACTATCTGACCGAGATACGGCACGTGGGTTAGCTAACGATGGAGGTCAAGCCGCGCCTGCGAGGACGACGTGCATCGCATCGGGCCGAAGATGACGACGAAGCGCCTCGTCGATCTCCTCCTTCGTCACCCGTTCGACCAGGCGCGGAAAGTCGTCGAGATACGCGACGCCGAAGCCGCGCAGGACGTTGATGAGAATCGAGAACGCTAGACCGCCGGTTGTCGCGAGGTCAACTTTGAATGAGCCGGTGATCGTCGTCTGAACGGCGTCCACTTCGTCCTCGGTCACTCCGTCCTCCACGAGACGCAGGATCTCTGCCTGCGTCGCCTCGATGCCACGCTCAACGTTCTCCGGGCTCAGCGTGACCGCCGTTCGCCAGTAGCCGTCAAACTCCGTCGATAC
>CAZKDQ010000186.1:0-3609 GCA_964551345.1 uncultured Rhodothermales bacterium
CGATGTGCCGTTGCCGTGTGAACGGCCTCCAGAAACGCACCGCGCGAAATGGCGCCTTCGGACTTGTCTAAGGATAGCCGGTCATAATCAACGGTCGCCGACGCCTCATCAATCGACCAATCCAATCCTGCACGTTTGGCCCAGCGCGCGCCATCACGCCCGTTGACCGGATGATCGAGGTCGAGATTTAGCGGATCACTCTCATCGACCACACGCATCATCCCCAGTTCCTGCACCACGCGAAACTGCGGATGATCACACGGTACATCGTAAGCGACGTACAACTGCGCACCTGCATCCAGAAGCCGCCGTTGCACGTCCTCAACAGGCACCTCGGAAGGGGGGCAGTTCCTCTGCACCGATTCCGCCGCAAGTACTCCCAGCGCCTGCCCCATCAACATGACCATCGGCTGCAGGCGCGTGCACCCGTTAACGATATGTGAGACGGCGATGCTCTTTTCCCCAACAAGGAAACACGGATCATCGACATCAGGAATGAAGACGCTCATCGGCACCTGAAACGGGCCATTATCGGGCAAATCCTCGATCAGCCGATTGCCATGTCGTTCGAAGGCGCGACCATGATGATGATCGAGGAAGTAGTCTCCTACCGCAATCGCATCCCCGCGGAACGGCGCGCGGTTTGTACCAGCCGCCGGGATGACGTCATCCTGTACCATCATGCGCGATGTCTTCATCCGCCTTGCTTCCCGGATGTAAGGGATGAGCGCCAGCCCATCACCACTCGGATATTGATCGAAGTCCAGCTGCCACTCAGGATGCCCCAGCTCGTTCTGGATGTAGCGCACGTTCTCGAGCGTGTGCAGGCGTGCCGATGCGATTACATGTCGGCGCACGAAGCGATTCTCGAAGAACGCGGGAGTGATGGGATAATCATTGGCGCGGAACGGCCAGTTGAGCATAAACCGGTCGTTCGGAAGCGTCGCGTAGGAAATGAAGCTCTGCCAGTCGTGGCTCGGATGGTGGAGCAGCGCGGGCTCCCGCGTGTCGCAATCTTCAGATGTGCTGCAGCGAAAGGGTTCCCAGTATGAGCGCTGAGCGGGCGAGATGTCCTCAGCTGACGCGCCATCCAGATCTGTGCGGCGCAGCGTCGCGACGTACGTCAGATCCTGCAGCTCATCATCAGGCTCATCCGGCGCAGCGGATTCACCAAGCTCATCTCGGCTCTCCCTGCCGAGTGTGTAAGGGATGTTCGCCAGCTTGAGGCCATCCCCATATTCCGTGCAATCGATGAAAACGCGGCACCCGACTCGGCGCTCGATGCCGTCTACGTCGCGAATCGTCACTTCCCTTACATCATTGCCGACATGCCGGTAAGCCAGGACGTCCGTCTCGTGCAGAACCTTCAGCGATGGCAAGTCATCCACCCACCGCCTAAGGATGCCATGAGCGATGCGTGGCTCGAAGCAGTAAAGACTGACCCATCCACTGTAGAGCGCGTCGATCGAGCCGTAGTGATCGGCCAGCGCCGTACGGAAGTCGTGGACGATGCCGCCGCCCGCGCCGTGCTTGTTTCCGTCGAGCGCACTCACGCCCGCGGCCGTAATCATTCCCCCGATCCACTTCGATGGTTCGATGACGATGACGTCGGCACCCTCTCGGGCAGCCTGAATTGCAGCGCAGGTGCCGGAGGCCCCGCCGCCATAAATCAGAATCTCGGTTTCGAACACAAACGCAGCAAAGTTGAGGGAACGGAAACTGGACTCACTAACGGGAAGATAGACATCCAGATGATGCGGGTGCTTGGTGGCGCAGGAGCACCCGAATGAACATGGTCTCGAAGGCGTCGAGTTTTACGATGCGCATGGCAGCGCCTCGAATGATTTCAACAACTGAGCAACGCTCCAGTACTTCATTCTCTACGGGAGCGGCCCAATCCGCTCTTGACGGCAACACCTGCGACATCAAGCTGCAGATCGTGGCGTTACCTCACATCGCGGAAGCTGACGAGTCATGGCGCAGGTATCATCGCCAACGCATCCACTTCACACGTAATACTTTACACTTACCATATCTAAATAAAAAACCCCTCGCGTCCTGAGACACGAGGGGCGACGAGGCAGGATCCTCAACCTCAGTCCTTCAACTTCTCCTTAGCCTCGCCAAACTTCTTCTTGCCCTCTCCTTTGAGCTGATCCTTCTGCCCTTCGGCACGCTTCGAGTTGTCGTTACCGAGAGCGCCGGCCGCTTCCTTAGCCTTGCCCTTCGCCTTGTCGACCATGCCGTCGGTCTTGTTCTTCTTCGCGTCTGCCATTCCGTCTCCTCATTATCAGTTTCGTGAAGTTGCGACCCGCGTTCTGGTTTAGAAGCGGTACTTGACCTCATCGGCCCACGAGTCGATGCGGCGCCGAATATCCTCGCGGCTCTCGCCCGTCCGCTGCTGGAGATCGCCTACGAGTTGATCCTTCTTGCCTTCGTAGCGGTCCAGATCATCATCCGTCAGGTCTCCCCAGGCTTCCTTGATGCGGCCCTTGAACTGGTTCCAGCCGCCTTTCGCTTGCTGTTCCTTTGGTGTCGCCATCGTATTTCACCTGCGTTCGGTTGCACTCATATTGCGTCGCCGTTTGGCGTACAAATGCAACCAGAATAGGCGGCCGTGTATCCCGCGCCGATGATCCTATCTTTAGATCATTACAGCTACGACGCGCGGGTTACGCACCTGTCGTCTGCGCTTCCTCCGAATCGACGAAGCGTGCGCTCAGGATGAAATTAGCCGTCGCCACATTCGTCGCGAGTGGGACGTTGTGCACATTGCAAGCACGCATGAGCGTCTGGATATCCGGATCATGCGGATGCTTGTCGAGCGGGTCGACGAAGAAAAACACTGCCTGGATCTCGCCCGTCACAACGCCCGCCGCGATCTGCGCATCACCGCCGAGTGGTCCAGAGAGCATGCGCTTGACCGGCAGCTTGACCTTATCCTCGATCAGCTTACCGGTAGTCCCGGTCCCCACAAGCTGGAAGCGGGCAAGTGCCTCACGGTTCTGCATGGCGAAGGCCACCATGTCCGCTTTTTTGCCGTCATGGGCAATGAGGGCGATGGTGCTGAGCTGGCGCATCTTGATAAGGGGTTGACGTGACGTCCTATGATACGGCTGAAAAGTGCGCAGAGCGACAGGCGACAGGTGGGCGCGCGTAATCCTCTCGAAATGCCGGGGCCATCAATCCTCGATGAACCCGTGGAATTGTTGTATGCGCGGCCGCTCCGGTCGTACCTTGCCACTATCCGGCTCATTCGGAATCCTATCGAACAAGCTGCTTGAGATAAATAGTCATGCCGTACGTCGTCGCTGAACCCTGCATCAATTGCAAGCACACCGACTGCGTGGAGGTCTGCCCCGTCGACTGCTTCTACGAGGGCCCCAATTTCCTCGCAATCCATCCGGATGAATGCATTGACTGCAACGCCTGCGTGCCGGTCTGCCCCGTCGAAGCCATCTATGCTGATGACGAGCTGCCGGAGCAATGGTCGCACTACCGCGAGTGGAACGACTACCTCTCGAAGCAATGGCAGCAGCTCGGCTACAACATCACCGAGAAGAAGGACCCGTTGCCTGACGCGGAAGAGTGGAAGGACCGCGAGAAAAC
>CAZKDQ010000186.1:3709-5215 GCA_964551345.1 uncultured Rhodothermales bacterium
GCTTCTCCCTCACGTTCCGGCTGAGTAATCCGTCGCGTAGGTAACCTGCGCTTCGGTCAGGTCATCGAGGCCGATGCCCATCGTGTCGAGCTTGATACGGGCGATTCGCTGATCGAGCTCTTGGGGGAGGTCGATCACGGTATTCTCCAGCTCTCGGCCGTTCTTGTGTGCCTGTACGAGGCTGAGGTGCGCCATGAACTGGTTGGCGAAGCTCATGTCCATTACTTCGGATGGATGGCCCTCGGCGGCAGCCAGGTTCACGAGCCGTCCGTCTGCGAGAACGTAGAGCTTGCGTCCGTTCTCCAGCGTGTACTCGCGGTTGTCTTCCCGCACCAGGCGAGCATCAGTAGCGAGTTCTGCGAGCTCCTGGAGGTTGATCTCGACGTCGTAGTGGCCCGTGTTGCAGACGATGGCACCTTCCTTCATCTTGAGGAAGTGACGCCCGCGGATGACGTCTTTCATGCCGGTGGCGGTGACGAAGATGTCGCCGACTTCCGCTGCCTCGTCCATGGTCATGACGCGCATTCCGTCCAGCGTCGCCTTCAGCGCAGCCGTCGGCTTGATCTCGGTGACGATCACGTTGGCGCCCATTCCTTTAGCACGCATCGCGACGCCGCGGCCGCAGTGGCCATATCCCGCGACGACGAAATTCTTCCCGGCAAGAAGAACAGAGCTCGCGCGGAAAATGCCGTCGAGCGTGCTCTGGCCTGTGCCGTAGACGTTGTCGAAGTCCCACTTCGTCTCGGCATCATTGACGGCGTAGACCGGATAGAGCAGCTTTCCATCCGCCGCCATGGCGCGCAGCCGGTGGACGCCGGTCGTCGTCTCTTCGCTGCCGCCAACAATGGTATCGGCGAGGTGCGGGAATTCGCTGTGCACGCGGAAGATGAGGTCCGCGCCGTCGTCAAGCGTCAAGTGCGGCGGGTTGTCCAGCGTGCGGTCGATGCTCCAATAGAATTCCTCGACGTTCTGCCCGTACCAGGCATAGATCTCGATGCCTGCTTCGGCCAGTGCCGCCGCGACTTCGTCATTCGTGCTGAGAGGGTTGCATCCGCTCCAAGCGACATCCGCGCCGCAGGCAGCAAACGTTTCAACGAGCACCCCCGTCTCCTTCGTCACGTGCAGGCATCCGGAAATGCGATAGCCTTCGAACGGTTTTGACTTGGCGTACTCCTCGCGGAGGCTCATCAAAACGGGCATCCGGCTCTCAGCCCATTCCATCCGCAGCCTGCCCTTATCCGCCAGACTCAGGTCCCGAACCTTGTACGCACCTTCCTTGTGATCCATCGAAATAGGATTTTCCGTAGTTGAGGTAGTTCGACCTCTCTACACTACCGCAGCCGTCAGGTTTTGCAAAGTCGAATAAATTTCGATGCTCATCGCGCTACCACCATCCGTTCCACATGCCGCCGGCCATCGATGGTAAGAGAGAGGAAGTAGATGCCTGCGCTGAGCCGGCTGCCGTCGTAGGTGAAGGTGTAGGTGCCGGCGAGTTGGAGTGCGTAG
>CAZKDQ010000187.1:0-5136 GCA_964551345.1 uncultured Rhodothermales bacterium
GGCGAAATCGGTCGGCGACTTCGAGCACCATCCGCTACCGAACTACTGGTTTCGCGGCGAAACCTTCCATGCGCAGCCGTACGGAAGTGCCTTCGACACCTACGGGGATCCGGCCGTCGTACTTGCTGAGGAAAGTCCTCGCTCGATCACACTGCCCTTACTTTTGCGAAAGACAGGCCGTCAGGGTGCAGGATTTGTACTCTGGGGAATGTTCAGGCCGATGAGCCGAATCTGGTCGCCTGCACATCCGTTTCAACGCTATAGGACCGAACTTGCTAAACGAGCTGATGCATGCATCTGTTATACTGAGGGCACCCGAGATTTCCTTCGGTCATATGTAGATGCTGACAAACTGTTCGTTGCGACGAATACCCTTGATACGGATCGACTTTTCGATCTCCGGAGAAGCCTGGAACGGCGGGGCAAGGCAGCGATCCGCGCATCACTCGGTATACCGACGGAGGCCGCCGTTTTACTTTTTAGCGGTCAGATGATCGCAGACAAAGGGATTCAAGAACTGCTGGAAGTATATAGACGCATACGCACTGAGCGCCCGACCGTGTTACTCATGATTGGCGACGGACCGCAAACGGCTATGGTGCAAAAACAGGTCATAGATGAACAGCTTGACGACGTCCGGCTACTGGGTAGAATTGGAGATGTGGAAGAATCGGCGCCATACTTTTTTGCAGCCGACGTGATGGTAATTCCGGGATACGTTGGACTTGCTGTAAATCATGCGTTTGCGATGGGCCTTCCCGTCGTTACAAAGCGGTATTCCACGACGGCGACAAGTCATGCGCCTGAAGTGGAGTACATCTCCCATGAGCGTAACGGCATACTATCGGGCCCTGACACTGAATCGCTCGCTGGATCCGTAACGCACGTTCTCGACGACCAGGAGTTTTTCGCTCGGAATGCCATCGAAACGGCAGAAACCGAGCTAACGATCGACCGGATGATCGACGGCCTAGCGGCTGCGGTAGAGTTCGCTCTGATTAAGAGGCGCAGTGCGTGATTAGCGGGCTTACGGAGCAGGAGATGCTCAAGGCCTGTGGATGAAACCCGACGACGTCGAGATGTATCTGTGCGCGCATACGCACGCTGATAAAGTTCGATATCCCGGCTATCGCGGATACGTGTTCTCGTAGCGATTAATCCTTTGAGTGCATCATGAAGCCATCCGAACAAGCTCACGTGATCGTTCTCGGTCGTTTTCCTCCTCCGGTCGATGGGCAATCTGTCGCTACGCGTCGATTGGCCGAGCTACTCGAGGATGCGTACGCGATCAAACGACTGAACACGAACTATTTAGAAAGAGGTCGGCTTCAGGCGAATTCATGGCTCGTGCCGGGGAGGTGGACCCATTATTTGAAGCTATCACGCCGAAACCGCATCGTCTTTCGCGAGCGGCCCGATACCGTCATCTTGTGGCCGGCCATCTCGCCAGACCTTCTCGGACATTTTCGCGATCTGATGACGGTCCTACGACACGTCCAGAACAGTCAGCGCGTCGTAGCGATCGTCCATAGGGGAAACTTCAACAAGGTATTCGAGCATTCTCTCACCAAGAGGACGGCGGGCCGACTTGTTGACGGGGTCGACCGATTCGTATTCCTCGACCAAGGGTTATCTGAGGCGTCGAGTCGTTGGATTCCGCAGGAGAAACGGCTTCACATTCCGAATACGATCGACGAGCTAGTCACGGCCAGTGTAGTAGAGGTGGAGGCGAAGCAGGAGCGCGGACCCAATCAGCCTTTCCGCCTCGTCTATCTCAGCAATATGATTGGCAGTAAGGGCTATGGCGACGTGCTCGACGCAAGTATCGTGCTACGCAACCGGGGCGTCGCCATTGAGACTGTATTTGTAGGGCGTTGGCCCTCGGCTGATGAGGAACGGGCCTTCGAGCGGAGAGTCGAGGAGGCGCACCTACGGGAGAGTGTCCAAATGATCCCAGGGATTTCTGACCGTGCTGAGATGCGGGCGCTGCACCTCAGCGCGGATACCTTCGTGCTCCCCACATACTATCACAATGAAGCGCAGCCTCTGTCTATCATCGAAGCTTTGGCTGCCGGCACGCCGGTTATCACGACGGACTTCAGGGGCATTCCGGAAATGATCAATGACGGCATAGAAGGCTTTCTTATACCCCCCAGATCCCCCGGCGGAATAGCGGATGCGGTCGAGAAGCTGATGCACCGCGACCGGTGGCTGACAATGTCGATCGCTGCGCGGAAACGCTTCAACCGACAGTTTCACCCCGACGTTGTTCGCGAAAGGTGGATACACTTGATTCATAACATCATTTACCGACTTCCAGACAAGGAATGAGCGACCCACTGATCATATCCACCTGGTTCTACGGAGAACAATCGGGTGAAGAGAGCTACTATCCGCAGGTAGCAGGTTCGCCTTCGACATCCGCGTTTCAGGCCATCTATTGGCGCTGTGTAGTCACATTCTTTGCGACAAGTGTGAGATTTAATCCCGGCGCACGACATATTCTCTTCGTTACAACAGATCATATACCCGTTGTCGATTCGCTCGATGTCGGGTCGTTCCTAAAAGAACTCGAGGTCGAAATACAGGTGGTGCCATTCACGTATCGTACGCCCGAAGGGTTCTATGGAGCCTGGCGGAACCAGTTTTATGTCTTTGATATCATCACGCGCCTGGCAGAAATTTGCGATCCTAGTCACAGGTGTTTGCTGCTTGATTCAGATTGTATCTGGACTAGACCCGCCATTGCGATAGGTGAAGATATCGCAGCAAGAGAAGTGTTGCTTTATGACGTTTACGATACTGACGATTGGGATGTAAACGGATTGAACGCACAGGAGATGCGCTTGATTTCCGAATCTCTGCTTAATCGACCTCTAGATCGTAACCCACGTTATTATGGCGGCGAAGTGTTCGCCGCTACCGGTGAGGCAGCTCGGAGAATCGCCCGGGAGCTGGGCGACTTATGGAATCAGAATATTCAGCGATTTGAAGCAGGCAAGGCCAAGTTTAATGAGGAAGCGCATGCGCTCTCCTTCCTTTATCTCAAACTTGGTTATACGGATCGGGATGCAGGCTCTGCGAACCAGTTTATTAGACGTATGTGGACGTCGTTCCGTTATTCGAACGTAGGGTCGTCTACTGATTTCGATCTTGCGATATGGCATCTTCCGGCCGAGAAGCGATGGGGCCTTAAAAGATTGTTTGTTGAAGTGAGAAGCAAGAGCTCGCCTTTCTGGCACCTGAAGGATAACGATCTTCGGAGGTTGTTAGGTCGTTATCTGGGCGTTCCTCGTCGCTCACTCCTGAAGCTGATTTTAGATCTGGGTGAGGTAACGCTAACGAAAGCAACATCTAAGATTAATCGGATCGTTAGATGATGAAGAGAGTGGATGGTCATGGTTGAGTTATGAGCGTATGGTCACGTTCGTTTCAATTACCGTACTAACGAAGTCACCGCGGTCTGCGGCTAGACCTAGCCGTGCCGTTTGTTCATATGTTGCCGAACCTGGCATCTTGATGCAGCGGACGTATTTCCAATGTCGGGTGGATTGTGCCAACGCCCTCGACGTCCAGATTGTGTCGCGCACGGCGCCGGGAGCCGGTCGCTATCACAGTCCCGAAGTCGATTTCGTACAGAATGGCCGAAACGGGCTTCTCGTTGATTCGCCGGATCCCGATACTCTTGCTCGCGCCGTTCTAACTGTGGCGTCTGACAACACCTTCGGGCGCAACGCGCTGGCCTTCGCACATTCAAATTTGCACATCGAGCATATGGTTGACGGGCTCGAGAAATCGGTGCGTTTTCTGGAAGAAAGCGATTTACGAACTACCCTTGTCGTCTGAGATGCGCATCCTGATTCATGATTTCGGCGGCTATCCATACCCGATCGAGCTGAGCCGCGCGCTTGCACGTCGAGGACACGAGGTGACGCATGTTTACTGCGCGTCGCTGCAGACGACGCCCGGTGGTGCCTTCACGCGTCGAGACGATGATCCCGATGGCTTCAAAATCGTCGCCGTTACGCTGGACAAGCCGCTGAACAAGTTCTCGTTCCTGCAGCGGTGGATACAGGAGAATGAGTACGGGCGCCGTGCGGCTGACATTGTAACCCGGTATCAGCCGGACGTCGTTTTGTCGGCTAATACCCCTCTCGATGCGCAGAGGACGCTATGGCGAACATGTGCCAGACGAGACATCCGAACCGTGTTCTGGGTGCAGGACCTTCTCGGAGTCGCGGCAGACCGAATCCTGCGAAGAAAGATTCCCGTTCTGGGGCGAGCGGTAGGCTCCTATTACCTTAGCTTGGAAGAGAATCTGCTTCGCAACAGCGACCGGGTAGTGCTACTTACGCGCGACTTCACGCCCATCATGGAGCAGTGGGGAATACCGAACGCCCGGATGTACGTCATCGAAAACTGGGCGCCGCTGGCAGATCTGCCGGTAGTAGAGAGGAACAACCCGTGGACCCGTGAGAAGGGTCTTCAGAATACGCTAAACTTCATATATGCCGGCACCCTGGCGATGAAGCACAACCCGGACCTCCTGCTTCAACTCGCATTGCGACTGCGCTCGCACAGTGAGGCGCGGCTACTGGTTCTCTCGCAGGGTCTAGGAGCCGACTGGCTCAAGCAGAAGAAACGTGAGCACGGGCTCGAAAATCTCATCCTAATGGGCTTTGAACCTTTCGAGCGTATGCCTGAGGTGATGGGCGCGGCCGATGTTCTGGTGGCCATACTTGAAGCGGATGCCGGCGTCTTCTCCGTGCCCTCGAAAGTCCTCGCTTACCTCTGCGGTGGGAAGCCGTTGCTCCTCTCGATCCCGGGTGAAAACCTGGCCTCGCGCATCGTAGCATCCAGTGAAGCCGGATTGGTGGTTGAACCCGAAGATGTGGATGGATTTCTCTCGGAAGCTGAGCGCCTGGCCAACGATCCGTCATTGCGTAAGCGACTGGGGGAGAACGCGCGGAGGTACGCAGAGCAAACCTTTCACATTGAAACTATCGCTGATCGATTCGAAAGCGTCTTGAACGAGGCGATTCAACCAGTGGCAAGCCATACTGGATTACAATAGCATTCCGACAGACTGATGAAAAGACTTCTCGTGACCGGCTCATCCGGACTTATAGGCTCCGA
>CAZKDQ010000188.1:0-5107 GCA_964551345.1 uncultured Rhodothermales bacterium
CGTCGCCTTTCCTCTGTCAGAAAGCGTGTCCAATTCTGATTTAGTGCAAGCAGATGCTCATCGAGAAAACGCCAATCGTCGTCGGATTGAAGCAGTCGCCGTTTGCCCAGTCGAACGACATCATTTCCTTGCAGTAGCTTATTCCTTCCCTGGACGGGAAAAATGTAGAGCTGAGTGAGCTTAACAGGATTCACGTAACGGCTGACGAACGGCTCAATAAACGCCCACAACGCTACCAGTTGGCGCCACGTGTCCGGCTTGGGTGGATCGATCTTCCGGAGCACACTGATGATGTGATCGTCTTCGATATTCTCGACGAGCCCCCAGTTTAGCAGCTTCTTCCTGTTCTCGTCCGAGATCTCTCCCGAGAGCGGGGGGCGGGCCTCGTCGTCGAACAGCGACGATGCCGTGGCCGCATCCCATACCTGAAGTATCTTCTCGGGTAGAATGATGCTCTTCTCATCCTCAACAAGCTCGCCGTCTTGCGTGAGCAGGATACGACTGTCCTCGATCGTCTCAGCAAAGGCCAATTCGACTGTTGCGGCGCACGAGCCCTCCAGCGTCGTGTCGGTTCGGTCGATGTCGGGCATGAGGTCATACGCCCATGCACGCTCCGCTATGGGCAAATCTTCTCGCCTCAGCCACGCTTTCATGGTCGTCGCGGCGAGCTCGCCAATGCGCTGAAGGAGCCAGCGGTTAGTAGGCGAGGTTTCAGGATCCTTAATCTTCAACCGTGCAGGATCTTGGATGAACGCTGCGTTGCAGGCGAACGGCAGTCTGGATTGCACGCCTGTTGGCAATACGACATAAAGTCGCCCCTGTGCACCTAAAACGATCTCCACACGGCTTGTTGGGTATCCTGACTCGTCATCCGGTGGCGCCATCCGTTCTCTCGCAATTTCGGCAAGAGCTTCTTCGGGAAACGGCTCAGGCTCAGACCGGACGATCAGAACCGGCTCTGTCACGTCGTCTTGCAACCGCATCCACTCACTCTCCGGCAGAGGACCGTCACCGAGGCTTTCCCACTCAAGCTTCTTATCCTCAATTCTTAGAGATCGAATGTGCCGGAAGAACAATAATGAGACGGGACTCTTTAGCCATTCGTTGAGATTCTTAACGATCTCGCGGTGACGATGCTCGTCTTCGATCCTGACAATTATCGACGTCTTCGAACTGTCAGCGTCGGCCGTATTGACCCATCTCGGCTCGGTAAAGCGGTTACGGTCGAATGAAACGGAGAGAGTGGGCGTGCTAAGATATACTGGATTGCCCAGGCTGAAGGTGCTCTTGAAGCCGACACCCCGGAAGCCAATCGTGTGCAGAGCCCGTTTGTTGGAGAAGCCGAACCGACACAACGATTCGAAATGATCAACGGTAAAGTCCTCGCCATTATGCTGGAATATGAAGCATCCTCGATGGATGTGGACACTCGCTTCGGTGGCACCTGCGTCATCGGCGTTCTGCAGGAGCTCCGAGATTACGTGCCGCGGACTCTGAACCTGGCTGAAGAGTTGATGCCACGGTGCGGCTAGCTGGGGATCGGCCTCCAGTTGATCCCACCGTGCCGCCGCTTTCTCCCGAATTGCTTCGAAATATGGTGGTTGAACCTTCACGATGGTACAGACGCACGGCTCAGCAACTCAGCGAAGCTATAGTTGACGCTGGTTACGCCGAAATCTGGTTCGCGTTGGAAAGGCTGCCTTAAGTAATGTACGTTTTCGGTGCTGTCTGCCATGAATTCCACAATCGCCAGGATAAAGTCGTCTGGCTTGTTCAGTGAGTAAAGGATCTCGTTTCGCGTCACAGTTATGGTTTCGGCTCCAGAGACCCGACCTTTAACCTCAATGAACCGAAGCTTACCTGTTCCGACGACGCGACTCTCGATGTCGTAGCCCAGCTTCTCGAACTCCCGGTCGGTAGGTTCAAAACCCAGTGAGCGCTCGACAGCCATAACCGCAGCACGCGCTCGCGCTGCCGAAGCCTGCGTCTCGACAGCATGACCAGTGGCGGGCAACTCCTCACCTGAGGCGGCGGCAACGAACTTCGAAGAGACGACCAGCACGCCACCCACCACCACAGGCGGCAGCGGTGAAATCTTCTCCTCCTCACCGAGCTCGTCGAGACGTCGCTGGAGCCGAGTTTGGAGCTCGTCCGCTCGCTTCCTCGCCTCGGAGGAATTCAACCTGGCGTTGCGCTTTCCGGCCTCTTCCTGGGCCTTCAATTCATTCGAACGATGATCCCAGTAATTGATCTCTTTCGTAAGGCGATCTTTCACCGCCGCACGGGTTTTCCTTACGAGATCGAGTTTTCTGGATCGGACTTCCTGCAGGTGCTCCGGAACAACATGTTCGATTGCGTAGCGCGTCGCGACTTCCTCAAGCTGCTTCGAGATCCAGTCGCACTCCGGCCTTGCAAGAAGATCATCAGCCGCCGGCTCATCTTCAGCAAGCGGCCGATAATCCAGATAAGGAGCGTAATGCAGGTGACGAGCAACACCATCGGGATCCATTTCCACGAATAGCATCCGCTTCGAAACCACGCGCCGATCACCCTGCTTCGTGACGGCACCATCCTGAAGCGCGTGTTCCAGGTAAAACATGACGCGTACATCGGGCGCATCGGCCGATTCGTCGACGAGAACGGCGCCCCGCCGGAGCAGATCTCGATGCCGCTCGAGCGTCAGGTCGATGGTCGCATCGAGTAGTGGGTGTCCGGGACAGACGAAGGCGGCAGGCGGTTGTCCTTGAGGGGCAACAAGATCTTTCTGAAAGGCAATGCGCTCATACCGCGGCTGCACGGGATAGCCGGAGCCGATGAGTCGATCTCTGCTTCGGATCTTCGTGGGGACGCGTTTGATCTGGTACCGCCGGTGCTCCCGCTGCGCCGCCATGCCACCCAACTGCTGGAACGCCTCCAGGAAAAACGATTCGATGTAATGTGGCTGCAAGCGCCGGGCATCCGCACGCTCCATGTCTTCGCGGATCTTCCGCACGCGAGAGGTATCCATCGACTCACGCGCAAGAGCTCGATCTTCGACGAGGTTCAGAATGCCCTCGCGATCGAATGCGTTTGAGACAACTTCTGTCAGTTTCGCCTTGATTTCCGGCTGTTCGCCGTAGCGGATGGCCTCAAGGAGGAGTTGGCGAAGCGGTTTGCCATCGAACTGGAGCTTGCCGAGAACATCGAAGACGCGCCCGCCAAGAGCTTTGCTTGCCTGATCGAGCTTCTCGAGAAGCAAGCGATACACGTCGCCCTCTCGCGTTTCGCTGGCAACGAGGTTCCACAGGTGGCATACCTCGGTCTGGCCGATACGGTGTATGCGGCCAAAGCGCTGCTCAAGGCGGTTAGGATTCCACGGCAGGTCGTAGTTAACCATTAGGTGCGCCCTCTGCAGGTTGATGCCTTCGCCGGCGGCGTCCGTCGCGAGAAGCACCTGCACTTCGGGATCATGCTTGAAGGCTTCCTGCGCATTGAGTCGGTCCTGACGGCCCATGCCACCGTGGATGCATACTACCGATCGCTGGCGACCGAGCAGCGTCACGATTCGGCTCTGCAGGTAGCTTAGCGTGTCTCGATGCTCGGTGAAGATTACTAGCTTCTGGTGAGGAGACGGGTCTGGTTTAGCTTGACCGTTCCCACTGTACTCCTCTTCTGGTTCGGCCACGCCCACGAGGGCGGCTGGCGTAAAGATCTCTCCGAGCAGGCTCGCCAGCTCCTTCCATTTCGTGTCTTGCCCACCGTGCAGCACGCCGAGCGCCAATTTCTCGAGGCGTCGAAGCGTGCTGATCTCAATTTTCAGCTCGGTGATCGTGCTGGCCGCTGTTGCCTGATCAAGAATCTCATCTTCCGCCCGCTCCTGCTCATCGTCGGGAGCGTCCTCTAGATCTTCGACATCCTCGTCGTCCAGCTCCGGAACCGATGTCGACATAACCGACGTCACGTGCGCTCCGCGCTGCATTAGTTCCAGCTCGCTTAGTCGGCTTTCGAGTCGCTTTCGACGTCGTCGCAAAGAGCTGTGAATGGCCGCCGGTGAAGAAGCGAGCCTGCGTTGCAGGATGGTGAGCGCGAAACCCACGGTGCCGGACCGGCCATCCTTATTTAGAGTCTCAGCCCGGTTGAACTCTTCCCGGACGTACTCCGTGACCTCCTTGTATAGATGCGCCTCCGCATCCGAGAGAGGATAGGTGACGGTATTGGCTACTCGTTCTGGAAAGAGGCGCGTCCCGTCGAACTTGAGCAAATCCTCCTTCACCATACGTCGCATGAGGTCGGACACGTCGGCGGTATGTACACCGTCGCGGAACCTGCCCTCGAAACGATCACCGTCAATAAGCGACATGAAGAGCTGGAAGTCGGTCTCTTTGCCGTTATGCGGCGTAGCCGTCATCAAGAGGAAATGCCGCGTCAGCCCAGAAAGCAATTGGCCGAGACGGTGTCTCTTGGTGTACTTAATTTCGCCGCCGAAGAAGGTCGCGCTCATCTTATGGGCTTCGTCACAGACGATTAGGTCCCACTGAGCATCGGGTGACTTCAGCATTTCCTGAACGTCCTCGTTGCGCGATAGCTTATCCAGGCGAGCAATGACTAAGTCTGCCTCAACGAACCAGTTGCCCGTTCGAGCGGCCTCCAGATTGTCATTGGTGAGTATCTGGAATGGGAGGTTAAACCGGCGGTAAAGCTCATCCTGCCACTGCTCGGCGAGGCTGCCGGGACAGACGACGAGGCAACGCTGAAGGTCACCTCGGGCGATCAACTCTTTCATCAGGAGCCCAGCCATAATCGTCTTGCCCGCCCCAGGGTCGTCGGCCAGCAAGAAACGCAGCGGCTGCCTAGGTAACATTGACTCGTAGACGGCCGTGATCTGGTGAGGCAGTGGGTCAACGAGCGATGTATGAACAGCAAGTACCGGGTCAAAGAGGTGCGCGAGCCGAATACGGTTCGCCTCCGACACGAGTCGGAAGTCCGCGCCGCTGCCGTCAAAACTCCATGGACGGCCCTCCTCGACAATCTCAAGACGAACTTCATCGTCTCGATAAAGAACCTCGTTTCCCGTCTTTCCCTCTGGCGTTTTGTAGGTCAGCTCGAGAGCATTGGAGCCGTACCATGC
>CAZKDQ010000189.1:0-5037 GCA_964551345.1 uncultured Rhodothermales bacterium
CGGACCCGATGCGCCGGGCGATCTCCTGGTAGAACCAGACGACGGATGCGGGCAGTGCCGTTTGTAGTGTGTGGTTCTGCGACCAGGCATCAGGCCACCACGACTGTCGCGGCGCGGCCGTGCTGTCCCATTCGAGATGGAAATCGGCTCCGTCGGCAACGCCGACATCGAGCGCGATCAGAGTGTTGGGGATCTTGAATGTCGACGCCGGGAGGAAGCCCTTGCGTGCTCGCTCGGGGTTGTGGATATGGGTGACGCCGGTGCGGCCGTCGACGAGGATGAACGTCGCGTCTATCCCATCGAAATATGGCGCAAGGACGATCGGCGTCTGAGCGGCAACCCGCTGGGCGTGCAGCGACACGACAACGAGTAGAAGGACAAGGAGCGGCCGGTGCGTCATGTGGCGGGTTGTTTGCCGGATAGGTCGGGGGCGACACAAGGAGAGGGGCGGCATCCTGTGCACGTTGCTGCCGTCAGCAATTGGTCCACTGAAGAAGCGGAAGAGCAGTGCATCGTGTGGATTCTCATCACGCGAAGCGGACGCATGAGGTCCCGTCACAACTACCGTCTATGCTACGGTAGTGGATGCATGATACATACGGTGCCCGGTTCTATGCACTCCCTTTTTCATCGTCGCGCCTGCCGGATGTCTTGCGGGTCTTCAAAGCCGCGGCCGGCGGCAACCCCGTCACTTCGAGTATCTCCTGCTCGTCGAGGGTCTCGCGCTCGAGCAGCGCCTCGGCCAGCCGGTCGAGCGCGTCGCGATGGACCGTCAGCAGGCGGCGGGCCTCCTCGTGGCTCTCGTCGATGATGCTGCGGATCTCGGCGTCTATCGTAGCGGCAGTGGCGTCGCTGCCAACGCGGGTCCCGGCGTAGCCGTCGCCGCCGCCGAGGTAGGGGTTGTCTCGGCCGGCAAGGCGGATCATCCCCAGCTCGTCGCTCATCCCCCAGCGCGTGACCATGTTGTGGGCGAGCTGCGTCGCCTGCTCGATGTCGTTCTCGGCGCCGGTCGTGCGCGTTCCAAAGACGACCTCTTCGGCGGCGCGCCCTCCCATTATCCCGATGATGCGCGCGCGGAGGTAGTCTTCGGGGTAGTTGTACCGATCCTCCTCGGGACGCTGGTACGTTACGCCGAGCGCCATTCCACGCGGAATGATGGTGACCCGGTGGACGGGATCGGCACCCGGTACCACGAGGCCGAGAACGGCGTGGCCGCCCTCGTGGTAGGCGATGCGCTCCCGGTCGTCGCGGCTCAGCAGCAGCGGGCGTTCGGGGCCGAGCACGATCTTCTCCAGTGAGTCGATGAAGTCGATGTGACGCACCTGGTCCTGCCCTCGTCGGGCCGCCAAAAGGGCCGCCTCGTTAACGAGATTTCGGATGTCGGCTCCCGAGAAGCCCGGCGTCACGGATGCGATGTCGGCATGATCCACGTCTTCGGCCAGCGGCACGTTTCGCGTATGAACACGCAGGATGGCGTCGCGACCCGCGCGGTCGGGCAGATTCACAACGACACGACGGTCGAACCGACCCGCGCGCAGCAATGCTCGGTCGAGCACATCCGGCTGGTTGGTGGCGGCCAGTACGACGATACCCTCTCGGCTCGAGAAGCCGTCCATTTCGGCCAGTAGCTGATTCAGCGTCTGCTCCTGCTCACTCGCCCCGCCGACCGCGGCTTGCCCACGCGCCCGGCCTATGGAGTCGATCTCATCGATAAAGATGATCGCCGGCGCATGCTCGCGCGCCTGCTTGAACAAATCGCGCACGCGCGAAGCGCCCACGCCCACTATCATCTCAACGAACTCGGAGCCACTCATCGAATAAAATGCCACGCCGGCCTCGCCCGCGACGGCCCGTGCAAGCAGCGTCTTGCCGGTACCCGGAGGCCCGACGAGCAGCACGCCCTTGGGTGAGGTGCCGCCGAGACGCGTGTACCTTTCGGGGTTCTTGAGAAAATCCACCACCTCGACGAGTTCATTCTCGGCTTCGTCAATGCCCGCCACGTCGTCGAAGGTGACCTTCTCATCCGTCGCCTGGTCGAAGCGACGGGCAGTGCTCTTCCCCATGCCCGTCATCTGACCCATCATGCCGCCACCCTTCGTCGCCCGGCGGAAGAACCAGACATAGAGGCCGATGAGCAGCAGCGCCGGCCCGAATCCGAAGAGAAGCATCAGCAAGGGATTGACCCCTTCCTCTATCGGCTCCGCCCGGATCTCAGTACCGCCCGCGATGAGCAGCGCCTCGAGCCCCGGGTCGAGGAACGTGGGCAGCGTGGTCTCGAAGGTGGTGATGCTTCGCGGCTCGGCCCCCGTGACTGAGTCCGGTTCCGCGGGATACGTGATCGGCGTGAGGAAGCGCCCTGTGATGCGCTCGCCCCGGCTGTACACGGCTTCGACATTCTCCTCGGCGGCCTGCTGCTTGAACACCGTGTAGGGAACGGTGTCCGGATCGGGCGCCGGAAAAAGCATCCGGAACAGCAGGAAATTGGCGAGGAGGATGAGCAGGAAAACGCCCCACGACCTGCGCGGAGGCGTCGTCGGCGCCGCGTTGCCGGTCTGCTCGTCTGGATTCATGCTGGGCTTCGGGTCCGTCTGTGAGTTTGGCATGAGGCGCTGGTAGTGGAGCGGCGGAGCGAGAGAGTCTGTCGGAATCGGTCCTCGTCTGCCCTGCAAGTATGGGCCGGGACAGATTACGAAGGTTACCGATGGATCTTGACCGGCTCCACGGCACAGTAGGGTCGTGTCCCGAAAGTTGCGAGACGTGCGTCGTTGCGGGCTGCACCGAGTGCGCCTCCGTAGCCGGATGTGGAGCGACGCGACATGGCGCCGAAGCAATCGAGTATTTGCGACCGCAGCCTGCTGCGTGAGCGGAGGAAGCAGGACGTCAATTCATGCACACAGGGTGCGGCACGCTAACGTCACACTCACGCGTTGAACGGGACGGAGCGAGTAGCTTAGTATCGGAAACACATCTTTGTTCTCGATGCACGATCGCGTCCGGATGGAGATGAAGGCCATTCATGCCTGTTGGCGTCCGGCATGGTGGACGTGGTCGTCTTGAGATGGCAGAGGCCGATGGAGCAACGTCATCTCGGCTCCATCCGACGGAATAATCAACGAACGGGACACCGGCTATGAGTGAGACGGGGAATTGGGACGACAGCTATGACGTTGTGGTAGTGGGATCAGGCACGGGCCTGCTGGGCGCCATCACGGCCGCGCGACGAGGTATGCGGGTTCTGGTGGTGGAGAAAGGCGGCTATATGGGCGGCTCGACCGCCATGTCCGGTGGTGGCATGTGGATGCCGAACAGCAGCGTTCTGCAGAAGGCGGGCGTGCTGGATACCAAACAGCGGGTGGTGACGTACCTCGACAACCTTGTGGGGGACACGGCGCCGCGCGAACGACGCGTGGCCTACGCCGAGCACGCCCCCGCCGCCGCCGACGAGATCCTGGCGGGCACGCCGTTGAAACTGGGCCACATGGTCGAGTATGCCGACTACTTCGCGGACGTCCCGGGAGGCTCGGCCATCGGGAGGTCGATCGAATCAAAGCCTTTCGATGCCAACGTCATCGGAGAGGAAGCCGCCCTCATCCGCACCAGCGACGCAATCGCCGCGCCGGTCCCGATGCCGATCACGTCCAGAGACTTCAGGATCATGCACCTGATGGCGCGCCGGCCGTTGCGTGCCTTTCCGATCATCTTCCAGCGGGTCATCCAGGGCGTCGGCGGCAAGCTGCTCAAGAAAGACATGTCCGCCGGAGGCAAGGCCCTGGCTGCCGGATTGATAGCCGGCGCACGACGAGCCGGGGTGGAAATCTGGCTGCACAGCCCGCTCAAGGAGTTGGTTGTGGAGGACGGCAAGGTGACCGGGGCCGTTGTAGCAAAAAACGGCGCCATGAGACGAATCAGGGCCAGAGGAGGCGTCATCCTCGCTGTCGGCGGCTTCGACCACAATGGCGAACTGCGGCGCAAGCATCAGTCGGAGGCTCTCACCGAAGACTGGAGCTTCGGCAACCCGGACAACACCGGGGACCTGTTCAAGATCGCCGAGCAGGTCGACGCGGGGCTAGACCTCCTGGATCAGGCCTGGTGGTTCCCGGCGATTCCACCGCTGACGCCCGACGGCAGCCCGATCTTCCTGCTCTCGGAGCGTTCACTGCCTGGTTCGATGATCGTAGACAAGACCGGGCACAGGTTCTTCAACGAAGCGGCCGACTACATGACCGCCGGCCAGGCCATGCTGGGGCACGATGACGGCGAGGGCGACCACCTGCCGATGTGGCTCATTTTCGACCAGAGGTACAAGAACCGGTACATGTTCGCCGGCTCGGTGATGCCACGGATGCCGCTGCCGAAAATCTTCTATGACTCCGGCGTGGCCGTCAAAGCGTCCTCGATCGAAGAGCTTGCCGATCGGATCGGCGTGCCCGGTCTCGTCGATGGTGTGGCGCGGTTCAACGTGCTGGCTTCCCAGGGTCAGGATGACGACTTTCAGCGCGGCCTGGGCCACTACGACCGCTACTACAGCGACCCCACCAATACGCCAAATCCGAGTCTCGGCCCGATCGAGAAACCGCCGTTCTACGCGGTCAAGACCGTGCCGGGCGATCTCGGCACCTGCGGCGGCATCACTGCCGACGACAAGGGCCGCGCCTTGCGCAACGACGGCGAGCCAATCGAGGGTCTCTATGCCACTGGAAATGCCGCCGCGAATGCATTCGGCAAGTTCTACCCCGGACCGGGGGCGACGCTGGGCCAGGGACTCGTTTTCGCATATCTCGCGGCCCTCGACGCCGCCGCGCGCGCCCGAAACTAATAGAGGACATGGGCCAGGGTCCCGATGATCTTCGGGCACCGCTTTCAGGCGGAGCCTTGGGGGCACGTTGCAGGGGCATCCGGCATCGGCCGGTGAGGACGTTGACGCCGGCTTCAGCGGCTCGTCCGTCGGTGCTCGTATGATGTAAGCGAGTGCATGATGATACCCGACCGGGCGCTTTCTCGATATGGAGGAAGCGCCCGTTTCATTTCATCCTGCAA
>CAZKDQ010000190.1:0-5017 GCA_964551345.1 uncultured Rhodothermales bacterium
CGGTCGGTGCGGGAGTCGGCGGCGCAGATGATGCAGGCGGCGACGATTGGGTCCGACATCTCGGCGGACGCGGTGCGCAGCGCCATGCAGTCCGCGCTTGCGCTCGTGCGGGGCGACATATCATCGCTCAGCAGCATCGTAAGTACGCTCGATAGCCTGGAGGCGTCAGGGATCGGCATTCTGGGCGACGTACGGAGTCAGTTCGAGGCGATCTTTGCGCGCCTGATGAACCGCTATGTCAAGGAGGTTGCGCGCGGAGATATGAGCCGCGACGATGTAGCCCGGCTCGCCATAAACGAGCTTTTCGGCACCGAAGCGCACGGGCACATCTTGCGCAATCTGAACCAGCTCGCGGAGTCGTTCGGCATGGCGGGCCAGTCGGTCGCGGGCGTCATTAACATCTTCGATCTGCTGCAGAAGGCGGGCATGAGCACGGTCGAGAGCTGGCGCGATGCGGCCCGGCACGCGCTCGAGAACCTGCCCCAGATCAGCGGACCGATCCGGGAATGGGTGGAAGACCTACTGGCCATCGACATCTCGACGGAGGCGGGCGCGGCCGCGTTCGAGCAGGCCATCCAGGACATGATCCGGCAGCGCATTGAGACGCCGGGCATACTCGGGGGGATGACGCCGGACGACTTTGACCGCCTCACCGACTGGTTGTTATCCATCCCCGGACAGGTAGGCGCACCGGCCGACACACGCACCAATCTTTCCGACGTCTTCCAGCGGCTCGGCATAAGACAGGAGTTCCGGGATATGGATGCGCAGGCGCTCTTTGATGCGTTCCTTGGCGATCTGCGCGGCGAAGATCTTGGCCGCGTGATCAACGACTTTATCACATCGATGCTTGACGACGCGCTCGACGTGACGGACGCGGCCGACATGGACAGCCTACGCACGAACATCGCGACCTTCGCGCAGCTCATCGAGCAGGGAGCTCTGGATCTGTCGCAGGTCGGGGAAGATCAGTTCCTGCAGATCATGCGGGTGCTGAGGGGCTTTGCGGACGGCATCGAAGACGTGACGGCGGGCGTGGTCGAAGAGATCGACGCGTTCGGCGACGCGGTGCAGCGGCTGCGCATGCGGCAGGAGTTCCGGCAGCAGTCACCGCAGGAGCTCTACGACGCTTTTCTTAGTGACCTTGGCGACATCGACCTCGGCGGGCAACTCGGCTATTGGATGGCTCGCACATTCGGCGAAATCGACCTTGATGACCCGGCCGCACGGGATCGGATGCTGGATAACATCGACCGCATGTGGCAGTCGTTTGAGTCTGGCTTGCTGGATATAGGCGACCTCACCGAAGACGACTTCGCGGACCTGCTCAGGGTCTTGCGCAACTTTGCGGACGGCGTAGACGACCTCACGGCGGGCCTGTACGACACGCTCGACGGCGCGATGGCCGACCTGTCGATCCGGCTCGGCATTATGGGCACGGATGTGGCCGAGGCGCTGGATGCGTTCGTGCGGGCCGTACTCGCGGCAAGTGTCGACATACCAGACGCGGCGCGCGCGCTCGTTGACGAAGCGGGAAGCCTTGACCTGTCGACCGCCGAAGGGCGGGAGCGCCTGCAAGAGATCATTGCCGCTATCGGCGCGATGATGCTTGGCGAGACGGACGCCGACATGCGGGACGCGCTGCAAACGATCGTCCAGGGGCTCGGCCAGATAGCACAGGCCGCACCGACAGGCGAAGACCGCACCTCACGGTCGGTGCAGTATCTGCGCACGATCACCGAGTTTCAGGGACAAGAGATCGTCTTGATCCTCGGCGCGCTCGAGCATTGGGCACGGCAGCAGCTCGCGCAGCTTGAGATTATCGCGGGTCACACGGCCGCGCTGGCCGGGCTGGAGGCGGCCGTACAGTCCGCCATGGCAGGCGCGATGCCGAGCATTGATGCGGCCACGATAGGGTCGCTGACGAGCAATCGCACGATCAACCTCGGCGGTATAACCGCCAACATAACCCGCGCCTTCAACGAGCGTGATGACGTGGATGTGATCGTCGACGCCATCGCGGGAGCGCTGAGGGATGAACTGAGACAGACGTACTGATATGGCTACACGCATACAGGCCAAGACGCAGCAGCAGCAAGCTCACGGCGACATATCTATCGCCTTGGACTCTGCGCCAGCAGACGGTAATCTATTAGTTGCTATTCACGTAACTGGGTCGGGGTCGGCCGTCCATAACGCCCCGGCAGGATGGACTAAGTTCAGCCGAGGTGACGGAAGTGGTTCGGGCAACATCTCCATATACTGGAAAATCGCGTCGTCCGACTCGGCTACGGTTACGGCCTACTCCGACTCTACCTCCTCGAATTCCTTTCAGACATTTGCTGTCATCGAATATTCGGGGCAGTGGCCCAGCTCTCCGGTCGACCAAATAATAGCGGATGATGTTGAAGAGACACAACGAATTGGACCAACCGGCACACTTTCATCTCCTGATCAGCTTGTAATCGCCGCGTTCTGTGCGCCAAGTGGACGCGATGGGGTAGATTCGTGGAGCAACGGGTTTACCGAGTTTATTGACCTCGCCGCATCGGGGGGCCTTGCTTCGCTGGCAGTTGCAGACCGCGAAGTATCGAGCACCAACCCTGTTTCGACCACGATCACGCCAGTCGACAACGAGTATTACTTTGCCGCGCTAGTAACGTTTGAAGAGGATAGATCGGGAGGCGAAGATCCGGGCGGCGGTGATCCGGGCGATGATGGCGCATCCATAACGACTCCCCCGATCGTCGATACGCACGGCAACGTGCAATCCGGCGTGACGGTCTTTGCGATTAGGACGAACGACGCGAACAAATCCGGCAGCGCAACCACGAACAGTAACGGGGTTGCGACCATATCCGTGCCGGAGGCAGGGGATTACATCCTTGTCTCGCTTTCGAGCGCAGGCTACACGACACAGGGCAAGACCATAACCGCCTCCTGATATGTCGAGCCCTGACGTACATCCTTACGCCACGCTGCCCGATGATCCAACGACCAAGGTACAGATCTCTTGGATAGACAACCGAAGCGGGGCAACCGGCGCGTCTCAGAACATCAGCAGCGATCGTTTTGACGAAGACGTAGAAGGTGCCGAAATATTCGGATCCGGCGCATATCTGTATCACTTCGCAGCGGGTGGCCTCATCCCCGGAGAAACACTTGCGGTCGAGATCAGAGAAAGCGGCACTCTCATCAAGTCGTTCTCGGTCAAGACCTTCCCCGCGAAATTACCCGATGGCGGGATGAGGTTCTGCCTCATATCCGACGTTCACATCGACAACTCCGGGGCGCTGCCAAATTCATCCGACATCCGGCATGTAGCCAACGAGCAACCGGAGGCGCTGCTACTTCCCGGCGATGTCGTTTCCTACGCAGACGTTGAAATCACATCAACGAACACCGCGCATTGGATTCGATGGTTTGCCGAGTATATCGGCCGATTCAACGACGCAAAGGGGCACCTTGTGCCTATCCTTGCCACAGTCGGAAACCACGAGGTAGGCAATCACACCTTCGACGGTGCAACAGGATCTGTGAATCCCGGCGCGACATACTTCCAGTTTTTTCACGAGAACCCGGTGAACCTCGACCCGGTGGGTGAGAACTACGGCTCGGTAAAGATCGGGGATTACGTCCAGTTTCTCGTTCTTGACACGCATTCCGCGTTTGCCGCAGACGTTGGTTCGTGGATGTCGTCGGCCATTGATCCATCAATGCCGCTCGTAATCCCGTTCTATCACGCCCCGCTCTTTCGTGGAGGTGCCAGGCAAGACGGCAACGGTGCTGGAGGGCAGGATATGGGCGAAACGTTCATGGCGAATCTCCGCAATGCCTATGCTCCGATTTGGCACAGCGCCGGGAACGTGAAGGCGGTCTTTTCGGGGCACGTCCACGTTCACAAGCGATCCGTTCCGTGGACGATCTCGGCAAGTGATCCCGGCGGCGATCGGTTCGTGCTGTCGAACGGATCGTACCTGCACAAGCAGGTAGGGGGGATCGTGGAGTATGGCGACGGCAATCGCCACAACCGAGTGCTATGGAGCACCGCTCCTTGGTGGCTGGACTACGCCAATAGAGCGGAGAAGCAATATTACCTGCTCACGATCACGCACGAGTCGTTCGATGTCGTGACGAAATTCACGAGCAACGGGTCAACTGTTGATTCTGCCTCGTACGCCATCGACGTACCCGTGGGCACGATGGTGCTCCGGCCCCAAGCCACGGGCGACATGGTTCTCTACCCGCAGAGATACCTTGACGGCCCGGCGGAGCCGGTCGGCCCTCCAACGACAGCGCCGATTGTCACTTTAACACCCGCCTCACAGACCGCGCTCAGCCTGAGCCTGTCGGAAGTCACGGGTGTCACCGGCTACCGCTACCGAGTCGGCACATCCGGATCTTGGATAGACCTTGGCAGCAGCCGCACGGCGCAGATCACGGGCCTCTCGCCGGGCACTTCTTACACCGTGCAGGCGAGGGCGTACAATGCGGCAGGGGACGGGCCGATCGGCGCGGCCACGGCATCGACGCTGGGGCCGGACGTCAACGCGCCGCCCGTCTTCCAGACCTCGCCACCAACGAGCGTCCGCGCCGGGCAAACATATATGTACAACGGCGTCGTGACGGACGCAGACGGCGATCTGATCACGATTACGCTCGAAGAGGGGCCGAACTGGTTGGAACTAACCGACCACGGCGACGGTACATTTACCCTTGAGGGCATTGCACCGAATGAGTGATCGTATTGTCATATCGGCCACCGATGGGGAAGATGTAGTCGTACAGGACTACGAGTTGCGGGTGCTGCCGCCCGTCACCGAGCCGGAGCCGCCGGTCCATCAGAACGACCGCGTACTTACCCGGATAGACGTCTACCGCCCAGGCGGGTATGCAGAGGCGTCGGCCGACGAGATCAGGGTTGACGGCGACAACGACCTTCTCCCCTACCTCGCCTCGCTCCCCGAAGTGCGCGAAGAGCGCAGCCAGCCGCACCGGCTCATGCTCAGCGTTATCG
>CAZKDQ010000191.1:0-5000 GCA_964551345.1 uncultured Rhodothermales bacterium
CTCTCGGCCGCCGCCGGGATGTAGCGTTGGCAGGCCCTTGTCATATCTGTTCCCCAGAGCCGGATCGCGGAGGCCGAGCCGAACGATCTCGAAATCCGGGAGGACGGCCAGGGGAAGGAGATACCGTCGAGGGACTTATGGCCACGGCCGCGACAAAAGAGACTTCGTTTCACAACGCGGGGTGAAAAAACGACCCGCTGGTCGGGATTCTGCGCTGGATTGCTTGAGAGCATCCTCATCGCCTCGGTCGGCGGCAGCGATCCGAATGCCTCCTGATTGCATCAGCGCGCCAGCACAACCTTTCGGGATTGTAGTCCTCCGCCTGTCTCTAACCTAAGCAGGTACACGCCATTCGGCAGGTGGCCGGCTTCGAACTCTACCTCGTGGCTACCCGTCGTCAGGTGGCCGTCGATCAATTGCGACACTTCTCGTCCCAAAATATCATAGCCCGTCAACCGAACGTATCCAGTTTCCGGTATCTCGAATGATATCCGAGTTGAGCGATCGAACGGGTTCGGATAGGGTTCGTGCAAAATGAAGTGGGAAGTCACCGAGGGTACTCGATCGCTGGACACCGAGACAGCGGTCACGGTAACCATGACCGCTGTACTTGAATAGCTTATCTCCACATCCATGTCCTTCGCCGTCACGATGCGATCAAAGACTCCTTGAGCCGACGCAGATGTGAGTAATGGATATTCCTGCCCTACTTCGGGTGTGTGTGTCGGACTGCGCACGATGCGTAGCGTCCCGCCCAACGCTATTACGCCGGTGAGCGACATTCCTTCGTTCGCATCATCAAGAGTGAAATCCAGGACTCCGTCTGGCCCCAAAACGGTAGTGTCCGCCTTCAGCGTGACGCCGTCACCAGAAAGCACGAGCGTATCAGCGGCCACGCCCGGCTGATCGACCGTCCGTGTTTTGCCTCCGCCGCCGCCACTTCCAACGTACAGGACGGGTGCATCGATCGTACCTCCTTTCGTTTCGGTGTTTCCGTATCCATACACCTCGATGCGGCCGGCTTCCAACCGCCCCCCGTTCGACACCTTGAGCTCGCCAAGGCCGCCGCGTCCTATCCAGATGCGCCGGGCGGTAAGGCGCGACCCGGCCCCGTCCACATACACCCCGCCAACGCCTTCCGTGCCTTCCAGGTGGCCGCCAATCCAGATTCTCCGGATGGTTGCCGTGCCACCGGACTGCAACTGGATAGTGCCGATCCCCTCCTGGCCCACGACGGCATCACTGTTCTCAAAATAGCTGTGATCCTCAATAATGAGCTGCCCCTGACCATTCTGCTCCCGCCCGAGCACCAGCAGAGACACTTCACCCTCGTCGCCTCCGACGATTATCCCCGCGTTGCTCAGGTGCAGGTCGGCCTTTCCGCGCACCCCCACATCGGCCAGCGTCTGGAACCGCAGACTGCCGAGGTTCTCTGTCGTGGACGTGGCCGTCGACGATTCTTCCAGGGCCATCTGCAGCACGTCGACACCCACATGCCCCTGGGCAATCTCGATCGCGCCCGTTCCCTCGCCACCGACCGTCAGTGTATCGGTCGTGAAACGGCCGCCCGTATCCACCACAAGACGGCCCGCCGTTGCGGCCGACCCGCCGAGGGTGCTGCACGTCTTGCTTTCGATGTCCCCCGATACGCTCACGAGTGCTTCGCCGCTCTCGCCATCTGCCACGAGGCAGCCGGAGCCATCCTCATCGCTGTCGATTACCAGGCGACTTCCGCTATCCACGTTCATCACCGGATCCTCGCCCGATAAGACCACTGATTCGACAGCCTCGATCGTTCCATTCCCAACATCCAGATAGGCCGACTCGATTTGGACCGAGGGAGCCGTGCATCCCGCCTTTAGCACCCAGGTATGGCCGGCAAGGTCAAGTGTCACGGCTGTGCCTCCGAAAGCTTCCAGGCGATTACTCTCCGCGGCATCATCAAAACTGACTGTGTACGTACCGCCGGTAGCGAAGCGCGCATCGCTCATGGAATCCGGGACGGCGTTGAGCGCCCAGTTGCCGGCGTCTGCGAACGTACCGCCCGACACGTTCGCCCAAAACCTGTCGCTTCCGCACAGCACTACGCGGTACGTGCCGTTAAATCCGGACGCGGACAATCCTCTACCTGTGATAGTCCTTCCGTCATCCGAGACGGCTTCCGCCGAAGTTAGTGTCCACCCTTGAAGGTCGGCCTCGTACTCCTCTTCGAGTACGTCTTGGAGCCGGCGCATGCCTTCCTCCGCGGTCCAGATAAAAGCGACAACGGCATCGTCACTGCTTGCCTCGCCGACGACCACCGACCCGTCGCCCGAAATATCCCGCGCATGGCTGTAGGCCCATCCGCCGTCTAGAAAGCCCAAACCCTCCATGCCACCCAACGAAGTCCACCTGAATGCTTCCCTGTTATCTTGCGATCGCCAGTTCCAACCCACGATCGCCGACCCGTCCGCCGACACGGCCGTCGCTCGGCTTTCCCATCCACCTTCCAGAAAGCCGAGGCCCTGGACCGAGCTTCCCGTCCAGCGCATGGCCTCGACCAGACATCCGTCGATGTTGCGCCATCCAACTGTTACAGAGCCGTCTCCCGATACGGCGGTCGCACCACTTAAGTCGCAGGCTTCATCATTGTTATCTGAAGGCCCCAGGCTCTCAAATCCGCCCACTCGTGACCAGCGATAGGCTTCCTGCGCCCTATACCCAAACGGCTGTCCCGTATCATACTGCGCGGAGCCAACGACGGTGCTGCCGTCTTCCGATAAGCCTATGACTCGTTGATCGTTCAATTTGTATGTACCGGGAACACTACCGAAAACGGCCCTCATGGGACGTACACCGTCCTCCTGCGTCCACAAAAAACCGTCCTCGGTTGAACCAATTCCCGTAATGAAGTACCCGCCAACGACCGACCCGTCGCTGGAAATTGCCAGAGGAATCGCGTCAGTTGCAATTTGCCGCCGGCCTTTAGATGACGACCAGATGACCACTTCTCCCAGATCCGTTCCGACGAGCACGGTCCCGCTCGCCGATAGTGCGCTGATGGAGATGTCGAGCGTATCGAACCGCGCCTGACCAAGAACCGGCGTAGTAAGCAGAATCAAAATCGCGAAAAGAGCGGTGCTTGATATTACGACAGGATGTCTGTGAAGCTTATTCATGCCTCCTCGCTGCGGTTGAGTTAAGGTCACCCTGTTTGTCAGCGCGGACCGTCGTCAATGGTATTCTTACCTCAGGTACTCTACCTAATCGTAGTATGCTATCAATAAGGATCATTTGATCTACACGAAACGACGTCGCACATGTTGGTCGACTGAGAAATGCACCTCCGTTGTGGAAAGAGCTTTTATGAGAATCCGAAATCAATATGACCGTGATTCTTGATCGCCCGGAGAGCATCCCCGAAGCCTTCGTCGAGTCCTGGAACCGAAAGGATGCCAGTGCTCTTGCAGCTATTTTCGATGAGGACGCGGAGTTTGTGAACGTCGTCGGGCTCTGGTGGCACGACCGCGCTGCCATCGAGCGGGCGCATGCCTACGGCTTTGAGCGCATCTTTCCGGTTTCGGCGATGCGGCTCATCCGGACCAAGGTCAAATATCTCGGCGATGACGTGGCTGTGGTGCACGCACGGATGCGCCTTACGGGACAGTCGGCTATTGGAGGTGTGGAGGCACCCGCTCCGCGGACGAACATGTTCTCTTTCGTTGTTCACCGCACGCCCACCGGGTGGAGCTGTGCTTCGGCTCACAACACCGACGTCGTGCCCGGATCGGAGACGAACGTCATCGACGACTCGGGCAGGATGACGTCGGTGGATTATCGACAAGAGGCGCCCGGTACGGCTTGAGCATAGTGAGTGGTTTGATTGCGGAACGGATCGTTCAGTGGCGACTGGGCTTCGCCGTCGGCCTTGAATGTGGTCTTCCCGGGGGTAGGGGGACCGTAGCCATGGTGTCCGGCCCGGCGCTGTTCGGAGTACCAATCCGTAGCGGGATCGGAATTGCTCAGGTACAGTCGATCTTCATCGCGATGCCCGCGACGGTGGGTTATTCTCATCGCCATCGCACCTATCCTCGCGTCGTGAGCATGTGATGCGTACCCAGGATGACGGTTACGCCTCGTAATTCCAGGTAAACCCAACTCGTATGACTCCCCGTTTTACGACCAGGGCGTGTTAGCACCTGATTCCACAGCAATGAGGCTTCAATGACACTCGAACTCTCCAGCGATACCCCGTCGGAACTGAAGTCGGCGATCAAACGATACTTCCTCGATGAGCGAGACGAGGAAATCGGCGACCTTCAGGCCTCCTTCGTCCCTGAGTTCGTCGTCGTTGCAATCGGTCGGCCGATCTACAACCAGGCCATTCAGGGTGCGCGCTAAGTGCGGTCGGGGATCTGGACGCGACGCTATTATGTGGCGGAAACAGCTATCCGAAGCAGGGGCGTGGTCGGAGCCGCCACAAGGGCAGATGGTCGTCAGAGAGCACCGCAGGGACGTCGCCGTTCACGGTATTGCCGTCATGCCGCGCCTCGATGGAGTCATCCTACATCTCGAATCTGCCGAAGAGTAACGCGCCGGAATGACAACTAACTTTCTTTACGTAACGCTACCCAGCGTTTGAGTCATTCTGCATCCACATTTCGTCAGTCTGCGCCTCGTTAGAGTCCTCGCCCACCTTCTTTCCCTCGCGCTGCAGCTCGTTGGATTCCTCCTGCATCATAATTCCGTCGTAAGGGAGCGCGCCGGAGCGATTATAAGGCGACGCCGAGACATTGCAACGTGCGTCACGTGGAGGTTGACGCCTCGCCTCAGTATCGCAACATGTAGCGGTGACGCTGCCAGAGGGCGCCGTGCGCGGCGCAGACCATGACTGGAGGCGTGTTCTGCTGCGGGCGCGTCCCAACTTCTCTCGCATAGACACCGGGATGATGTCCATCCGCTGATTGGCGGTGACGTAGGGTTCCGAGCGCCATCGCGTCAGTCGGGCGGGCGTGTGATGG
>CAZKDQ010000192.1:0-4990 GCA_964551345.1 uncultured Rhodothermales bacterium
TCACTTCATGTCCTTCGCCGTAACCCGGCTGCTCACGCTGGCCCTGGTGCTTCTGGTTGCCCAGCCCGCCTTTTCGCAGGAGAGGTCGGACACGCTGTTCGTCGTTGTCGACCCCGACGGAACGATGCGGATTGACTCGACCGGCAGCATCCTGAAGCGCGGGTTGACGGTCAAGCCAATGGTGGTGTCGGCCACGAGATCACGGCGGCTTCTCGAGGACGTTCCCGTTCCCACCGCGATCGTCGGTGCGGAGCAGATTGCTCTTTCCGGGAGCCGGCGACTGACCGACATCCTCAGCGAGCAGCCCGGGCTGCAGATCGTCCAGAGCCACGGCAGCGCATCGCTGCAGATGCAGGGCCTTGAATCGAGTTATACGCTGATTCTGATCGACGGCGAACCGGTTGTCGGTCGAATGGCGGGTGATCTCGACCTCGAACGTCTCTCGGTGACGGCTGTCGAGCAGGTAGAAGTGATTCGCGGTCCGTTTTCCTCACGCTATGGCTCGGATGCGCTGGCCGGCGTGGTGAACCTCGTGACGCGCAGACCCGGGCTCGAGGAAGGCGGCCGCCTGAGTGCCCAGTACATGTCGCACGGAACGTCGGATATTTCCGCCGAAGCCGAAACCGGTGCCGAGCGCTGGGGCGTGCGTGGTATCCTTAACCGTTACGGATCCAACGGCTTCAGTCTTGATCCGGATGCGGGGGCGCTCACGATTCCCCGGTTCTCAGATTATTCGGGCGAGATCCACGCGCATCTGGAGCCGGGGGAGGACACGCGTATTTCGCTCCGCACCCGTGTCTCGCACGAAAATCAGGACGGTCGTTTTTTCGTCGATGATGTGCTGTATCACGATGAGGCGGAGCGGACGGACGTGAGCTTCAGCCCGGTCGTCCATCATCGATTCTCGTCGCGGCTTCGTGGTGAGCTTGCGCTTTACGGCTCGCGCTTCAGCAATGCGGCGGAGACGGTTGAGTCGAGTGGGAGTGTGTCTCTCGAGACGGACTTCGTCCACAACTATCGAAAAGGGGAGGCCATGTTGACGTGGCTTCCTCCTGCGAAGCTGCTGCTATATGCGGGCGGCGGTGTGATTTCGGAAACGGTGGGTGGAGACCGCTACGCCGACGAGCGCTCGGCAAATCAGGTTTACGGATTCACAGAGCTCGAGTGGATGCCGTCGCCGTATCTCGATGTCGTGGTATCGACGCGCCTGGATGTGCCCAGTGATTATGCGAGCCGGTTCACGCCCAAGCTTTCGGTGCTTGGTAAGCCTGCCGAGTGGGCCCGGATCCGCGCGTCGGTTGGCAGCGGCTATCGTGCGCCGGCGTTCCGGCAGCGATACATGGTGTTCTCCAACGCAGCGGGCGGATATCAGCTTTTCGGCGCTGAGGAAGTGCTGGCCGAACTTCAGCAACTCGAAGAACTCGGTGCGATCGATCGATACCTGATCCGGCCGCAGGACCTCGGGAATCTGCGGGCGGAGAACAGTACGGCTTATGGCTTCGGCGTGGAAGTGGAGCCGCTCGATGGCCTTCGCCTCAAAGCGAACGTCTTCCACAACGAGGTGAAGGATCTCATCGACACACAGGTGATAGCCAACCTCACCAACGGCCAGCAGATCTTCTCCTACTTCAACCACGCGCGAGTTTATACGCGGGGGATAGAAACCGATCTTTCGTGGTCGTCGACGCTTCCGGGCCTTCCGGGTACGCTTACAGCCGGAGCCGGTTATCAATACCTCGACACCGCGGACCGAGACGTACTCGACATGATCGAAGACAGGCGGCTCTTCCGTCGTGAAAACGGGCGGGACGTCCGCGTCGAGCGCGATGACTATGGTGGGCTATTCGGTCGGAGCCGTCACAGCGGCACCATCCAATTAACCCATCAACTCGATGAGGTCGGGCTGGCAACGGCCGCTCGTTTAGTCTGGCGCGGACGCTATGGTTTTGCCGACAACAACGGCAACCTCGTGCTGGATCATCCCGATGAGTATGCGCCGGGGTATGCCATGCTCAACCTGACGCTTACGAAGTCCTTCGGGCCTGCCGACTTCCAGGTCGGCGTCCGAAACGCCCTGGATCACGTGGATCCGATGGTTCT
This sequence comes from uncultured Rhodothermales bacterium, assembly GCA_964551345.1. GTDB lineage: Bacteria > Bacteroidota > Rhodothermia > Rhodothermales > CAZKDQ01 > CAZKDQ01. The sequence goes on from CAZKDQ010000192.1 coordinate 2,101, forward strand.
CCCTAATCAACCCGGCCGCGCCCTGTTCGTGGGTGCCGGCTATTCGTTCTAGTCAGCCAGACAGCAACAACATCGATGCGCAACCTGATCATAACCGCATTTCTCGTCATTCCCGCGCTGACGCTCACGGCATGTGACTCCGTCAGCGGCAACGAAGAGATCCCCGATCCGCTCGAGACGATCCTCGTCGAGAACCTGCCTGCGGACCCGACCGAGCGAGATCCCGAGACCGGCGAGGTATTCGATCCGACAAACCGGTTCACGCTCTTCAGCCTGCGCGACAACTCGATCGTGCTGAGCTACAGTGAGCCTGATCGGGCGGACTCCGCGTCCACCGCGTGGGACATCGGGTTTCGCGGCACAACGCTCATCGCCAACGGCGGCGACTCCGGCCCCGGCGACGGCGGCATCCAGGTGCTTGAAGGTGCCTTTGAGGAAATCACTCAGGCACCCACCAGCGGCTACGATGACACCAACGACGGCTGGTATTCCTATGACATGAACACGCACGTCATGAGCCCGACGCCGGGTCGCGTGGTCATGGTGCGCACGGCAGACGGCCGCTACGCCAAGATCCGGATCATCAGCTACTACGAAGACGCGCCGGCGAATCCGTCCTTTATGGATCCGGCCCGCTTCTACACGTTCGAGTACATCTTCCAGCCGGACGGCTCAGCAGACTTCCCGGAAGCTGAATGAGACGCTCCTTCCTGATTTCCGGCCTGCTCGCGTCGATGCTGTTTGCCATAGGATGCGGGCAGCAAGCTGAACCTGCGGATGATTCGGAAGCACCTCGCATCGTGGTTCTCGGAGGCTCCGTAGCCGAGACGGTTGTCGGTCTCGGAGCGGCAGATTGGATCGTCGCGCGTGATGATGCTTCTGTTTATCCCGACACGCTGCTCAACTGGCCCAGCGTCGGTTATTTCCGGATGATCGGTGCGGAAGCCGTGTTATCGGTCGAGCCGACGCTGATTCTCGCCGATCCGGCGGCCGGACCGGAGACGGCGCTGCAGCAACTCGAAAGCACCGGTATCCGCGTGGTGCGGCTTCCCGGTGGTAACTCACCAGAGGAAATCGAATCGCAGGTGCGCGCGATTGCCGATGAACTGGGTCGAGAGGAGCGGGCGGAGGTGCTCATCGACAGCATGTATGCTGATCTGGATGCCGCGTCGGAGGTCGTCTCCGGATCCGATCGCACGCCGCGTGTGCTGCTCGCGCTCGGGCAGGACGGCGGCTCGCTCACCTTTGCCGGCTCCGGCACAAACGCCGATGAGTTCATGCGTCTCGCCGGTGCCGAGAATGTGTTCGGGGAAGCGGAAGGCTACAAGCCGATGAGTTCGGAGGCGATCATCGAGGCGGATCCGGAAGTCGTGATTCTGCTCGGCCGCACCGTCCAATCCTTCGGCGGCGTCGAGAACATCGCGTCGCGTCCGGAGATGCGTGGCATCGATGCGCAGTTCATTGTACTTCCGGATGAGGCGCTGGGCTTCGGTCCGAGCCTCGGCGAGTTCGTGCTTGACTTCGCGTGCCGCATTCACTCGCCGAGGGATGACGCCGCCGCAGAAACGTGCGCCGGCGCTGGGTCGCTAGATGGGGTAGTGTGATGAGTACTTTGGCCCCTGCTATGAGCGTTAGCGGCACGCTGCGACGCGGACCCGTAGCTCTGGGTCTGCTCAGCATTGGTCTCATCCTGATGATGTCACTCGCGGTCGGGATCGGCAGCGTCTGGATTTCAATCCAGGATGTGCTGGCCATCCTGCTGAACTCGATAGGCATCGATGCCGCCGGCAGCTACACGCAACAGCAGGAGCTCGTTTTGCTCCACATCCGACTGCCGCGTGTCTTGCTCGGCGCACTCATCGGTGCGGCACTCGGCGTGAGTGGGGCACTGATGCAGGGGCTCTTCCGCAACCCGCTTGCTGAACCTGGACTTGTGGGCGTCTCGGCGGGGAGCGCAATGTTCGCGGTCATCTTTATCGTGTTAGGAAGCGGGCTGGCGCTTCCACCGGTGATCCAGATGCACGCGCTCTCGATAGCTGCGTTTGCAGGCGGGTTGCTGACGACGTTCCTCGTGTATGGATTGGCAACGCGTTCAGGCCGCACGGCTGTGGCCACGCTGCTTCTTGCCGGCGTGGCGCTCGGCGCGCTGGCCGGTGCCGTCACGGGGCTGATGTTCTTCCTGGCTGACGACGCCCAGCTGCGTACCATCACGTTCTGGACGATGGGTTCGCTTGGCGGCGCGACGTGGATTTCTCTTGCAGGCACCGCGCCGCTGCTCTTACTGGCGATTCTCTGTGCTCCGCTTCTTGCTCGATCGCTGAATGCCATGCTGTTGGGCGAAGCGGAGGCTTATCATCTTGGAATCCGAACAGAACATGCAAAACGAATTACGATCGTGCTCGTGGCGCTCGCCGTCGGTGCTGCGGTTGCTGCGGCCGGCGTGATCGGTTTTGTGGGATTGATCGTGCCGCACCTTGCGCGCCTGCTGCTGGGCCCGGATCATCGGATGCTGATTCCTGCTTCCGCACTGATGGGTGCCCTTTTGCTCCTGAGCGCGGACCTGATCGCCCGCACGCTCGTTGCGCCTGCCGAACTTCCGATCGGGATCGTGACGGCACTGGCGGGAGCGCCGTTCTTTCTCTGGCTCCTGCTGAGGGAGCGTCCAACCGAACACTGGGCCTGATGCTGGTACTTCAAAATATCGACGTGCGGATTGGCCAGGCGAACCTTCTAAAGGATGTGTCGCTGAGCGTGAAGCCCGGCGAGGTCGTTGCCGTGGTTGGGCCCAACGGAGCGGGGAAGAGTACGCTGATGCGCGTCGCCGCGGGAGAACGGGCGCCGACACGTGGAACGGCGACGCTCGATGGCGATCCGATCGATCGGATAGACC
>CAZKDQ010000193.1:0-4958 GCA_964551345.1 uncultured Rhodothermales bacterium
CCGAGGAGCTTGAGCGCCGTGAACATCTGGAGGCTTTCACCGACCGGCACGTTCGTGTCGTCGCCGCCGTGCAGAAGTAGCAGCGGCGTGGTAATCCGGTCCGCAGCGAAGAGCGGGCTCCGGTCAACGTAAACATCGGGGCGGTTCCACGGATACGAATCGGCGGTGGCGACGGCACTGTACTGGAATCCCCAGAAGCCTTCGCCCCAGTAGCTCGCGATGTTGCTGATTCCGGCGTGTGAAACGGCTGCGGCGAACAGGTCGGTTCGTGTCTGCAGCAGCATCGTCATGAAGCCGCCGAAAGACGCTCCGATCGCGCCGACACGCTGGTCGTCAGCATACGGATGCGCCGCCAGAAACTGCTGCACGCCGTCGATGATCTCGTCGGCCACGATCTCACCCCAGTCGTTCACGTGTAGCGCCGAAAACTCCTGGCCGTATCCGATGGCGCCGCTAGGCTGGAGGACGTAAACGAGATACCCGTTCGCGGCCCACAGTTCTTTGGGATATCGACCCGCGAAGTCACGCGTTACCGGCGTAGTGCCGCCATAGTAGTAGACGATGGTCGGATAGCGGAGGCTCGCGTCGAAGGCGGGCGGGTAGTAGATGTGTCCATCGATCATTTCGCCGCGGGCGTTGGTGAACGTCCAGTCCCGAATTTCGCCGAACTGGACGTCCGCATATGCCTCGGCAGACGGATCAGCGAGCAGCCTCGACGTTCCGCTCTCCAGATCGATCAACCATGCTCTCGGCGGAGCGGAAACGCCCGAGCTGATGTATGCGCCGACAGGCTGACGCTCGGCGACGGACAGACCGCGCACCACATCTCCTTCGGCATTCACTCGCTCAAACTGCTGCGTCGTCAGATCAAATCGGTAAAACCGCTCGAACGACGCTTCCGTGGCGGTGATGTAGAAGTTTGACCCGCGCTGAACCACACTCGAAACGGAGGGATCGAAGTCTCGCGTGATGGCCGTGACGTTGCCCGAATCGAGGTCGTATAGATATGCCTGCGTGTCGTAATCATTGGGAACGGTGCCTTCGGGAACGGCCGTGCCCGCGGCGCCGAATGCGGTCGGGCCGCCGGTGATGAGCAACTGCCGACCATCGGGTGAGAAGCGACCGCCGCCGGCGAACGCAGCGCTGAAGAGGGAGTCGACTTCGAGCGTGTTCAGATCGATGATTGCGAATTCACTCAGCACAAACGGTCGCCGGTTGTAGTCGATGTGCGAGCGCGTGACGAGCATCCGGTTGCCGTCGGGAGAAATATCATTCAGACGCGTCGAGAGTGGGCCGGCGGTCAGCCGCTGGATGGCGCGAGAGGCGAGGTCGAGCCGGAACAGGTGGCTGCGATCATCGAAACCAGGCCTGCGGGATTCCAGATACTCCATGCGTCGAACTCCAGAATCATCGCGCTCAGCCACCTCGGTCATCGAATAGATGAGGAACGCGCCATCAGGTGACCACTGATGCCCGCCAAGGCGTTCAACTCCCCTGAGCAGGATCTCCTGCGTGCCCGCGTCCAGATCGACGAGCCACAGATCCGCCTTGCCGTCCGACCGGTGGACGTACGAGAACCGGGCGCCATCAGGGAGCCACTGGATCTGGCCCGGATTCATCCCGCCCGCATAGGTGCGCACGAGCGACGCGTCTTCGGTGCGGCGAATCTCGAGGCGCGTCGCGACATCACCATCGATGCGCTGTGTGATGGAAACCGCCACGAGTCGCCCATCTGGTGAAACGGAAACGGATGTCGGCCTCGGCGCATCCGTCAGATCCTGCAACTGCACGAAACGCTCGGGCTGTGTCGAGATGCTGATGGTGCCACTCTCATCCGGATCGATCGGCTCGAGGTGTGCTGAAATCGTCCGCTGCGCATCTCCTGAAAAAACGGCCTTAACGATCAGCGTATGCTTCCCCGGCAGTAGCTCCAATTCCTGCCGGAGGACGCCGGCATCATCGGAAGCAGCTTCCGCGGTCGTCTTGGACGCCACCGCTTCTCCATCAACATAAACACGCGCTCGGCCAGGCGTCTCGACAACGAGGCGAACGGACTGCCAGCGATCGACGTCGATGTAGGATGCCGCCCATGCAACCGACGCGGCGTCACCGCTCCGGCCGAACGCGAGGTCACCCGATCGCTGCTGCCATGTGCGATTGCGACCTCGATGATTGATGAACAGCTCGCCTGCCTCCGGCGCCCATGACGCGACGTCCTGCGGACCCAGATCGAGCAGCTCCGCGCCGAATTCTGCCGCATCTTCCGCACTGAAACCCGGCGCAGCCACGGGTATCGGCTCCACAACGAGCCACTGATTGATGTCGACGTTTTGCGCAACACCACTCCTCGCCGAGAGCAGTAGGGTAATTACAAGAAGTGCGGAGGGAAGCGCACTAAATCGGCCTGCCGTCATGATGGGATGGGGATTTAGGGATAGTCACTCCCGTTCATATGAATATGGAACAGGTGAAACGCTGCAACGACGAGCGCGTGGTTGATGTCGCCTCGCCGGATGAGCCGCGGGACGTCCGCCGGCTCCACTTCGATTACATCGATGATTTCCGCGCCGTCAAGCTGCTGCTCCTGCCGCCGGCGCACGTCTCGCGCCAGGAACGTATGGCACAGGTTGTTTTGTATGGCCGGATTCGGCGCGACGGATCCAAGGTCGATCACCTCCTCGCCGGCGAAGCCCGTCTCCTCGAGCATCTCCCGTATGGCCGCCGTCCGTGGCGACTCGCCGTCATCCACAAGTCCACCCGGCACCTCGAGGGTGCTGCTGCGGATCCCGTGGCGATACTGCCGGATCATTACGATGCGCCCTTCCGGCGTGATCGGGATGATGTTTACCCACGGGTTCGACTCGATGACGAAGAACGAGTGTGCTTCATCGGTGATGGGCGAATGGCTGATGTCTTCGCGCACGCGGAAAACGCGGTAATCTCCACGGTGGTGGCTTTCACTGCGGTTCCAGGGATCAATCATGATGGACGCGACAGGATGGCAGGTGAGAGAAGACGGATCAGCGAGACAGAGGCGAGTGCACGAACTGCATGCCGAAGGCACACCGGTGGAATGGCGGGCTCGGCCTCTGCGGTCATACCTGGCGAATCCCACTCCCGCAGTTGAAGCGCCTGTGAATACCTGGCGCCGACGGGGTGCAACGGACGCAGAAACGGAATAATCGAACGGTTCTTGCAAGGGATGGAGCCTCACGCAGGCTTAACGCAACATGTTGCTCCGCCTACGCTTACAAAGCGACTGTCAAATAATGACATCATCCAATAAAACTTACCACGTGAGCGAACTCGTTACGGCAGAACCAGAGATCCCGAACGACTCCATCACCATCTATTCCATCAGAGGCGCATCAGAATTTCCCGACGGCCTCTCACGCGAATCCTTCGTCGCGTTCCTCGTCGAACATCTCGGCGACTATGGCGATCCCGATTATCATGTCGACGCCGCAATCGATTACGCCTTCTCCGAATCCGATGGCCGCGGCGGCGTGCTGCTGGCGGCTATTGACGATGGAGAGCTCGCCGGCGCGATGGTGGTGAACGACACCGGCATGACCGGCTTCATACCCGAACACATCCTCGTGTACGTAGCCGTCGATGCATCGCGGCGCGGCCGCGGGATCGGCACGAAGCTGATGGATGCGATGCAGCAGGTTTGCGACGGAGACATCGCGTTGCACGTCGATTATGACAACCCTGCGCGGCGCCTTTACGAGCGCCTTGGCTTCACGTCGAAGTACGCAGAAATGCGGCTCCACCGAAGCAATTGATTCGCACTCCAATCCTCGTCATTCGTATCCCATCACCAGCCCTGAATTATGGCTGAACTAAGAGTACATCCGTCGAGAATACTCGGCAACATCCGTAAACTCAACGACTTCCTCGGTGAGCACGACATCCAGTGGACCCTCGTCGCCAAACTTCTCGGCGGCGACCGCGACGTGCTCGAGAGCTTGCTCTTCGATGAGGCATTCGACCGCGTCCATTCTGTAGCGGACGCCCGTATTTCCGGATTGAAGACGATCAAGGAGATCCGGCCGGACATCCGGACGATGTACCTCAAACCGCCGGCGGTCAACCTCGCGGACCATGTCGTTCGCTACGCGGACATCTCCGTCAACACCAGCCGAACGACCATCCGGGCGCTCAACCAAGCAGCAGGAAAGCTCGGCAAATCCCATCAGGTCGTAGTGATGATCGAGATGGGCGAGCTGCGTGAGGGTGTGATCCGCGACAAGGTGCTCGATTTCTACGCCGAGATCTTCGAACTGCCGCACATCGATGTGATCGGCATCGGCACCAACCTCGGTTGCATGTATGGCGTCGAGCCGAATTACGACAAGCTGATCCAGCTCTGCCTCTACAAGCAACTGATCGAGGCGCGGTTCGATCACCCGCTTCCGCTCGTTTCGGGCTCGAGCTCGATCTCATTGCCGCTCATTGAGAACGGGCGGCTGCCGTCCGGCATCAACCACCTTCGGATTGGTGAGGGTGCATTCTTTGGTACGTCGCCGCTCTACAACGAGCCCTTCCGCGACCTCTCGACCAATGCTTTCGACTTCAAGGCGAACATCATCGAGACCGCTACGAAGGACACGCTTCCAGACGGTGTCATCAACGAAGCAGCGATCGGGCAGGTAGCCGAGCCGGAGGAGGACGCCGTCCAGGCGCAGCGCTGTATCGTCGATTTTGGTTTGATGGATGTCGAGGTCGACGATATCGAACCGGTTGATGATGATGTGGCGTTTGCGGGCACGACGTCCGACATGACGGTGTACGATGTGACGCGAAGCAACAAGCGCTACCGCGTCGGCAACGAGCTGCTCTTCAAGCCGAACTACATGGCCGTAGCACGGCTGATGCACTCGAAGTACATCTCTACTGACATCGTCCAGCCCGAACCGCGCGAAGTGAAGAAGCCGGAACTGAGTTTGGCGGCG
>CAZKDQ010000194.1:0-4890 GCA_964551345.1 uncultured Rhodothermales bacterium
CTTCACCAACAACGCCTCGGGTGGCTCACCGCCCGGGGCGTTGCTGTGTCTGGGGGAGTGTTGAGAAGCGTCGATCCAACTGCAATGGCGTGACGCGGTAGGCATGGGCAGTGGCGACGGCCGATTCAATCGCTTATATTCAAGCGACACCTGTCGAGATTATTATTGTTGTTCGTCAGGATAAATAATTGTGGTTACTGCATCCCTACCCCTATGCGAGAAGCCCCCCCCCCAGTAAAAGATGCCGTCCTCGGACGCGTCATTCAACTCCGCGAGTATCGGCAGAGGTACTCTAAGCAGGAGTACCCTCGTAAGGTCGCTATTAACCTTGTCTACGAGGCACTCGCTAACCAAGAGCTGCTCAAGGATAAACAAACCTTTTTCCAAGGGCAGCTGTTTCCATCCCTTCCGCAGGCGGCGCAAGCCGGCGGAATGAAGCGTGATCACTATCGTCAAGCTGTCATTCGGAGAGTCGAACAGACTCTGGATAGCAGCCCCTCGGTTGGCAATCTGCAAGTAGACGCTATGCGAGAGACGGTACGAAAAGCCCAGGATGGAGATAATGCTGCCGTTGAGCTACTGGAATATTCCTTCGTGTACTATTCGGCCATGTATGACTGTATCTGGTCATGGGCGGTGGTAGGACTGACTGGCTCAGATATGATGCAGGCTTCCGGTAGTGTCACTGGAATGTTCTTTGGGCCTCCCAATTTTGATGACAATGGGCAGATCGAAAAGATGTTTTACTCTGCTATCAACGCTTTCGTTGAGGATCTTTACACAAGGCTCCCGTCGCTTTGGTGAGTTCTATTCCTCGGGTGCAGCCGACCCGCCTCTCCACCCAACGAGGGGCGCAATGGGCTTGCCTCGTTCCAACTCCCGCGCCTACAATGCTTCGTCCAAACGCCGCGCTGCCCTCCGCGGGTGAGCGGTCACTGTTATGTTGGCTCAGGTCCACCGATTATGGCTGACTCGGTTCAGAAGCGTGTTTTCATTGATGAGTACGGAACTCCCGATTTGGCTGTAGACAAGTCGGGAGTGACGACGCACTACATTGTTGCCGCAGTATTGGTCGCTCCGGACTCGCGGGAAGATGTAGAGGCGGGCGTTCTCGAAATCTCGTCCAAATACTTTTCTGAGAGCGAAATCAAATCTTCATCGGTCGGTAAGGACGACACACGGCGGCTCAGAGTTTTAAAGGATATTGCCGAACTCCCATTTCATCTCCATGTCCTTTCCGTCGACAAGCGAAGCATCTTCAAGTCTGGAGGCCTGGTCTACAAGCGGCCATTTATAAAATACATGCACGGTAGATTGTACCGGTTCCTCTTTGCCGCGCACCCACGCATTGCCTTGGTCATCGATCAGCACGGCTCGAAGGAGTTTATGCGCGGGTTTGTAAAGTACATCGAAATCGCGCACGTGCAACCGGACCTGTTTTCGATCCATTCCACAAGATTTGCCGACAGCGAGGAAGAGATCATCCTTCAGATAGCCGACTTTTGTGCCGGATCATTCGCAAGGGTGTTCGACCCGAAGAAAATGTCGACCGCGGCCACCGAAGTGTTGTCTGTGCTACGGCCAAAAGTCCTGATGGCTGAACATTGGCCGCCGCGCATGCGAGGGTTCTCAATTTCGGTCAACGAGACTGACGGGGCTGATGCGAAAGTGAGATCCTTGTCTCACCGCTCCGCCCTCACCTATCTCGAAAACAACTACAATACCAGCGACCCCGACCTAAATCTACGGGTGGAAGTACTCCGCTATCTGTTGTTTAGGCTCGATCACGATGCGCCTGGTTCATATGTACCGACAAATGAAATACTCCGTTCGATAAGAGAGGTCGCGGGGATGGAAGTATCAGATACTGTCTTGCGCGCGAAGGCTATAGGGCCTTTGAGAGACGACGGCGTGATGATCGTTAGTGGAGGCCAGGGCTACAAGATCGCCGATTGTACGCTGGACGTAAGGAGTTTCGTATCGGAAGTCGACCGCCGCGTGGTTCCTCAATTAAAGAGACTTGGCATCATGCGCGACGGCGTGCTATCAACCACGTCCGGTGAAGTTGATATACTGAATGGAGGCCTCGAGTACCTGGCACGCGCAATTGAATCGGTACGAGAACCAATTTAACAATTCGCTCCTGCGGACGCGCCGTCGCAGCGTGACGCTTCTTCTGGCGGTTAGAGTTTCTTTGCCATTAAACGAGCGGCTGCGCCGGCGCCGCATTGCTCCGGTGTTACACGCACAACTCATACCGATGTGTTCGTGAGGACTGTTGCTGATAACCTGAAGAGTACAGCGAATGAAGTTCGCGCCCTCTTAGATCAGCTCAAAGAGAAATCGGCCATTTATCGGTGGTACAGAGAAGGCGAAGGCCTCGTCTTTGTCGGAAAGAAGTACTCGTGGCAGGATCTCGATGAACAGGGTCGAGTGATTCAGTCTAAGGCCGTTACGAAATATGTTCGCTACTTCGACCTGATTCGAAACTTGCTAACTGGCCAACCTAGCGCAACAATAGAGGACTTGATGAACGCTCACGAGACGATTCAGGTGGTCCTGCAGCAGAATGAGAATCGGTGGCGATCTGATCTAGATGATGTATTCACTGCGGCTGGCCAGGCTTTGGATACGCAGCATGAACTTCTTAATCGTCTATTCGACGAGGCGTCCGGACTGGTAACACTGGTTCCAGACACGAACGCCCTCCTCGCCAATCCATGCTTTGAAGAATGGAATATCGACGAAGCTCGACGATTCTCGATTGCACTTACTCCACCCGTGCTTGCAGAGCTTGACAAGCTAAAGGTCAACCACCGATCCGAAGCCGTACGTGAGAAAACGCAGAGTCTCATCAGGCGAATAAAAGAATATCGCCGGCGCGGAAAGCTAACAGAGGGTGTCACGCTCGTAGGTGATAAGAGCGAGATCATGGCGTTTGCAGCAGAACCAAAAATGGATGAAGCGCTTGCGTGGCTCGACGAATTTAGCAGCGATGATCGAATCCTGGCGTCCACGATTGAAGTCATAAAAGCCCGACCGCATAGTCCGGTAGTTTTAGTAACTGGTGACATCAATCTCCAGAACAAGGCCGAGTTTGCAGGCATACCGAATATGGAGCCGCCGGGCTCAGAGTGACGTGTGTAACAACGCGATGACGTCCGACCGCGCACAGATGACTTGCCGCGCAAGACGTCCGTGATTAAATGGCTCCGAGCAAACGCTCCACTGAGCGAGCCGTTTATTGCCGATCCGTTATGTAAAACAGGAGACGAAAGTGCTGAGATACGACCATCCAGACTACGCTGGTTCACCTGACATGAGTCCAGAGTTCTATGAAACCCTGGGCAGGATGTCCGCGGCATTTTCGGAGTTGGAGACGACTGTATTCTATAGTGTCCTTGCGATGGCAGAAGGTAACTGGCTAAAATCTGCTACTCTCATCGCCCGGCTCTCTACGCAAGCGCGGCTTGATGCTCTCAACGTACTTGGCTTGTTGTCCACACGTGATGACGCGGAAGGGGATAAGCTGAAGAACCTCATTGCTGAAATCAGTGCCGTCGAACAAGAAAGAAACAGGCTCATTCATTCGACGCACGGTCCGATTGAAGGCGATCCGTCCGTAGTGCGAATGCAGAAAATCGACTTACGTCGGGCGTCTCTGAAGATCTCCGATGGACAGGTAACAATCGAGGAGATAAGAAACGTCGCAAGCCGAATGTGGAGCCTGAACGGACGCTTGATGGGATTCATTTGGAAGCAGTATGAGGAAGGCAACATTCGGGACGAGAGCGGAAATATCAAACCTGGATTCTACGAATAGCATCGTGTGGGTCTGCATAACGACGCGGTCTAATGGATCCATAGCCAAGCGACTTTTCGCTTGTATCCTTATCGTCAGCGACCGGCTATGGGCCGCTGAACTTGGACGTTATACCCTTTCACACTGTGCATACTAAGTAGTCATGCGAAGCCTGCAAAAATATCTGAACCCACACGACTATGTCCTGAACACCATCAGCTTCGACTACCAGAATGGCCGCTATTTAGGACGAGGTGTCATGCGGTGGAATCTTGATGGGCGCGATGGATCAATGGGTGCGTGACCTGAGGGATGTGGCGCGGATCGCCCTGCGCGACCGTCCGCAGCTCCACGAGCGCCTCGAGTTCATGGTCCGGGGATCGACGTAATAGCCGTTGACTCCGTACACGGGCACTCGTTCACCAACGACGCCTCGGGTGGCTCACCGCCCGGGCGTTGCTGTGTCTGGGGACCGCAGTGGCGACAATCCCACCGCCGCGTAGCGCCGGTGCATGCAACGGCGTCACAAGGCGTCCCCCCGCATCCCCTATTTTCTGGGCTCGTGGTCTGACCGGCCGGCTGGGAACGGCCGACCGAAGCAGGTCTTTGCTGACACTTTGCGTAAGACCGACGATCTTAGGTTCACAGTCAAGGACCACATGACGCACTATTTGGAAAGCCGCACTCCATGAACGCAGTAGAGATCGAACAGGCCATCACCGAGCTGGCGGCGCAGCCGTTCGACGCCGAGGAGTTTCCCTTTGCCTTCCTGGAGGCGTTTGGCAATAAGGCGACGACGATCAAGCGCCTGCGTGCCGGGTCCACCAATCGATCCGATCTCGGTGGCGTTCTCCAGACCAACAACATCCATATTCTAACGTGTGATGGGGGACGGGTCACGGCGTCACTTTCGGCACTGAGAAGCAGCCGGGCCACCGTGAAGGCGAAAGCCCGGTTCTTGCTCGCGACGGACGGCGTTTACCTCGAAGCCGAAGACATCATCAGCGGCGACACTATTGCGTGTGTCTACGAAGATTTCCCGGATCACTTCGGCTTCTTCCTCCCGCTGGCGGGCATCAGCACGGTCC
>CAZKDQ010000195.1:0-4888 GCA_964551345.1 uncultured Rhodothermales bacterium
AATGCCAAATGCTGTCGCTGGTATACTTTTAGATATCCATTGTATGTTATCCGGCTGACGACAGCCATACTTACTGAACATATGAGCCAAACGCATATGTTCACGTTCACCGGGAATATATTTACCCCATATACGCCGCAGGCAATCTATAAACGCCTTTATTCGATCTATCCAGCATGAGTCGCACTATCGTATTCAGGTCTATTATCACATGTGTTATTCTGATCGCACTCTCCGGCGTCGGCAACGCATTCGGTCAAACGACAGTCGTTTGGACCGGTGACGGCGACGGCACATCGTGGTCCGACCCTTCGAACTGGAGCACCGAGTTTGTGCCTGGACCTGCGGACGAGGCCGTAATCGAAATGTCGGATGGTGGATTTTACCGGATCACGGTCGATGAAGCTTCAGTCGCCGCCCTCACGATTGCATCTACCCGGGCGACGCTCGACATAACGGGCGAACTGATCGTGCTCGAGAGCATGACCTTCGACGGGGGAAACATCGATGGTGACGGCACCCTGATCATTGAGGGCGACTTTACCTGGAGCCAGGGCAATATGAACGGCCCCGGGGCAACCATACTGCTTGGGCGCGCGGTCATCAGTAGGCAGTCTTTCCAGGGCCTTCCGATCGATCGACGCCACATCGAAGTCCACGACACCATGGTCTTCGAGCGGGGATATCTCGCGCCAAGAAACGGAGCCACGATCGTCATCGAAGAAGGAGCCTCCCTGGAATTGGGGGAAGCCGCTTCGGGCATTCAGCCGGGATACACGACGGCCGTCAGGCCACGCCTGATCAACAGAGGCCTGATTGTGAAGCGGGATGGCCCGAACTCTGAAGGCGCGATCGGGATGAGCACTCAGTTCGGCGATGCTCTTGATATAGACAATCAAGGGGAGGTCCGCTCCGACGTCGGCACCCTCCTGTTCTATCTGTCGGACAACAGTGTTAACGAAGGGCTGATTATCTCCAATGCGAACATCTCGATCAGCAACGCCCACGGCTTTAATGCCGAAGCGGTCGAGCTGGGTGGCACGCTCCGGGGGCACGGCAATTTCCGCCTCACTTATGCCATCGATCTGACCGGCGAGATCGACGTGGAGGGCGGCCTGAATCCACGCCATCACACGACGTTTACGGACCGGCTCTCCATCACGCGGCTGGGCTCGCTCCTGATAAACAGCGACAACTTCATCGACGGTGGGGTCGCGTTTCGCGTCCCGGGAACTACGCGTATCGGCGAGTTGATCGTCGACGGACACTTCGACATGGCGGGCGAGATTGTTGTCGAGAACTCGCTCGGTATCGGGGTGAGCCAGCAGGCCACCATCATCGGCGAGGGACAAATTAGCGTCGAGCCAGGTGGCATGGCGAGGCTCGGCTACGGTACCATCGAAGGCCTGAGCGAAATCCGTACGTCGCAGGTCGTATCTTTCCCGGCGCTCATCTTGGCCGGAGACTTCCCCGCCGCGCACTCGAGCATCACGCTCCGTGGAACCGACCTGCTCATCGATGACGACGCCGCGTGGGACGACGGCGACCTCATCCTCGACGACGGCGCCACGCTCGTAATCGGCGAGAACGCCACGTTCGACGTCCAGCGGGACGGCCGGATCGCCGCAGGAGAAGCAGCCTCGGGGGATGAGCGCATCGTCAACAATGGTGTGCTCCGAAAGTCGGGCGTCGGAACCCTCGAGCGCTACGAGTGGGGTATGAATGCTCCCGAGTACAATGAGAACAACGTCGGCACGTACATCGAAGTAGCGTTCGAGAACGCGGGCACGCTCTCGCTGGAGGCCGGGCGGACCGTCTTCTCGAGCGTCCTCTTCCAGGAAGGAACGATTACCGGAACCGGCATCCTCGACGTTTCCGAAGCAGTGATCGAGGCCGCCAATGGAACGATCGCTCCCGGCGCTCCTGTCGGCACATTGGCAGTACGTGGATACCTCGATCTCCGCGACCAGCGACTCGAGATCGAGATCGCGGGGCCTCCGTCAAGCGAAGCGTACGATGTCCTCCAGATGGACGGCGACCTTCTGCTCGACGGCACTCTCGAGGTTGTCTTTCGCGATTATAACCCCGAGCCGGGCGACCTCTACAGAATCGCCACCGCATCCGGCTCGCTGTCGGGTGATTTCCGGGAAATCAACCTGCCGCAGATCTCGGGTGTCGATCTGAATGTGATTGCTGATGACGGCATCGTCTTCCTCCAGGTGGAAGCTTCGGATGAGGCATTCCCCATTCTCACTGTCGAGCCGACTGAGATCAACTTTCCGGAGACGACGACGGGCGATTCCGTCACGCATTCCGTCACGATCGCAAACGAGGGAGAGACCGATCTGCTGATATCCGCACTTTTCGTCGACGCGATGGATTCGCCGTTCACGGTGGAGGCATCCGACGAGGTGGTTGCGCCGGGCGAGCGCATCGAGGTGGATGTCTCCTTCGCACCGGTTGCTGCAGGCGCGCACGAGGCCACGCTGGTGATCCGCACAAACGGCGGCGATGCCGACATCAGGCTGACCGGCTCAGGGATCGAATCGGACCTGCCGTCGCCTGTTTTAGCGGTTGATCCCAACCAGATCAGCTTCCCGGAGACCGAGGTGGGTGAATCATCCACACAGGTCGTCACGATGTTCAACCGGGGCGAGGCCGACCTCCTGATTTCGTCGATCGACGTCACTGAGGACGATATTCCCGTATTCTGGAGCGCGTTCGACTCCGTGCTCGTCGCAGGCGACAGCCTCGAGCTTGCCCTGACGTTTCAGCCCGTCGAGCAGGGATCGTTCGAAGCCGTCCTTCAGATCGCGTCCAATGGCGGAAGCGCTGAGATACCCATAAGCGGAACCTCCACAACTCCTGAGATCGCGGCACCCGTAGCCGTTGACGACATCGCCACCACCATCCGGGGCGAAGCCGTTGTCATCGACGTGCTCGCCAACGACACCGACCCCGAAGGCGGCGAACTCACCATCGTCGAGGTCGGGCAGCCAGGAAATGGACGAGCCGCCACCGACGGCCGCACGATCACCTACACGCCTGCGGCATCGTTTGTCGGTACGGACACCTTTCCCTACATCATCGAGAACGCGGCCGGCGGGCGAGCCACGGCAACCGTCACCGTGACCGTAGCCGGATTCGGCTTTACGATCGTCGAGGTGTCGCCTGATGGAGGCTCGATTTCGCGCGCAATCGCCGTCTCACCAGACGGACTCGTCACCGGCGTGACATTGACCTCCCAGGGCATTGCACCCTTCGTCTGGTCGAATGGCAAGGCCACTACAGTCGGTGTCGACGATCATATCGTCACCCCCTATGCCCTGCTCGACGACGGCACGATGGCCGGCGTCGCGGTCGCGGCCGACTCGTCCGCGCTGGCCGTGCTACTCGGAACCGATGGTTCACTGAAACCGCTTGGGAGCCTCGGCGGGAATTTCGGCGTCGCGTACGACCTGAACGAAAGTGGCGCCACGGCCGGCGTTTCCAGCACGAGTCAGGCCCGGTACCAGGCGGTCGTATGGGACGCCGACATGGAAGCGATTGATTTCGGGCACGGCTCGCATTCCGAAGCATTCGCCATCAACAATCGCGGAAACGTGGCCGGTGTGGTATCAACGGATGGCGGCACTGAATACGCCGTTGTCAACGGCCGCGTCATCACCACGGCCGAAACCCGCGCATACGACCTGAATAATTTGGGGATGAGCGTAGGAAGTGCCCTGGTAAACGGCCGTGTCGTTGCTATGGCATGGGATGCCGATGGAGTAGCAGCCTCACTCGAGGACACCGACGCCGGCTTCGCCGAAGCGTACGCTGTAAGCGATGCCGGATGGGCGGTCGGTGTCACGGAGGATGTCACAGTTGCGAGCAAGACGACGTCCATGCACGACCGGTGGCGCCTCGGCGCGCGGCATGCGATGAAGTTTGATCTTTCCTCTACGCATGCCGGAAAGTCCGCAGCCGCGCCGACGAAGCGCGCAGCGCTCTGGGTGGACGGGCGTCACTTTAACCTCGACGAGCTCATCCACAACCCGGAAGACGACTGGCGTCTCGTTGAGGCGCGCGACATCAACGCCCGGGGGCAAATTGCCGGATACGGACTCCGAGGGGGGCGCATAGCCGCCTTCCTGCTCACGCCGATCGATGCCGACATTCCGCTGCCACGTTCCATCTCGCTCGAGGCTGAAGTCGGCGGCAACATTACCATCGGTGTCGGCGAGCTGGCGCTTGTCGCCAACTCTGATTCGCTCTTGGTTATCGGCGCGGAACAGCCGACCTACGGTACAGTCGAGGTGGCGGCGGACGGGCGCAGCCTCACCTACTCGTCGATCGATTCCGGCGCGGCGTCAGACGCATTCATCGCGTACGTCGGCAACGGCGGCGGAGCAGCGGTGGGTGCTCGCGTTGAGATTACGCTACGCCCCAGCGACGACACCGACGGCGTGCTGAGGCTACATCCCAACTTCCCAAATCCGTTTGCAAATTCGACCCTTGTCGGCTTCTCTCTGCAGGAGGCATCGGACATCCAGATGCGCCTCTTCGATCTGCTGGGCCGGGAGGTCAAAGTCGTGCTCGATGCACATCTCGCGGCCGGACGTCACAACGTCATATTGTCTGCCGACGGACTCGCCAGCGGAACGTACATCCTGCGGCTGAGCAAGGGCCGGCACGTCGACAGCCGGGCGATTAATATTCTACGCTGACGCCTCGTAACCCGCGGCACAAACCTCGGCGCCCACGTCCGGGCGCCGGTGGTTTCTCGCCCAACTGTATGTATGAGGGATGAACCGGGTACGGCCCCGCCGGGGTTCGCCAACCATGCGCCGGGACGAACATGGCCGCGCTCCGGCCGAAACGCTCGTCCGCCAACCCTTCGGACGCT
>CAZKDQ010000196.1:0-3405 GCA_964551345.1 uncultured Rhodothermales bacterium
TGCTTGGATTCGGCATCATTCTTCTTCCCATCGCATGGACGAAGTATCGCATCTCTCGTCTTGAAGGAGCGACGCTGATGGCAGGTTATTCGGGATATATCGTCTACCTCATTATGCCGTACATCTGATGCGTCTCGTCGCGTTTTTTGTGTCGATACTGGCGTTATCAACGTCGGCAACGGCATCAGATTCGGTGGCTGTCTGGGTGTTTCTGGACGAGGCATATCTCGTATCCGACGATGCGCATTCTACTACCAGACGAGCGCTGGATCGCCGATCCCGACGGTCAACACGAAATGCTCGGAAGCTTGCGATTGACCCTGCCGTCGTGACGGAGCTTCAGCAGCGCGGTTACCGGATACGTGTCATCAGTGGCTTGATTGGTGCCGTGAGCGTAATGTCGGCAGCTGAAAGCGTAGATGCGCTCCACCGACTTCCATTCGTTCGCGCCGCAAAACGCGTTCGCGCACAGCATCATCGCGTAGAGCCCGTCACAGAACTTATAAGAGACGCTCATGCACCGAGTAAGACGTTCGATGATGCACCTGACCCGGGCTTATCAACAGAATATCTCGAGATGATCAACGCGCTGGCGCCTATCCGCTCCGGCATAAACGGTACAGGCGTACTGCTCGGCTTTCTCGATACTGAATTTAGCAACTTCACCCATGAGGTATTTCGCAGCCATCGCGCCGATGGGCGCATAGTCGGTGAGGCCAATTTTACGGAAGGCCCGCAGTCGAATCGCCACGGCCTGATGGTGGCGTCCACGGCTGCGGGGCGAGCCGACGGCATGATGTTAGGTCCCGCGTTCGGAGCGTCCTTGATTGGCGCCGTAACCGAATATGCTCCCACCGAGACTCGAACCGAGGAAGAGAATTTGGTTGCGGGTCTTGAATTTTTAGAAGCACAGGGCGCTGATGTTGTCAACATTTCTCTGGGATACATCGATTTTGATGATGATCCCGGATATGAGATTGGTGATCTCGATGGTGAGACGGCCGTAACAACGATCGCAGTGCAGCGCGCGACGGAGCTGGGTGTCGTGGTTGTCGTTAGCGCCGGAAACGAAGCTTGTCACTCGCCTGAAGCTTGCTGGTACTACATCAGCACGCCTGCCGATGCGCGCGGTGCGATCACTGTGGGCGCCGTGGATGAGGCCGGTCGCCGCGCGTCGTTCAGCTCCTTCGGCCCGACTGCCGACGGCCGTATTAAACCTGACGTCGCAGCGCCGGGTGTGCGCGTTCCCGTCGCTATTGGCACCACTGAGTATGCACGTGCGAACGGCACCTCGTTCGCTGCTCCGCTTGCGGCCGGCGTGGCGGCGCAGATGCTTCAGGCGAATCCTGACCTGACGCCCAACGACGTGAAGCAGGTCCTGAAGCAAACGGCACACAACTCCGTTTCTCCAGATAATGCACTGGGTTGGGGCATCATCAACGCGGGCGCCGCCGTTGAAGAGGCCTTACGGTTGCGCGCTGAACCCCCGGTGGAAGTCGTCGAGTTGTTGGCGCCTTATCCGAACCCGACCACTGGAGGCACCACGATCGAGGTGAAAAGCCCGCTTTCCGGATTCACCGGTGAGATCTCCCTATACGATGCCACCGGACGTGAAGTGATGCAGGTCTACCGCGGAACCCTTTCTCCCGGCTCCCATTCCTTCAACGTCCAGATGCCGACGGCTGCGCCGGGTGTCTATTTCTTCCTGATCCGAGGCGGCGGCACGAGCCGGTCCGGATCGGTCGTGCTGCTTCGCTGAACCGACGTTTCCCGGATGTCCATCGGGCTCAGTTCCCATCCCCTGCTCCTGCTGGCGTGCCTTTTCGGCGTCGCCGCACTTACCTTCTGGGTATACAGGCGCACGACGCCGCGGCTCTCGACGCCCATCAAGAGTCTGCTCGCGGGTCTTCGGTTTGCAGCGCTCGCCATCGTGATCCTGCTGCTTTTCGATCCCATCGTGACGCGCAGCTCGAGCCGCGATCATCCACCCATTCTAGCTCTCCTCGTCGACAACAGCGCAAGCCAGACACTGGCAGACGCTGACGTGCTTCTCGAGAGGCTGCGCGAACTGGATCTCGATGACCTACCGGGTGAGGTCCAGGTTTATGGTTTCGACGCGTCTACGCAGAACCTCGGTAGTGATGATTCCGCTATTGACAGCATCTCATTCGAAGGCGGCCGGACGGACATAGGCCGCGCCATCGACCACATGCGCAGCGTACGCGCCGAGCAGAACATTCGGTCGATCGTGCTCATCTCGGATGGTCTCTACAACAGCGGTCGAAATCCGATTTATGCTGCGGAAGAATCGCTCATCCCAATTCATACAGTCGTATCCGGAGACACGTCGCGCTATCAGGACGTCCAGATACGGGAGGTTCTGACGAACGAACTGGCTTACTCCGGAACCGAGCTTCCGGTGCGCGTGCGCGTCCTGTCGGATGGATTCGCCGACGAGCCGGTAACGGTGTCACTGCAGCAAGGATCGCGTGTCGTTGCAAGTGAATCGATTCGGCTTTCGGGGGATGGGACCGAGCAGATGGTGGACCTGTCGGTCACGCCGGCCGAACCCGGACTCGTACAATACACCGCGACCGTAACCCGGCTCGATGGCGAGGCAACGCATCGCAACAATGCGCGCTCTGTCAGCACGCGTGTCGTCGATAGCCGCCGGCAGATTCTCATCCTGGCCGGTGCTCCTGATCCTGATCTCGGTGCATTCCGACAGGCGCTACGTGGCGACGCATCGCTCGAGATTCAGACGCTGACTCAGAAAGATCCGGAGTCGTTCTACGAAGGTACCCTTCCTTCCTCACTAAGCGATGTCGACCTGGTTGTGCTGGCTGGATTCCCACACGCACGATCATCGAATGCGCTCGTAAATAATGTGCGGTCGTTGCTCGAAGGCAACACAACGCCCGTTCTGTACATCGCGGGGCGTCAGATCCATCCCAGCGGACTACGTTCCATCGGTGACGCCGTCTTACCGGCTCTGCCTGCCGGGGCATCCTCCGCCACACATGAAGCGCAGCCGGCGCTCACTTCAACGGGGCGTACGCATCCTGTGATGGGCGGCCATCGAAGCGGCGCCGAGGCGTGGAGTAGCCTCCCTCCTGCCCAATATCCGGATGCTGGATGGCAGGCGAGTGCAGATGCAACGACGCTTGCTTCGGTGTATAGTCGTGGCGTCGACCTCGGAGATCCGCTCATCCTGATCCGCAATCGAGCCGGACGACGATCCGCGGCCGTTCTCGCACATAACGTGTGGCAGTGGCGCACGCTTCCACCGTCTCTTGATCGCGCCGAAGGCCTTTTCGATCTCTTCTTCAGCAATATGGTTCAGTGGCTGACGAGCCCGGAGGATGATCGGCTCGTACGTGTCCAACCCGTGCAGGAGCTTTTCGA
>CAZKDQ010000196.1:3505-4860 GCA_964551345.1 uncultured Rhodothermales bacterium
TGATGCGCCAGATCGCGGCACGAACGGCCGGCACGGCAACGGACCTCGCCGGCCTGCCCGGCCTCATCGCGGACGCGACAGCGTCACCAGGTTTCGAGGCCAGAACGGAACGCGTCGTTGAGGAATCTTCGCTGCGCCACACGGTTCTGCTACTTGCTCTCGCCTTGCTCTTCCTCGCATCCGAATGGATCCTACGCAAGCGCAGCGGGATGATCTAGAGCTCGATAGCACGTTGCTTTCGCGCCGTTTGTCGATCTGAAGGTCGATCCCGTCCACTTACTTATCGCCTTCAGCGCGTAACGGGAAGGTGACGGCGCCCTACGACTTCGCGTGCTTCACGTTTATCGGAGAAAGCGGCACGCGATGCGATCTCCCCTTTTGATCCTCTTCTTCCTGGTCGCGCCACAACTCACGCTGGCGCAGTGGAGCGACGACTTCTCTGACGGCGACTTCTTCAACAATCCCACCTGGATCGGCAGCACAGCGCTCTGGCAGGTCGTGCCTTTTGACGGACGGCTGATACTCAACTCGAACGGCCTGGCGCACTCCGATACGCTTCACCTCGCAGCGGCGTCTGACGTGGCGTATGGGAGCTGGCGATTTCAGTTCGCCTACCAGGATGTCAATCTCAGCAACTTCAATGGCACCCGCGTCTTCCTGGTCGCAGACACGACCGACCTCACCGGCCATGTTCGCGGCTACTATCTGCAGTTCGGCACCAACAACACGAACCAGGTTCGGCTATATCGGATCGATGGAGATCCGGCGCAACGGAGGCGGGAGATAGGCCGATCCGAAGAGGCGCTACTCGAGGCGACGTCCGGTGTGCTCGGTGTCGAGGTTCGCCGCAGCCCCGATGATGTATGGGAGGTGTGGATCGACGACGTGCTACAGATTACTGCCGTCGATGGCGAGTATAGGCACTCGTCGTACTTCGGGTTCTGGGTGAAGCACACTGCCGCCGCAGCACAGGGATACTTCTTCGGGAATGTGGAGGTGGAACCTGGAGATGCACCTGCACCTGAGCCGCTATGGATCGAGATGGTGAAGGTCATATCTGCAACTGCCATCGATGTGACATACAGCCGCCCGGTTCAGACGGCAGATGCGTGCCGCAGCCAAAGTTATCGGATCAACGACGAACCGGCTGTTGCGAACGTGACGTGCGACGAAGGTGATGCCGTGCGGAAGGTTCGTCTTCATCTGGCGCAGCGTCTTGAGGTCGGAACCTACACGTTCTCCGTTGCGGCCATCCGTGATCAGGCGGGAGATGTGCATGAAGCCATAACATACGATTTCGATGTCGATCCGGATGATGTGCGGCCGTTCGAGCCTGTGCGGGCGGTCTATGACAT
>CAZKDQ010000197.1:0-4813 GCA_964551345.1 uncultured Rhodothermales bacterium
ACGGCCCACCAGGTGGTCGCTTACGTAATTCGTCAGCAGCGTATGCAGGTGCAGACGTGTGATGCCGCCGCCGATGCCGTGATCGCGTCCAGGGTAGATCATCATGTCGAACTGCTTGTTGGCTGATTGGAACGCGTCGGCCATCTGCACAACGTTCTGATAATGCACGTTGTCATCGAGATCGCCGTGGACGAGCAGCAGGCGCTGGTTGTCCGAGAGCCGATCCGCGAACGTAAGCGGCGCGCCCTCACGGTAGCCAACCGCGTTGCGCTGTGGGGTCGACATAAAGCGCTCGGTGTAAATGGTATCGTAGAGCCGCCAGTCTGTTACCGGCGCCACGCTAAGTCCCATTTTGAACGTGGCCGGGCCGTCTTCGTAGAGCATCGCCATCAGCGTCAGGTAGCCGCCGTAGCTCCATCCCCAGATGCCGATCCGCGAGGCATCGACGTACGGCAGGCCGCCAAGCTCCCGCGCGGCCGCGATCTGGTCGAGCGCCTCGAGCTGGCCGAGCCGCCGGTAGGTCGACGTCATGAAGTCATTACCACGCCCGCCGGTGCCGCGATTGTCGACGCTGGCAACGATGATATCGAGCTCGTTGGCGAGGTACTGATGCCAGAGATAACGCCCGCCGCCCCACCGGTTGACGACCGTCTGCGAACCGGGCCCGCCGTAGACGTACATCAACACGGGATACTCGCGGCTCTCGTCGAAATTGATCGGCTTGATGAGCGACGCGTTGAGCGGCGTTCCGTCGGCGGCGGCAACCGATATGAACTCAGTGTCGCGCAGGCGCAGCGGCGCGAGGCGGTTGCGGAGCGCCTGGTTATCCTCGAGCGTGGTGACAAGATCGCCGCCGGCCCGCTTCAGCAGCGTCGTGGTCGGAGCATCCGCCGTCGAAAAGCTGTCGATGAAGTAATTCAAGTCGCGCGACATATTGACCGAGTGCCAGCCCGCCTCGGCCGTCACGCGCTCGGCACCGCCGCTGCGCGAGAAGCCCGCCCGGTAGAGATGCCGCTCCATCGAGCTTTCCCGGGTCGACGTGAAGTAGATGAAGTCATTCGCGAAGTCGATTCCGTGGAAGGCGGTGACATCCCAGTCGCCATCCGTCAGGCGGCGCTGCAGGTTGCCGTCGGCGTCGTAGAGATAAAGATGACGGTATCCGTCGCGGGCACTCAGCCACACGAACGAGCCGTCGTCGAGGTGCGTCAGCGTGCCGCCGGTGAGGTCGTTGAAGCCCGTCTCGATGTCGAGCCAGGTATCCGACGTCTCGCGGAGAACGACGTCTGCTTCCATCGTCTCCGGATTCCCATACATCAGATCGAGGACGTTCTGATCGCGATTCATGCGGAAAAGCCACACGTTCGGCCCGCCTTCACCTTCACCCACGCCTTCCGGTGTCCATCCGAGTTGTGGGATGTACTCGAGCGAATCGCCGCCGGCCCGCCACGTGCCGGTGTCGAAGAACCGCAAGTCATGCGTGGTCATGTCGACGACACCAACGCGGATCTCGCTGTTTACCTCGCCGGCTTTCGGATAGCGGAAGCGCGTGAACTCGGGATAATCGCCGCGTAGATCCGTCATCGCAAACTCACGCGTATCGGTCTCATCGAGCTGGACGAACGCGATGAAGCGGCCATCGGGGCTCCAGTGCCATCCATCCCTCAATCCAAATTCCTCTTCATACACCCAGTCTGTGGTACCATTTATGACGGCGCCGTCCGAACCATCCGTCGTCAGCGCGCGCTCATCGCCTGACTCGAGGTCGACGACGTACAGATTCCGATCGCGCACAAAAGCGACGCGATTGCCGTCGGGAGCGAACTTGGCGAACATCTGGAAACCGGCATCACGGTCGGCTACCGGCGTAAGTTCGTTCGACCGGAGATCGTAAACGTAGTAGAAGCCCTGGGTGGGATAACGCCAGACACGCTCCGAATCCGTGTAGATGAGCACACGATCGCCGCCGCTGCTGTACGCGTAATCGTGAATGCGGATGAGCCTGCCCACGTCGTCGGCGTAGAGCTGATTGCCGTCGATCAGACGCGTGCGCTCGTCGGTTTCGAGATTATAACTGACTAGGTGCGTCGCGCCCGACTGGCCGTCCGTATCTACGTACAACACCACGGGCCCTTCGTCTGCCCAGCGGCCGCCCCTGAAGAACGCCCCGCTGTACGTCCCTCGCAGGTGGATGTCCTCCAGCGTAAGCCGTTCGGGTGCCTGAACCTGGGCGACGGCTTGATCAGGCGCCGAAGCGGCAACGAAGATCAGTAGAAATAAAATACCGGGTGCGTATCGTCTGGCCAGCATCTGCAAATTTGGATATGGGGATGGAAGCTTCGCTTGCGTGTCAAAACAACGACATTCCGATGATCTTTTGTTCGCCCGCGCGGTCGAACGGCAGGAAATTACGCCGCAGGCCGCTGTCCGGCGTCTGCGGATGAATCATCTCGCGATGAACACCCTCACCGCGGACCAGGAGGGCTGTCAAAACATCATCGCGTCAGAAAAATAAGCATTCTAATCACTTGCCTTCTCAGAACGTCATCTCGAGCCAAATAGACGCCGACGAACGCGGACGAACCTGGGCCGAGGTGGATCTCGCTGCCATTAAACACAACGCGCGCGTCATCCAGAAATTGTCTGGATCGGCCCACGTCATGGCCGTCGTCAAGGCCAACGCGTAC
Organism: uncultured Rhodothermales bacterium; assembly: GCA_964551345.1. Lineage (GTDB taxonomy): Bacteria > Bacteroidota > Rhodothermia > Rhodothermales > CAZKDQ01 > CAZKDQ01. The sequence goes on from CAZKDQ010000197.1 coordinate 2,685, forward strand.
GGCCACGGAGACGTGCGCGTGGCTGAAGCGCTGGCCGATGCGGGTGTGTCTCGCTTTGCCGTGGCGACGATCCCGGAAGCGCGCCGGTTGCGCGAAGGAGGTATTGAGGCGCCGATCGTCGTTCTCGGTGCACCGGTGCCCGGACGCATCGACATGTATGAAACGTTCGACGCGGGCATCGTGGTGTCGTCGGCCGACGTCGCCGAAGCGCTGGCAAACAGGCCGTCGAAGGGCGGCGTGTTGCGGGCTCACATCAAAGTAGATACGGGAATGGGGAGGCTCGGCATCCGCCCGGATGAGCTCGAGCGCGTGCTGAGCCGGCTTGAGCGGATCTCATCGCTGCGTGTTGAGAGCATCTGGACGCACCTTGCGACGGCGGACGACCCCAACTCGGAAGGCGTCGCCGAACAACTGGAGCGGTTCGACGAGGCGGTGCATCCGTTCAGGGATGACGTAGCGTGGACGCACGTCGCAAACAGCGGCGCTCTGCTGAATCACCGCGACAAGCTGACGCTCGATGAGCAGTCGCTTGTCCGGCCGGGCATCGCACTCTATGGCTTGTCGCCGTCGCAGGAGGAGGATCAGGCCGCGGCGAACGGTCTCATCCCGGCAATGCGTTTCCGATCAACGATCATGCACGTCAAGGACGTCGAGCCGGGGACGCCGATATCCTACGGAAGGCGCTGGCAAGCCGAAGGCCGCCGCCGCATCGCGACGGTCGCCGCCGGTTATGCCGACGGCGTGCCGCGTGCGCTGACGAACATCGGCCGGGTGCGAATTGGAAACGCCGCCCGTCCCATCGCCGGAACCGTCTGCATGGATATGCTGATGGTCGACGTCGGCGAGGCGAACTCGGCGCCGGACCTCGTTCCGGGCGACGTCGTCGAGTTGTTCGGCCGAGATGAGCCTTCATGCTTCGACGTCGCGCGCGCCGTAGGCACCATCCCCTACGAGATTGTGTGCCGGATCAGCGAGCGCGTCCGCCGATTCTATTATGACTCGGATGCCGACTCCGGCACCGGATAAGCGATCCCGCGCCGTCGGGTTGCCATTCGCTGGTTGTTTTTACGAGATGCTACAGGATGCGGATTCGTTCGGCCTCGAGCTCAACGCCGTGCCGTTCGCGATCGACTTCCCCAAATACTTCGACGAGCATCCCGGCCGCGAAATCGCGCGGCTCAAGCAGGTCATCATCGATCTCAACCGTGATCCGCCCCGTTTCGTCCTCAAGCACGTAATCCTCATCCCCGAGGTATTCCACGAGCCGCCCCTGAATGGTCACATAGGCATCGTCGGGCGTGTTGGTCAGGACTTCCTGCACCGGCGTAACGGTTACCGGCGGCTGCCCTTCCTGTGCGAAGGCTACGCTGGTGATGCCAAGAAAAAGGATGACGAATGCAAGGCTGCGAAAAGCGTTCATAGCGACGTTCGGATTTTAATTAAGCTCACTGCGGTGATCGCCGCGATCCAACTTTTCGCGCTCGTTCAGTTCCGGGTGAATGCGTCCCGATTTCGTCACGTTCGACGTAGTAGCACGCTCACGATGAGCGCCAGTCCAACGGTTACCGCGCAACCGATGAAATTGAACCAGAGATACCCGATCGTGGACGTGAAATAAAGCGCGATGACGATCGATTGTGCGACCAGGGCTGCGGCAAAGACAGCCGTGCCGCCGACCCGCTTCAGGAAAAAGGCGACCAGGAAAATCCCCAGCACAACGCCGTAAAACACGGATCCGAGGATATTGATGGCCTCGATCAGGTTCTCGACAAGGTTTGCAAATAGCGCAAACCCGATCGCGATCATTCCCCACATCATCGTGAACCATCGGGATAACGCCACGCGCTTCCCATCGGTGACGTCATGAGGACGAAGGTGACCGTAGATGTCAACGAGCGTCGTTGATCCAAGCGCATTCAGCTCGGCCGCCGTCGAAGAGAGCGCCGCCGCGAAGATGACGGCGAGCAATAGTCCAACGAGTCCGACAGGCAGATAATTCAGCACAAACGTGATGAACACATAGTCGGAATCCACCACAGGTACGCGCGGATCGGCGATGATCAGCACCTCGCGGGTTTGATCGCGGAGCGACTCGTTCAGCGCGTGCATTTCAAGCATGCGCTCGCGCG
>CAZKDQ010000198.1:0-2587 GCA_964551345.1 uncultured Rhodothermales bacterium
CGGACGGATCGTATACGGTGTTCATCCGCGATGTGGAGTCGGGGCGCTACTGGACGGCGACGCCTGACGACAATCCCGGCAGCGATCAGTGTGTGCTGTTCGACGCAGGACGGATCGGCTTTGAGCGCTGCGAGGACGAGATCAAATCCGTCATGGACGTTTTCGTCGCGACGGAGGAAGGAGCCGAGATCCGACGTCTGATCCTTCGAAACCAGAGCGATCGATCGCGGCGCCTCGACGTGACGTCATACCTCGAGATCGTACTGAACGATGCCGTTTCCGACGCCAGGCATCCATCCTCAAAGCGGTTCGTGCAGACTTCTCTTGATGAGCAGGCCGGTGCGATTTATGCCGGACGCGAGTTGCTCGGTGCCGAGGACCTGCCATTCCACTTTGCGCATGTGATGACCGGCGATGGACAATCGACCGGTTTCGAGACCTCACGCGCGCAGTTCCTCGGACGCGGACGCTCGTACCACTCGCCTCGCGGGATGGACCTGGGGGCGCAACTCGCGGGGCATAATGGAAGCGTGCTCGATCCTGTCGCGGTGCTTCGGCGAGAGGTTGAGCTTGGCCCCGGCGAACAAGCAGAGATTCTGCTCGTCGTCGGTGCGAGCCATGATGACGCCTCGCTGCGCCAGACCATCGAGCGTATCACGGATCCGACCTTTGACGTTCAGGATGAAATGCGCGCCGCAGGTGCGCAGGACGTAGCGCGGCTCCTGATGCTGGATATCAATGCCGAGTACCTGCGCTACTTCCGGCGGATGGCGGCCGCGATATTCGAGCCCGTCGACAGCGTTCGTGCGCCGGCCGACATGGTGGCACGCGTCTCCGCGCCAATCGATCGCCTGTCAGAGTATGGGCTCGACCCACACCGGCCGATCATCGTCGTGCGTGCGGCCGAAGAAGCGGACACCTCGCTCATTCGCAACGTGCTGAAGGCCCATCGCTACTGGGCGAGCCTCGGTATCTCGATCGACATCGTCATCTTCAATGATCGATCAGAGACGGAAGCGGCTGAGGAACTGCAGCTTCTCATCGAGCAAACGGCGGAGCAGGCGGAGGCGCCGATGCACGTAAGAGGCGGCGTCCAGACAATCTATGCCGACGACATTTTGCAGGAGGACCAGATCCTCATACAAAGCTGCGCCGTCATGATCATTCGCGAGCGACTGCCGGATCTCAAGGGCCGCCGCCGCGAGCCGACGCCGGTGGCAGACAAGATCGCACGGCCTGCCGCGTACGCAAACGTTCTTCCATCCGCACCGCGACCAGACCTGTTGTTCGACAACGGTTATGGCGGCTTCACCGAAGATGGACGCGAGTACGCCGTCATCATCGATGTGGATGAGAATGGTCGGCATCGCCTTCCGCCTCAGCCATGGACGAACGTCATCGCGAATGAACACATCGGCTTCGTCGTCAGCGAAACCGGTGCGGGATTTACCTGGGGCGATGACAGTCGCGAACATCGCATTTCGAGTCGGTCGGCCGACCCGATACTCGATCCGCATTCAGAGTCGATCTATATCCGGGATGAGGACGAGGGCTGGTACTGGTCGCCAACGCCCGGCCCGGCGTCTGCTCCGGCATCCTACCATGTTTATCACGGCGCCGGCTATACGCGATTCGAAACCAGCTTCGGTGGCCTCAGGCAGCATGTGCGGCAGACCGTCCATCGCGATGAGCCGATAAAACTTACGCGGGTTCGAATTGCGAACGAGACCGATCGGCGGCGAACGGTGTCGGTATTCGCTTTCACTGAACTCGTCCTTGGCGGCGATTCGTTCGCGCGGCACCATCTCACATCCGTGGAGTGGGATCGGCGCGGCAGGTGCCTTCTGGCGCGCAACCGGTCGAGCAACGAGTTCGGCGACACGATCGTGTTTGCAGCCGCGCGTGGCCCCGGTGGCGAATGCTTTAACACCGTGGGCCGCAAGCAGTTTTTGGGTGATGGAGGACCTGCGCGCCCGCGAGCGCTCGAGGTCGACCGCAACCTGCAGAATGATCAGGAAAGGCGCAGGGATGATGCCGCCGCTCTTCAGATGCGGATCGAGATCCCGCCAAACGGTGAGGTTGCGGTCGACTTCCTGCTTGGAACCGCACATGACGTGCGCGACGTGAGGTCGCTGTTGAAGAGCCTCGATGACGCCGCCGCGCGAGATGCCGCGCTTACCGACGCAACCGACTTCTGGGAAGACCTGACGGGTCGCGTGCAGATCTCGACGCCCTCCGCATCCACCGATTTGATGGTTAACCGATGGCTGCCATATCAGAACCTGAGTTGCCGCCTCCGTGCTCGATCCTCTTTTCACGAGAGCGTGGGCGCGATCCAATTTGGTGATCAGCTTCAGGATGCTGCCGCGATGCTCTACCTCGACCCTGAAATCACGCGGCGACAGATCCTCCTGCATGCTGCGAATCAGTTTGCGGACGGCGACGTGATGCAACGCTGGCATCCGCCCACCGGCAAGGGCATCCGCACGAGCTCGCCGGCAGATCTGTTATGGCTGCCGCTCGTCACGGCAGAATACGTCAGGGCAACCGGAGACCGCGCCGTACTGGATGAGGATCAACCATTTCT
>CAZKDQ010000198.1:2687-4804 GCA_964551345.1 uncultured Rhodothermales bacterium
CGGCGGATCGGTATCGCGCCGAGCCGTATGTGATGTCGGCGGGTGTTTACGGAGAAGAGCCGCACGCGGGTCGAGGCGGAGGGTCGTGGTACACGGGCGCAGCCGGGTGGATGTACCGCATCGTGATCGAGTCGATCATTGGGTTTTCCGTGGAGGAAGGCGCGATGATCCTGATCGATCCGCGCGTACCGTCGTCGTGGGGCGAGTTCTCGATCTCGTACAAGATTCCGGGTGATAGTGCGATCTATCACATCCGAATTGATAATCCGGATGGGAGGACGCGTGGAATCCGTAGTGGGAACGTAGATGACGCCAACGTTGAAATTCGTGAGGGCGTGGCTCGAATCCCTATCAGAAGTGACGGTTCAGTACGACATGTCGAGTTGCGGATGTGAGGCTGGGTGAATGTCGACCGCGCGCGGCTAAGAAAATGTCTTCAGCATGCTTATCGAAAGGACGCCACGGAACGGAGAAGATCCGATGGTGATCACCGGATGACATTTACTTAGATAAATGATATCAGATTTAACGATACTCCTCACGCCGTGAGTCTGCCGGCAGACGTAAGTCGGTTCACCATTCCCTCATCCGGTAGCCATCATGCTGAAGGAGTTCAAAGAGTTTGCGGTGCGCGGAAACGTTGTCGATATGGCGGTCGGCATCATCATCGGCGCGGCGTTCGGCACCATCGTCCAGTCGCTCGTCGACGATGTCATCATGCCTCCGATCGGGCTCCTGCTCGGCGGCGTCGACTTCTCGAACCTGTTCATCCTGCTGCGCGAAGGTGCTGAAGTAGCAGCTCCATATGCATCGGTCGAAGCGGCAACGGAAGCAGGTGCCGTCGTGCTGGCCTACGGCCAGTTCATCAATACCGTTATCAGCTTTCTGATCATCGCGTTTGCGGTGTTCCTGGTGATCCGCTACATCAATCGCCTGAAGCGACCGGACGAAGCTCCCGAAGCACCGCCGACGACGAAGAAGTGCCCTTACTGCGTCTCTGATATCGCCATCGAGGCCACGCGCTGCCCGAGCTGCACGTCTGAGCTTCCCGCCGTTGCGTGAGAGATTTCGAGGATGGAAGGTGGGTCTGGCTGTAACGCGCGTTCCGAGCGTGAATAGTGGATAAGGGATGGTGGATGGTGGCCGTACTTCATTTTCCCATCCGCCAATCTTCCGGTCCCCCATCTTCCCACGCTTCCACACGTCCGAGACATGCATCGTAACGCACGATTCCTCATAATCCTTCTGTTCGGTATCGTCCTTTCGGCGTGCCGCACCGTTCACGAGCCGCTGCGACCCGAGCCGCTCGGCAACCTTCCGGAGGTGCCCGCCGAGACGGGTCCGCTGAGCATCTCCATCGTCTATCCGACGCCGGATCAAGTTCGGCCGAACGCTGATTCGACGTTCGTCTTCGGAAGCGTCGGTACCGGCGATGCCGAGCTCACGATCAACGGCGAGCCCGTGCCGGTGGCGGCGAACGGCGGTTTTCTTGCCTACGTGCGCGTTCCCGGGGATGGAACCTATCGGCTCGAAGCGCAGGCGCACGGGCAGGTCGACACCGAACGCTTCACCTATCGCACTCCGGAGCGACGTCCGCCGGCAGTGACGCCTTTTTCTCCGCCACGACCAGCGGCCGTGCGCTCGCTGGGCCGCGACACCGTCGACACCGGATCCGAAACTGCTTACGCGACATCCACTCCGAACGGGAATCGGGTGATGTTCATGCTTCCGGGCACGCGTGCTCAGGCGACCGGCCGCATCGGTGATCAAATCAGGATCAACATTGCCCCGGGCCGCGAAGTGTGGATGCCGGAGAGCGCGCTCGTTTTGAGCGATTCTGCTGTGGCGCCATCTTATTCCCCAGCTACTGTTGATGTTGATGCACAGGAGGGATTCGTCGATTTCCGATTCCGCGCGGCGCACATTCCATTCATCGTTCAGTCAGATGAGGGCCATGCGTCCATAACCGTGTATGGTGTGGATGGAAGAAACGTCCCTGCGCTTGACGTCGACGATGACTGGATCGAGTCGGTCGCCGTAACGGGTGCCTCGGCGGATTCGCTTCAGCTTGAGCTCGATCTGGCGCGTTCTTTCTGGGGATATAAAGCTTATCACGA
>CAZKDQ010000199.1:0-4795 GCA_964551345.1 uncultured Rhodothermales bacterium
GGTCGAAGACCTGGCCAGCGTAGCCGGGGTTCTATGGTAAAGAAAACGCCGACCGACTGGCGCGTCCGCACGAGCGAATAGTTATGCAGCCCTATTCTGGATACTCCTCAATCAGCCGGAGAACAAAGCGTATAGCGTCGGAAACTTCTTCTGAATTAACTGCGCCGCCCTCGCCGTGGGCGGCGAAATTGCGCAAATCCCCGACGACCTGAACGCGGCGCCAACTTGACTGCGGATATACTTCGTCTCGAAGAAGATTATTGTATTTGGAGATGCTTCCCTTTCCCTTCCACTCATAGCGCCGAGCTTCACACAGCAGACGAAGGTGATTCTCGAGGACGCCGCTGACCAAGACCATAGCCGCAACATGATAAGAAGCATCGTTCAGGTCGGACGCTTGCTGAAGAAGATCATCGTGGATAGCAGCCCGAAGCCGAACCTCGATGGATTGTAGTAGACCCGCGCTCACAGCTGATCTAAGCGCCTTCAGAGCGCCTAGTACTGAGGGGAGTATCTTAGGACCACTCAGACCTGCAGCCGCGATGCGTTCATTTGATTCGGGTTTACGGACACTTCTGTAATACTCACTATCGGTCCCAGCGATACGAGCGATTGCCGCCAGACCTGCTGTAACTAGGGTGCGGTGCTCGTGCTCTGGAAACGGAGACACATAACCGCCCATTCCCGCGCTCTGATACGACCCGTCTAGGCGCTCGGCGTCAGTGATCAGATCGTCGAGTTCTGTTATTACCTGATTTCTGAGTCTCACGAGGATCAAGGCCAACTATGCGGAAGCTCCGTCCTCTCGGTCGGAGCTTCCGGCTGCGAGCAATACCAATTCACGAGCGTCGAGATCAGGATTGACGAAGAGCTCAGGAGTCAGCTCCTCGTGAATTCCTTCGAGCATCAATGCCGCCTTGGCTTGGTCAAACGCCTGCTGAATAGAAAGCCCGAACCCGATCGCCGAATAGAATTGGGCAGAGAATACTCGTGCTCCGTCATCGCCGATCGCTGTATTCATCCCGATGGCCACTGGCACGTGCTCCACCACAGCTTCAGCTTGGGAACGCGAATAACATGTATTGAAGAACACAAGTTGGATATCACCTGAGGCCGCGGCAAGGGTTTGCGCAATTGCATCCTTTGACACCAATTTGGCCAAGCCGTCATGATCTTGGAATACAATCTCTTCTTCCTGAGAGCCATGGCCACTAAAATGAATCACACGAGGCTCACATTCATTGATTGCCTGCAATACATCCATGGGCCTGACCGCCCATCGTGACTCGAGTCGCACGGCATCCCGATGTCGAGACTTGCTTATCATTACTCCGATAGACCTAACCTCCTCGTCTAATCGTAACTGAGGCTGATCGATCGGGTTCGAAGCCAAGAACAGGACAGTGATCCGATTCGGAAGATTATCTAGCCGGGCGAGGGCCGCCGCCGCAACCCGGTGGAGGTTACCGTGATGATGCAAGGTGGCTGCGATCCCTCGCATACGTCGCTCATGTTCACGGTCGGCGCGAGCACGTTCCTGGCTTCGCTTACGTTCATCCTGTGCAACGGCATTGGCTAGACGCCGCTGGGCGTCGTTGAGTCGACGATGCTCGGTCGCGATTTTCTTCTCGATGTCCGCGACGTTCTGCTCGTGACGTGCGGACTGGTCACGATGCCCCTGCGCTTCTCGAAGTTTGGACTTCACCGTCGAGGCGCTTGTCGATCGATTCGCTGCATCGACGGCCGAATTAGCCTTCCTAATAGCGGACGCAGCTGAACCGACCTCTCGCCCCTTCTTCTCCTGCAGACGGGCGATCTGTTGTTGATGCCGTTCGATGGTCCGACGATAAGTGTCTACGCTCATGTGCTTATTCTTCTGCGCTATCCTGAGTTCACGACTTCTATACAACAGTTGAACTTTACGACGCACCAAATGCAGCCGCCACTTTATGACAAAGGAATGCCGACCGCTACAAGAAGCAACAGTTTGCGGTGGCGTGTCTGCAAGAACAAATGGTTATGTGGTTCTCGATTGTTCAAGGAGGGAGAAGAGATGTGTGACTGACGAGCCTTTGATCCATGTTTTCTTGTTCCACGACACTTGAATGGCGACGACTTTGGCTTCCTCGGGAGACCATAAACTGGCGTCGTCGCCGGTAAATGGACGAACTCGAAGAATGAACGCGCCACTCAGACCATTTGCCGGAGGAAGTCTAATCGAGAGTCCATCACCTGTCAGTAAGTCCCGGTCGGGAGAGTACTGTGCAAACAGAAAATCTGAGCTTCCAGCCTGGCTGTCGGGGATGGTTAAGTAGCTGAGCGAACGATGATACCGTCCAATATCAGTCGAATATGATAAGCCCGCAGGAAGTCCAACGATGAGGAGATTTGTACGGTCAAACGAGTGAGTTGAGAAATCCTCTATTGGCTCGAGATCGTTCAGCTCATACGCTTGCCAACCCGGATCGGTGACTAGTTTCAGCAACGCAATATCGATTCTGTCGTCGGTACATCCTGCGTACTCAATATTATCACTGATAACTCTAGAGTTCTCTCGGTTAAAAATGTACGGCCTCTTATGTTTGAAATAATAGTCCGCCACGTGTTTACAAGTCGCTACATAGAGGTTTCCGCCGTGGCGAATAAGATTCCCTGTTCCTTCACCGCCAACAGAGCAGATCCGCGTGCTGGCAAACTCGGTAAGAGCACGCCTTGTCTCCCTCTCAACTGGATCAATCATGTGCAGAAGACATTTTCAGAGTAGAACCCACATGACACTTGAGCTATGCGGCGCGCCAAACGCCACCGTTTATTCTAATGCGAGGAACCGCCGGCCACCGACGGAAGCAACCTGCTCGATCGGCGCGTCGATATGAGCGAGTGGTTATACAGCCTCGAGGTCTTTATCACAGGTCATTGATGAATAGCCTTAAGAGATCGAGATTCTGAAGCTTGTCCACCTCGTTTCCCAAGTCCTTGCGAATCGCGATCATAAGCTGATTCCACAGTATCATACTCTCGTCATGTGTTGCGTTCTCCAAATCGTGGCTCCTCATTGCATTCCATGCCTGTATCACTTCCTGAGACCCCCACACGATCATCTTCGGAGTGATAGTGACCATTGCCTTCAGGATATCATTCTCCTTTTTTCCTTTCCTCCCCATTTTATCTGCGTACAATGCCGTGAACAACACCGAGATTAGCTCCTCGTACACCGTCGTTTTTCGAGTACGGATGTCTTGAGCTATCTGAGCTCTCCGCTCGTATCGTTTGGAGATCAGCAAAGCGATGACTGAGGTAATGGCAGTTGCCGACGCGGCCGAAATCGCTGCCGCAACCTGAGACTCGAGCATGTTTAGGTGCCAAACCGCTCCTGATACCAAGATCAGCACAACGGCTGCTACTCCTAACAGCGCGACGACTCCCACCGCGATCACCCGGAAGCCCGTATTTGACGACTTCATCTTTCAGTAAGGCTGTATAACAGATGGCGCTTCGCGCCGAACGGCGGCAGAGCGCGTGGACGAGGCAACGTAGGTACCGAAGGTCGAATGAGGTAAGACGGCAGAGCCCTACGTCCGCTGTGAGCGTGGGTTAGGCAGCCTGAGCATCATATCGCGTCAAAGATTCCATTAATTACCTTTAGCGCCTCTTGCGGGGCAGTCAGCAGCTTTGTGGCCTTGTTAGTCTTATCTCCGCACTCTACCAACTTCGTCCAAACCTTCCCCATGAGCCCGACGGCTTCTTTACCCTCTTCAGTCTCAGCTTCGTCTCGAAGGCTGTTCGGGCCAGGGAGGATCCGAGTCACGAACTGCCCCCTCAGGTTATCTGCGGCGATAGAGAAAGCTTCGACTCCGATAATAGCTGAATCTCTAATGGCTCTCTCAACAAGGGCAATCTGGGCAAGTACAAACGCCTCGAACTCAGGAGACAGGTTCAGTTCTTCAATCCTGTCCCGAAGTGATCGGAGCAGAGCGAGGAGCGCCCCGATTTGGTCGTCGTCTGGCGGGGCAGGCTCCCCGTCAAGCATTTCAATCACGAACTCTAACTCGCGACGGTGTCTGATCAAAGCGTTCTTGGGTGTTTGCCAAGCACCGTGGACATGCCGTGGCCTCACCGCCGCCTGAACACTGTTCACGGCCGGTCGATACAGCGCCTCGGAATACTGAGGTGACATTTCTGCTTCGAGCAGATCGGCTTGGGAATGAACTAGGCTCGTGAGCCTCAGGACTTCCTGATACAAGGCATGCTCCTCCCATTCTGACTCGTCAAGACCGAACAACTCCTGCCATCCCAGTAGGCTAGGTTTATTCGCTTGCTGCCGTGAGCCGTTGGGCTGAGTCGTCATGTATTTCTCATCGATCTGAGTAGCGCGCTGAGCCAGGTTCCAGAGCCGAAAAGCGACGTTGTAGCGAGGGGGCATATGCCAAGCCAGCTAGGGCGGTGATAGGCTGCATAACCACTAGTATTTATCCTGGCGAGCAACAATAATAATCTCGACAGGTGTCGCTTGAATATAAGCGATTAAATCCCCTGTCGCCACTTCACTGGCTGTCCGTCGGTTATGACGGGATAGTATGCACCCGGGTGCATCATAGAATGCATATCCATGTGCCTGCTTCCCTGATCTTGGCCCACTCGTAATTAGATAATTTCGAAGAGAGGTTTGCGAGTGTAAGAACGGCCGCACCGATCCTCGCCACTGCCCATGCCTACCGTGTCACGCCGTTGCGGTTGGACCGACGAATCTCAACACTCCCCAGACACAGCAACGCCCCGGGCGGTGAGCCACCCG
>CAZKDQ010000200.1:0-4772 GCA_964551345.1 uncultured Rhodothermales bacterium
CGCTCACGTCCAGGCTTCCGATAGTCTGGCCGTTAGCAGGGTGGAGGATGTGCACCCCGAGGCCGCCGGCACGGCTCGCAACGAGCACGTGGTCCGTGGCGGGGTTGTAGGCGCCGCCACGCATCGTGTTGCCTGTCTGCAGCCATGCCTCATCGCCCACGGCGATCAGCCATTCAGCCTCATCGAGGATTTCTTCGCCTACCGGTGGCTCAGCCTCCGTTCCGGTGATGGTGATGTTGTCAAAGCGGTTGTTGCCCGCCTCACTTGTAACACCATCGAACGTAATGCGGATGTAGGCGCTTTCCTGATGGTCCAGCGCGTCATCAAACTGGAAGGTGTAAACGTTGAAGTTCGAGCCATCGCGCGGATTGAAGGGCTCACCCAGGTCGACAAAGCTCTCGCCGTCGGTCGAGTACGAGACCTGGTTGTTGTCGAAGCCCGTTCCCGTGGCGCGAACGGCAAATGACAACTCGACGTCTTCATAGCCGACCGTGTTCACCTCGAACTGCATCCAGGCGCCGTTGTTGACCTGGTCGGTGCCACCCTGAATGGCGATCGTGCCACCCGCGGGCACGCCTTCCGGTGCGTTTAAGGTGGTACCGCCAAACGACTGGATCCAACGGTAGACACCGTCCGCGGTCGCCTCGAGATCACCTCCGCCCACGGTAAGGAAGCCGTCACCGACATCCGCAGGCTGTGGGAAAGCGTCTTCAGCAAACCCCTCCTCGTTGTCATTTTGCTGCCAGAACGCGATGGGTTCGAATGGCGGGGGAGGCGGTGGAGGAACGAGGAAATCGAGCGAGAAGGCGACGATCGCGTTCTGCGTTGAGCCGGCGACCAGGAAGTTGTTCGCTTCGTCATAGGTGACGAAGCCGCCCGGCGCAAATCGGTTGTCGGCCGCGCCCCAGCGCATGGTTTCGGCCACAACCTCGATGTTCGCAACGTCCGTCACATCCAGCACAAGCACACGCGATTCGAGATAGTCGCCCTCATCGTGCCTGCCCGGTCCGACGGCCAGGTAGGTCGTACCATTGATCTGGAACTGCGCCAGCTCGCCGAGATAGCCGTGCACAAGCGACGTCGGAACCACGGTTCCAGCGGTTCCATCGTCGAGACTGATCTTCTGCAGCGTGCCGCCAACCGGGTTGTTGATCCACAGGCTGTCTTCGCCGGCCGCTTTGACGATGCCGACTTGAGCAGCATTTGCGGCGATCGTGATCAATCTCGGGTCGTCGAATCCGTCATCACCCCACTCGAATACGGCGACGTTCGTGTTGTTGCCGCCGCCGGACGCGTACGCCACGACGTCGTCGCCGCTTCCGCTCACGTTGAAAGCGTCGCCGTAGCGATTAGCGGAAGGCACGCCTTCGTAGACCACCTCCGGTGCAGCGTCTTCATCGGCCCACCGGTAGATTTTAAATGGATCGGCCTCGGTAGCCCCGGTAGTGAGGTTCGAGGAATAGATCTCGCCGGTCGCGGTCGCGGCGATCTTGTTCAAGTCAAAGGCGCCTCCGGCGACGCCCGTGACGTCGAGCGTCCCGACTACAGAACCGTCAGAAGGGTTGATAACCTGGACCGTCAGCGGATCTTCGCGGCTCGGGATGAGCAGGTGACCCGTTGCCGGGTTGATGGTGCCGCCGCGCACGGTGCTCTCCGTAGAGAGCCAATCGACATCAGCCGGATTGATGCGCCATTCCGGCGTATCCAGAAATTCCTGCGCCTGCACCGGCAGGGCGAGCACAAGAAGTAGCGCTGCCAGGAGCGCGTTCGTGATCGTAGAAAAACGCATAGTGTTCAGTCTAATGATTGGTTTAAATAGCGTGGAAGCGCTTTTGCGTCGTTCGCCTCATATCCACACAAGAGGATACCACGAGATGCAGCGCACTGCAAGCCAATGGCGCAGAAGCGGGTAGTGCACGTGCCCGCAGAACGGCTTTCCGCGCCCCATCCACTTGTATAAGCGTTTGAATTATATTCGAATCCCCAGAAACCACGAGCAATGTCGAACCTGATCGATGTCCTGAGGCAGGAGTACGCGACAACCGATGATGTGGCGGCGGGGCTCGCGGCTGTAGAAGATTGCTGCCTGCCGGAGGGAGATATGCGCGGCGTCTTCGCGACTGCCTATCTGCACATCACGAAGGAAATCGTTCGCAGCATCGTAGATAATGAATTCGCTGATGCTGAGTGGACGCGCCGTTACCTGATCGCTTTCGGAAACCTCTACCGAAATGCACTTCTGAACTATGAGACCGGTGAGACGACCGGCATGGCCAAGGCGTGGCGCATTGCCTTCGATGCGGCGCATGACCGGCAAGGGCTCGTCATTCAGCACCTTACCCTCGGCATCAACGCGCACATCAACCATGACCTCCCGCTCGCCCTCGTCGAGGCAGGTCTTGATCCTGATCGTCTGGGCAAGCATGCCGATCACACCGCCGTCAACCTCGTGCTGGCGGCATCGACTGACGGTCTGAAGCGGACGGTCGCCGACATGTACGCCCCGATTCTCAATCGTCTCGATCGGATCTTCGGACGCCTCGACGACGAGATCACCAACTTCAGCATCCCGAAGGCGCGCCAGCACGCATGGGACTGCGCCGTCCTGCTCGCCGCCGCCGACACGGCCGAAGCCCGCAACCGGGTTCGGCGCATGATCGACGAGCAGGCGGCAGTGCTGGCACGTCTGATCCTCAGCAGCCCGACACGTCACCCGATTCTGTTACGCCTGGTGGATGTGGCCCGGCGCATCGACGGGTTCTTGAGTCGGATCGGGATGAGAGGCAGGCGTCTGGAGTCTCAACGCGAGACGCACCTCAAAATCCCTGTGGAGCGAAACGAATTCCGGCATTGAAGCCCGGCCAGATCCGGATCGCGACATCACCCGAGGTCGTGTCGTAGACGGACCATGGCGCGATATCACTTCCATCGGAATCCGGGCTTACGAACACGTTGAACGTCGGCCCGGCTATTACCGCGACATTGTTCGACAACTTCCATCCGCCCAGGGTACGGAGGCGCGTGATCGATCCCCAGGTATCCCATTGGTCGCCGTGGAGCGAGGTGAAGAGGGCTTCGATGGCGCCGAACATCGTCTGGGACAAATCACCTTCGACCCCAATGCCGGCCGTCGTCGCGTACTGAAAGACATCTGAAGTCGTGACCACGCCGCCGCCGAGGTAGTTTGAAACGCGCCGGTTGCCCGATCGGATTGCACCGGAGGTAATCCCAGACTCATCGGCGAGCAGATCGAACCGCAGGCCCGTCTCATAGACGTAGCTGAACAGGCCGATCGGTGCGCCGGTGTTGCGACGCGAGATGTTGACCACGCCGAGCTGAAGTCCGTGCGCCTCTGGTGCGACGTTGAGCAGTCCGGCGATCTGTGCGCCGCCGGATGTGCCGCCGGCGACGTTCACGAGACCGGACACCTGGAGTCCGCTCATAGAATCACCGGCGACGCTTGCAAGCCCACTGATCTGAAAACCGCGTACGTGGCCATCGGCAATGCTTGCTATGCCGCTCAACTGGCCGTCCACCGTCCCCGATGCGAGGTTTGCGATTCCTGCCGCCTGCATCCCGCGGAGCTCGCCGCGGGCGATGTTCGCTATCCCAGCCGACTGATAGCCGCTGACATTACCTCCCGAAATGTTGACGATCCCACCAAACTGTGCGCCGCTGACCTCGCCGCCCACCATGTTCGCAATTCCTGCGAACTGGACGCCACTCATCTCGCCGCCAACCGAATTAACGATCCCACCAAACTGCGCGCCGGCAACAAATCCGGTGTACGAGTTCCAGATTGCACCGAATTCCACGCCATCGAGGCCGTAGGCGCGGCCTGCAAGTATGTTATACGAAAAGCGGTTGATGACAGGCCTCCCGCTGGCATCGCTGACGGCATCGGCGATACTGAGACCGGGAACGAGCGAAACATTGAACAGGACGTAGATGGGCTCGGCATCTAAATCAGAGTCCTGAGCATATGTTTGCTGCGGGGCCAGGAGAGTGAGCGCCAGTGCGATCACCGAGGCGAACGGGAGAAGGCGGGTCATGATCTTTCGACACGTCTGAGTTGAGGGATGAACACGCGCGTGTGTTCGTGGCAGACGCGAGAAAGTTTAGATGCGGGACATGCAGCGCCGATGGATCTCTGTTGAAGACGATGATAATGCGCGCATGTGCGAGAATGTGTAAGGGTCCGTGTGCGGCGTTCGTCGAGGGATTGTCGCAGTAGCATGCGCGTCCCTCACCGATAAACAGATACACAGGCGCCTCGTTCTATTATATGGAAGCGCCTGAAGTCGACGTACAGCAGGATCGAAGCCTTGGCCGAATGACGAAAGCGAGGGCTGACGGCGGGCATCTATCCGTTTACCTTCAACCACTGGTACGATTACGACGTGCTCGGCCGTCTGCACCGGATTTATGCCCACCGCAACAGCACCAGGCCCGCGGCGCACAGCGTGGAGTACACGTACCTCGCAACGGGGCAGGTCGCGAGCCTTCGCTACCGAGGGATAGCGGCGGCGCTGCCGCTGGCCTACACGATCCGCGGCCGGCTAAGGGGTATGGGGAATGTCGCCTCGACCACCCATCCGTTCTCGGCCGATTACACGTAACACGCGGGCGGCCGGTGGATGAGCGTCGATCCGCTGGCGGACATGTATGCCTCACATAGCCCGTATAATTATGTGCTGAACAATCCCGTGTTGCTCTTCGACCCTGATGGACGCTGCAAGACCGAATGGGCTCTGAATGCTTCTCCTATCCTG
>CAZKDQ010000201.1:0-4760 GCA_964551345.1 uncultured Rhodothermales bacterium
ACTGCGGATTCAAGCGACCATCGGTCGACCATGGAAAGCGATTGGAGAAGAAAACATTCGTCTCTGCGATGTCGACGATGATTGGGCGACGTCGATAGCGGCTGCTGCGCCCCATCATCTCAAAATTTGCCACGCGTCTGTAAACGTAGCGCAGAAGATCCGGGGTGGGTAATGAATGTGGCCCCTCGTAATGCTGCACCTCTTCATCCGGCTGCACGATGCCGAACAAATGGCGGAATGAGATGCCTTCAGGTTCGTCTATCAGATACCATCCAAGAAGTCCGGGATGATCTCGAAGGCTGTTGATGATGTACCAGATATTCCATTCCCAGAATGGAAGTATCACCGGTGCCGTATCACATACTACTGCGGGAACCGATTCAGATACGAGTTCGCGTTCTCGTGCGATAAAGGATTGATACTCATCGCATGAGAGTTCGTCGTCTGCGGCGTAGGGATGGCCCGCCCTACGATCATAGCCCGGCTTGATGAACTGTGACAGCGATACGATGCTATAGATCGGCCTTTGGCGATCAGACATCGCCTCGTCCATCAACCAGAGAAGTCCCTCGACATAGGCCCCGGGACGAGGATGTCCGGCCGCATAATCACGGTCACCTCTGAACGAGTCATACGGGTACCAGTTGTACCAGTCCGACCGCTGTGCACGCGCCACGATACGCCCATCGGCGAACGCAGGCTCTATGATGGTATTGACTCCGTAGTCTCGCAGCACATCGAGATGCGTGGCCGCTGAATCACGGTTCGTTTGAAACAGGCCTGGCCCAGATGACGGTGTGCACGTCCCGACCGCATTCCATCCGATCGGGAAGAACGGCTGCCGGTTGACGATGAGCGTGCTTCCTACTCCTGGCTCCACACGTGTCGACTGAGCTTCAGCGTCCGCCCGAACCAGGAGAAGCGTGCACACGCCGAGGATGACAGCGCGCAACCGGAACATCAGTTTGCAGGCGGGTCCGATCATCATCCAGCCGGCGCGAAGCGCTCTACCCAGCTTTCGTAGATCTCCTGGAAGATCTGCTCGAGACTCACCGTGATATCCCAATCCGGATAGTGTGATTTTATCTTTCGCAAATCGCTGATGTAACAGATGTGATCACCCTCACGGTTTACGTCAGAGTATTTGTATTGCATCTCCTTTCCGCTGATCTGACTGATCAGATCGAATGCCTCGAGGATGGAACAGCTATTATCGCGGCCTCCGCCCAGGTTATAGACCTCGCCTGATCTCGGCTTCGCGATAAAATGCTCAATAAAGCGAGCGACATCGCGTGAGTGGATGTTATCGCGAACCTGCTTCCCCTTGTACCCGAAGATCGTATACGTCCGACCTTCAAGGTTGCACTTCACTAAATAACTGAGGAAGCCGTGCAACTCGACGCCACTATGGGAGGGACCTGTCAGGCATCCGCCGCGCAGGCAGCACGTGTTCATTCCGAAGTAGCGGCCATACTCCTGCACCATGACATCGGCTGCCAGTTTCGACGCGCCGAAAATGGAATGCTTCGACTGATCGATGCGAAAATCCTCGGCGATACCATGGAAGTCTTCGACGCGGGCATAGTCCCACCGCGTCGGTTTCTCCTCCAGAGGCAGTTCGTTCGGAGCGTCTCCGTACACCTTGTTCGTGGAGAGGTGTACGAACGGAGCCTTCGGGACGTGCTGCCGCACGGCCTCGAGCAAGTTGAGCGTGCCAACGGCGTTCGTGTCGAAATCATCGAACGGGATCTTGGCGGCGAGATCGTGCGAGGGTTGCGCCGCAGCGTGCACGATGGCATCCGGCCGCACCTTCCCGAGCAGACTCTGCACGCCGTGACGATCACGGATGTCAAGCTCGTGATGATTGAACGAGCCGAATGTCTGCTGCAGGCGGTACTGGTTCCAGCGGGTGCTCCCCTCGGGGCCGAAGAAGGTTTCGCGCGTGTTATTGTCCACGCCGTGTATCTCCCATCCCAGGGCGGCGAAATGAGCGACCACTTCGGATCCAATGAGTCCGGATGAGCCAGTCACCAATAGTTTTTTCATCGATCTATTCAATGCTTGGGGTTCAACTTTCAAGCCTGTTCTACCGCGACACGTAAAATGCTTTCGAACTGGTCTGCGATTGCCTCAATATGAAAAGCAGACTCGGCATACCGTCTGGCATTCGAGCCTAGACGTTGTCGCAACGACGGGTTTTGCAGTAGAAGCTCGGCAGAGGCAACGAATCCATCAACATCTTCCGGCGGCACAACCAAACCAGCTTCGTTTGTGGACACGATGCGGGCGGCCAGATTCTCCGTGGGGATCGATAGTAGTATCGGTCTTCCCCCGCAGAGGTATGCAAGAACCTTTGAGGGGACGGAGAAGATGCCCGCATCGGCTTCTAATATGGCAACCAACACGTCTGCAGCCCCCATTACTTCGGGCATCCGGGGAAACGGTTCGAAACCCATAATGAGCAGATTGTCGAGGCCGTGTTCACGCTTCTTTTCTTTAAGCCAGTCGGCTCCCGGACCTTGAGAGAGAACCGCGAGCCGCGCCTCCGGATGCGATCGCAAGCGCTGCGCCAGTTGCAGCAATAGCTCGGGATTGTGCTTCATCGCCAACGTCCCGGCATAAATAAAGTTGAGCGACTCCTGCAGTCCCTTCTCCTCGGCCCACCGGTTGTTCCTGTCCGTTTCCGGTAGATCGGCCAGCGGCGCCCAATTTTCGATCACATGAGTTCTTCCGCCAGGTACACCCCATTCCTCCATTACCGGTATGAAGTCGTCGGTCAGGAGAACAACAGCGTCGCTGTTGCGCAACAAGGTCTCTTCGAGGCGGAGATAGTATGAGCCGACAAATCGCCCCAGAACAGGGATTTTCTTGCGCAGGATTCGGTCCGTGGCGATTCCAAGCAGATCCTGCACCCAGAACACAAAGTTGACATTGCGTCGTGCGCATGCGCGTTGCAGAGTGCGCTGTGCGTCGAGCGGGGTGTTTGCAGAGAGCACCACATCCGGATGAAAATCGAGCACGGCGTCGGTGGCTCGCCGTCCGTATTCGTTCTCTTGCAACCATCGCCGCACGAACGAAAACTTATTCAACGGCTTGTTAAGCGTAACGGCGGCGATCTCAAGGCTTTCGGGATCATCGTCTCGACGTGTGAAGGCGCCGCCGGGCGTTGTCTGCAACGACGCGCAGTATACATGCCGCACCTCATGTCCTCGCCGCGCGAGCGCACGACTCAACTCGATTGGGTACGGATAGCCTCCGAAGTCGTGTATGACGATGCGCATGTCAGGTGGCTGTAGGATTTCGAGAGTCGCGCTGTTCCATAAGATGCACCGCCCCCTCCAGCCCATCCACCATATGCTCGATGTTCAAATGACTCCGAGCGTAGGCTTGAGCATTGCGCCCGAATGCAGGGTCGGACGCCACGGTTAGAACAGCCCGTGCGAAAGTATCGGGATCCGGCGATTCAACGAGAAGGCCGTTTTGGCCATTCTGTACGAAATCGACTTCAGGGCTGTGATAGCGCCCGGGGCCTGGAGACCTGCGCGATACGATGGGCACACCAAGCGCAAACGCGTGATTGACCTGCAGCCCGAGATAGCCCGGCACCAGCATGACGTCCGCCGCGAAAATATGAGGGGCGGAATCAGCCAAGTCGGTTATTGCCCCGGCGAAATGCACATCGGAAATACGCTCTTCAGCAATTCGTCTCTCAAGCCCTTCACGAGACGAGCCTCCACCGATGAGAACGAGTTGCGCCTTTCGCTCCAATTGAACCTGCTGAAACACATCCAGCAGCAGGTTCACACCTTTTGCTTCGATGAGTCGACCTATGTACACAATCGTCAGAGCTTCAGGATCGAGGCCCAGGCGTGTGCGAGTATTCGTCTTACCTTCGGCCAGCAGGCGGTCGTGCTCACTGAATAGCGTATCTGTATCCAACGTATTCCGGGCGACCCTGACACGGTCGTGCGGAAGTAGCGCGACGAGCGCGGCAGCCTGTTGTTCCGTATACGTGACGCAGACGTCAGCCCTCGACGCGAGAAACAGCCTGTAACGGTCCAGCGGGGACGGACTTCCCATCGGACGCGTGTTCGACGAAAAGTGCCCCCATAGGCCAAGAGGGATTCTTCGCGCTTTAGCGTATGCCATGAGCATTGGTAGCGTAACGCTCCTCGGAGACTCCTCCGCCAACATGGCTCGGATGCGCGGAAAGCTCGCCACACCCTTCCAGAATGCCTGCCCGTGTATCCCTTCACCCTTCAGCCACATATCCGGTAGGTGTACTGTGCGATACGGCGAGGATTGTGCCTCGATCGAATCCAGATCCGCACCCCCGGCCCTACCTGCGCAGACGACGAGCCGGCCCTTGAGCCGTTGATTCAGCAGCTCGAGCACAGGTACGCGGTAAGAAGGCACATACCGGGTGAAGTAAAGGATAGGGGCGATATCGTCTTCCACCCGACTACTCACGCCCAAAGATTACTGCGGAACGCACTCCGTCTTCTTCTTGAATGCGCAAGGCTTCACGCAGCACAAGCAATCGCCTCAATACGACTGCCGGTGCCTGCTCCGGAACCAGCGCGCTTGGAGGCCAGAAGCTGCGGATACGGCGCTTCAATCGCGAAGGCACAGATCGTTTGGCAAAGTTGATCACATGGGTCTTTGCCGACAACTCCGCCCCTTTGTTGCCACAAACGACTTCAAGCATCTTCAGGGCGATGTCGGGCGGGAGCAATCCATCCAACGGGCTGCTCGACGAG
>CAZKDQ010000202.1:0-4724 GCA_964551345.1 uncultured Rhodothermales bacterium
CGCCTCGACGCGGTACTTAACTAAACCAGTCTCCGATTTTCCCGGGGCGGTTCAGTGGACGATATCGTGCCAAACATTCAAAGGAATGCAGCAATAGCATTAACTCAGGAGTTATTGGCCACCAAACTTGCGCTGTCAGGTGAGCCTGAAATTGGTCTCGTCATCCTACCTTACGGAGACGCGTATTTTCTGGCGTGGAAAATTGTCGTCTCGTCAAGCGACCCGCTGGGACGATGGTTGCTCTACGTCTCTGCGGTGACAGGTGAAGTTCTCGGCGGACACGATCTGGTAGATCATGGCGCTAATGGGACACCCGCTACGCATCATGGCGCTAATGGGGCCCTCGCTACGGCTAGTGGCTTGGTATACGAACGACATCCCGATGCTGGTCCCGTCGTCCAGCGTAGTCTAAATGGCCTGAATGGTCAAGGGCATTACCTAGTGAATTACCGAGTTAAGGTAATTAAGGATGATATAGGGGGGGAACCCGCTTACGAAACGGATGGCACCTTCAATTACGCGCCTTCTGACCCTGAATTCAAAGAGGTGATGGTATATTATCATATTAACGGGTTTGCGGACTATATGGGATATCAAGTTGGGCACTATTGTTTTAATTTCGGATTTGGATCTTGTAGACAAGTCACAGCAGTCGCGAATGATCATAATGAATGGTACCTTGCGAGTGCAAAATACTTTCCTCCTGGGGCGCCGTACCCTCCGACTTTGTATTATGGAGTTGGTGGCATAGGACACGGGTACGATCGAAACAGCTGGGCAATGGAAGCCAGTGCTATCGCACATGAGTATATGCATCTTATTACCGAAGTCGTCACGTACGATGGGCTCAATGGTGCGTCCGGGACTCATCCTAGGAACGAAACTCGGGCCCTAGACGAGGCATTCTCAGACTTTTTTGGGTGTATGTATGCGGATTCACCGTTGTTCGGCGAATATGTGGAAAATGGGCCCAATATTATGCGGAATCTCGATAACAGTTATACCATGAGCGATTGGGGTAACATATTGGATAATGACTATTGGTCGGGTAGTCAGATCTTTTCGGGAGCCCTTTGGGATATTCGGCAAACGTTCGGCAAAGGACACGCCACCAAGGCAGCGTACTCCGGCTTAAGGCACTTGAATTTTGCAAATCCGGATTTCGAGGACGCCCGCGACGCCATTGTGGCTCACGCAACCACGATATACTATCCCGGAACGTGCACTCTTAAGAATATATTCGCTTCTCGAGGAATCGGATCTCCGTGCTCAGGTTCTTCGTCGGAGGTCGTGAGTATGGAGACGGACCGCGTAGGTCACGGTGAGAACACGTCGGCGATGAGTGGCATGAACCGAGCCGAGGAAATACCGGAATCTTCATTCCTGCGTTCCAACGCACCCAATCCGGCTGTAGATCGAACCATCGTGCGATACGGTCTTCCGACATCCGGGCATGTTACTATGGTGGTGTATGACGCACTTGGCCGCGAGATTGTCCGAAGCGTTGATGAGTACAAAGAAGCCGGATTTCATAGCGTCACAGTAGTAACGAGTAATTTGCCTGCCGGCGTGTACTTCTATAGTCTTACTGTAGACAATTTCAGGGAGACAAGGTCTATGGTTGTCTTTAAGTGATCTAACAACAAGCCCAACAGTACCCACGAGCCGCTTATTCATCTGAGTCCTAGCGATCACAACTGACGGCTTAGGAAGCCGAGGCGTATCCTGCCCGCGCTCCAGCTTGGCGCCAGGATGGAAGACGGCGAGAAATACTTCGTCCAGGTCTCGGGAGAGACCGGCTCACCCACGGAAGTGCGTGGGCCACTGGTTGCCGGCGACAGCGTGCATCTTCGCATCGACGCCGATTTCCTCCGCCAGAACGACAAGGCGTACTTCTACTTCAGCGGCGACGGCATCGGTTGGGCGCGGCTCGGCGAAACGCTCCAGATGCAGTACACCCTCGATCATTTCATGGGCGCTCGGTTCGGCCTGTTCAATTTCGCGACAGAAGAAGCCGGTGGATACGTAGATTTCCTTCACTATACGCCGAGCGACCTGATCATCGCCACCGAATAGCTTCGGGCCGCTACGTACGGATGGATCTTACCGAGCTACGCCTTCACATACATCAACGAGTATGACGAGCATTAAGCGTCTCATTTTTTGCCTGGTCGTTCCCTTCGCGCTTATGGCGCCTCACGCAGCAGCGGCGCAGGACGGGCCGGATTTCTCCATGTTCAGACAGCCGATCGAGCTGAACGACGATGACGTCCCGGCCTTCCCCGATCCGCCGGAAGGATTCGATGTCAGGCAGGAGAATATCCCACAGGGCAATCTGGAGATGATCGAGTACGACTCTAAAACCGTGGGTACCACCAGAAAGATGTTGGTGTACACCCCGCCGGGCTATTCCGCCGACCGCGCATACCCCGTACTCTACCTCTTGCACGGCATAGGCGGCGATGAGACGGAGTGGAACCGGTATGCCTCGCCAGATATCCTGCTCGATAATCTGATCGCAGAAGGCAAGGCTGAGCCGATGATCATCGTCATGCCGAACGGCCGGGCGCAGAAGAACGACCGGGCAGAAGGCGATATCTTCGCCGCTGCCCCGGCGTTCACAACGTTCGAGCGCGACCTCCTGGATGATATCATCCCCACGATGGAGGCACGTTACAGTGTCAGCACCGGCCGGGAATTCCGCGCGCTCGCGGGTCTCTCGATGGGCGGCGGGCAGTCGCTGAATTTCGGGCTCACCAATCTCGATACCTTCGCCTCGATCGGTGCTTTCTCGTCGGCGCCGAATACGAAACCACCGGCCGAGCTCGTTCCAGATCCACGCGAGACGAGCAGTCGACTGAAGCTCTTCATGCTTTCGTGCGGCACCGCCGACGGCGGTTTCGGGATCAGCCAGAACATGCACGTTTACATGCGCGATAACGATGTACCGCACGTGTGGCATGTGGATGGGGAGGGGCACACACCCGAGCACTGGAAAGACAGCTTGTATCACTTCGTGCAGCTGCTCTTCAAGTAACAGGCCGTTGAAAAATCGATCAGCTCTTCGTTCTGCGTCGTCGGCGCTCCCTGCGGCGTACAGTAGCACGCCTCAGTCGCACCTCCTCGCACGCCTTGATCTGACCGATTTATTCTTAGGCCTGAGACGCAGATAGTTCAACAGTCGGGTAAGTTGGCTGTTAAGTACGTGCATATTTCCTGCTCCGGGTACCGGGGCGTCGGGAGACGATCGATCAACCAGTGTTCATGATCTTGCGGAATAGACTTTTCCTGCCGGCGCTGTCCATCATCATCATCCTGGCCGCCGCACCGGGATGCGCAACCGATGTGTCGGGCGGCGGTGAGCGCTACAGCGAATCCGAGCGATCATCCTTTTACGTGCCGGTTCGTGATGGAACCAGGCTGGCCGTAAACGTCTATCGGCCCGCCGCCGGAGGACGCATCGTGGAGGAGCCGCTCCCGACCATCTTTGTGTTCACGCCCTACCGGGCGCGGCATTTCGATAACGACGGCAACATCGCCGAGACCGTTGATGCAGGCGAGCTGGGACTCAGGCACCTGCTGGCGCACGGGTACAACATTGTGATTGCGGACGTGCGCGGAAAGGGCGCATCGTTCGGCCGTCGGCGCGGCATGCAGGACCGCACCGAGGCCATGGACGGGCACGACCTCATCGAGTGGATCGCCGATCAGCCGTGGTCGGATGGAAATGTGGGGATGACCGGCTGCTCGTATCTCGGCGGTGCCGCATTGCAGGTTGCGTCCACGGCACCGCCGTCGTTGAAGGCTGTTGTGTCGGCCGCGAGCGACTTCGACAAGTACGACTTCGTCCGGCGGGGCGGCATCACCGGCCAGTTCAACACCCGTCCGGACGAGCCGCTCAGCGTCGACCTCGCAAGCGTTCCGGTCGATGACGATTCGGATGGCGTACTGCTTCGCGAGGCCGTGGCGGAGCATGCCGACAATGACCCGATGGCCGCATTGTGGAACACGATGCCGTACCGCGACAGCATGTCTCGTTTTACCGGCACCCAGTTCTGGCAGGAGGTGGGGCCGTACACCTACCTCGACGCGCTCACAGGATCCGGAATAGCTTACTTCCTCTGGGGAAACTGGAACGACGAACCGACGAGCCAGATCTTCCAGGCCGGCGAGAACCTGAACGCGCACGTCATGGTCGGCCCAGGCAGCCACTGCGTCGTCCCTCCCGGCGTGGATATCGGTGAGCTACAGCTACGCTTTTTCGATGAGCACCTGAAGGGCCGTTCCACAGGCTTCAGCGGCGAGCCGCGTTATCGGTGGTGGGTGAAGGATGGAGAGGAAAACGAACCATGGGTAACGAGCGATACGTACCCGGGAAGAGACGTCGACGGCGTCTCCCTGTACTTCGCCGGAGGGACGAGTGGAACGGTCGCCTCGGTCAACGACGGCACGCTTAGCGACGAGGTCCCGGCATCGGAGGTCCACTCATTCGAAGTCGACTACGACGTGGCCACGCGCGAGTACTTCCCATTCTGGCCGGCCGTACTCGACGAGAAAGGACTCACGTACACGAGCCCTCCGCTCGCGGAAGATGTGACCGTGACGGGCCATCCGGTCGTGCACCTCGAAGTGTCGAGCGACCAGGCGAGCGGCAATATCTTCGTTTATCTCGAAGAGGTGGCGCCCGACGGTGAGGCCGAGAACGTGGCGTTCAGCCGCCTCGC
>CAZKDQ010000203.1:0-4704 GCA_964551345.1 uncultured Rhodothermales bacterium
TTCGTGGACGAAATCGTGGAGTCGCTCAAGACACCGGCGATGGAATAGCGTCGGCTCCACGTTGGCACGCCTGTTGCAATGACGCCTCACAGCTTCGGGATGCCTCCTTCCCCGAAGCGACTGGTGCGATCTGCACCGCGGAAGGCCTCCGCCGGCCGGGACACATGTACGGGTGAACATGCGTCCCGGCCTTTTATTTTGTGGATCTCGTCGAACCCCCGGCTGGTTTCGGTGGTGATTTCGGAATCGAATGGTGCGTCTTGGAATGAGCACAGTGCGTTTACTTTGGGGGGCGATCCTGATGATGTGGATTGCGGGGTGCGCACCGTCTATGACTCCGCTATATCAGGATTACGAGGCGGGGACCGGCGACGTGCCGGAGCGGATCTCCGCTGCGTTCGAAGATGCGGGTTGGGAGCTGGCCGAGGAGTCGTTGCCGCCTGCGATTGCGACTGTGCCGCGCACCCACCGCAACTGGGGCCTGTACCGCGTAACGCTTTGGGTCGAAGCCGTACCAATGGGACAGGATCACGTACGTTTGTTGATTCATCCCTACCGCGAGTATGTGTGGGGAAGGCGCAGCAAGATGCCGTATCTCTCCTCGGGCATTCGCCGATCGCTTGTGGCAGATTTAGATAAAGCCTTTGCGGCTCATGGATTTGTCGTCCACCGAGACAGGTAGCCTTCGGGAACACAGCTCACTGTAATTAGTGCAAGCAGGTCGGCGGCGATAGAGTCGCTTGTTCTTCGACATATTGGGGATGTTCTGGTTTCGACGGATGGCAGGTGCAGCGCGTGGCGTGCCGAGCCTCTCAGCATGCTCGTCAAAACTGTTGGGAAACCAAGCAACTGCGAACGATTACTCGTACGCGATGGCGGCTTAAACAAGCCCGCTGTCTGTCTCATGCAATGCTCGTTCATTGGCTTGCATCGAGGCATCGCTCAGATGAACTAGATCGCTGAATGCCGGCTGAATAACCGGCGATCGAAATTTGATCAGCCTTGGATCGTGACCGGCTTCGTGCGTCGGCCAAAGTCACGTTCGACATTCAAACGACCACTACACACGTAGAAGCGCGATCGTGTGCTTTCATTCGGACCCGGGTTCGACTCCCGGCATCTCCACAATAGACAAGCCCTAAGTGCTGCAAGTTCAGCGTTTAGGGCTTTTGTTGTTTTTGCAGGTGACGGTGCGATTTTCAGTTAGTGGCCGTCTGGTGGAGTATCGGCGCGGGGTATAGTAGGTGCAGTTTCTCCACCGCCGTCGTATTAAAGGGCGGGGTAGCCGATTACATCATGTCGGCTGATGGCGCACGCCACAACTCCCTAAATGCATGCGCCTCCCCGGAATGAGATCACACGTTTCTGAGCCCGGCTCCTCCACATTGGCTGAGCCATAACTTTATTGACGCATCACCGATATTGGCGTAGGAGCCTTACTCGATATAATCGATGAAAGCGGGATCCCGCTTGCGTCTCACCAGATGCTCCTCGCCATGAACGCTAACGCGAACGGTGCCCAGGGAAGGTCGACACCAGATTCCAGCATTGCCCCGTCTCAGCACGCTGGCTCAACCAGATATGACAGGCGCCTACTCAAGCCCGCCGAGTTTGCACTGACCGTCTTGCTCTTTGCCGGCTGGCTGATGGTATTTGCCGGCGGCATTCTGATCGACACGCAGCCTTACCGCTATCGCATCAGTCCGACGGGAGTCGCGGCACTGGAGAACACGCCGGTTGCTGAAGCCGTGCCGGGGTTGGAAAGCCGTACTCCGAGCCCCGCACCCGGCCTTATTACATCCTGGATCGTGGTGCTTCTCTGGTTTCTTCCTTTAAATCTGGCGCTGATCTGCGTCACTGCGGGTGGACTCGGTGCAGTCGGTCAGCGTGCGAATTTGCACGCAGATGATGTTCGGCGCAGCCCCGGAGATACTAGTCATCCCTATTTATCGTCGTTACTGCGCGGCTTTTTCGTCTACTTGTTCTTCATTTCGGGGCTGTTAATACTTGATGATGCTCCATTTGCGACATCGTCACCAAGTCAATATGTCCGGCTTGCAGGGTTCCTATCCTTCTTCAGCTTTGCCGTAAACTATAATCCTGCCCTGTTCTCCCACATTTCTGATCTTGCACATCGCCGCATTCAGACAAAAGGAGGCGCATCCGAAGAGTATCAGCGAACGGATTCCACCTACAGATTATCAGTCGCGGCCAATCATAAGGACGGCGAAGTTATACGCACGGGTTTCCACGAGGAAATCCGCACGTCGGTCGAAGAAAATGGTGCTTCGACGCCAAAAGGAGAACCTACAGTACAGCCATCGGCGCCCGCTGCGAAAGATCCATAATCGGCCGCACTCTTGTGCGTGTTGCAGACGTCCTTGCCAATTCAAGTGGATCAGGGCGAACTATTCGATGTGCTCCTGGGCAATCCCGCAGCACCCCTACATCGGAAACATGAGGCCATGCTCGTGACAGAGCCGCTCGATGCTATTGTAATCCACCTCGATGCCGTAGCGCGCATCCATCTCTGCCGCACCCTCTCCCGCAAGTAATTCTGGGTCGGCTGCCATCTCGGCGAACATCTCCTCAAATCCACCCGGTGCGATGATTTCTAACACCCGGCATGGACTATCACCGGCATTCCAGAAGGTGTGCCACTGCTCGCGCGGCTTGAAGACCAGGCTTCCCGGTTCGGCTATAACCACCTCGGAGCCGAGCTGCGCCCCCATCATGCCCTCGAGCACATAGCTGTATTCGTCCTCGCGCGAATGTTTGTGCAGCGGCGCCGCCAGCGTTCGCGGCGGGATAGGATGCTCCACGATCGACAGCGCGCCGTTTGTCTGGGCTGCACGCGCGTAGAAGCGGGCACCGAAGCTACCGAGATCGACAAAGATCGCCGCGTCGTGCGTGACGACTTGCGATTCAGTTGCCTCGTTGGGAGGCGCCGAGTTATTGATAAACGTATTCATTCGTGAAAGAGTGGAGGCACAAAACGGGATATCGGACGGCAGGTCGGCAGGCGCACGCCGAACGATAGTGCGGAGACAACAACGTGCGCAACGGTTTCGCTTATAACTGGAGCGAATTGGTGGACGGCTCCGCACATCGCTGTTTAATGACCGCAGCACTACTGAGACGCCAGAAATATCAACGGCCGGCATAATCCTCCATCTCATCACGCAGCATGTGGCGCTCGATCAAGGCCCAGAGGCGCGTCGACGTCGTGAGTCGTTCCACTCCCTCGTCGTCCAGTCGAAGGCTCAACCCGTGCCAGTTAATCATCGCGTGATTGTCGCTGGCTATGAACCCGCGGATATAGCCGGCCTCCCGAAGTTGGCGTAGAGCTGTGACAGTGTCACGGTTGATCATCTAGGAATCCTGCAAGATGTGGTCGACGACAAAGCCTCTGCCAGTACAAACCGTAATCGGAGCGCGAGGAGTGTCAGAAGCAGCCTATTATTTTGCCGGCCCTTTTTAAAGACGGCTGCCGGGGATTGAAACACGGCATTGCGGCAGATGATGGGAGCGGGATCCCGCCCCGCTCTTGATCACAGGCGGCCAGCCCACTTCGATGGCAGGAGCAACATGAGCACGCTCGTGATTCCGGATCCGCCCGGAGTACCTTCAGGCTGACGCGGCGACGTGGATGAGACTCTGCCCAGGCGAACGCGCTTCAACCGGGAACACTTCCTTATGCTTTCAGTGCACGATGCATAACCTCTATTATGCATTGTTGCCCATAGGGTTGCGGACTTACAATCGCAAGGCAGAATTTCTGATCCAACGATTTATCTGTTGCGTTTCCCTTCGCTAGGCCGACCTCGGCACCGCCGGGCACATGCTCCCTCATCATCACTCATAGTCCAAACTCTATCTCACCAGCATTAACTCTATGCCAACTCTTTGTAGCCACGTTTCATCTCGATTCATTCTTTTACCGTCACTGCTCGCGGTAGTATTCTTCCTTGCGGCATGTGATAGTTCCGTAGATCCCGGTTCTGAACCACCCGTTGACGTCAGCGCCGCATTCACAGTTGAGCCGTCGACGCCGAGCCTTGGAGAGGAGGTGACGGTCGATGCCAGCGCTTCGACCGCCGGCGGCGCACCGATGACGTATTCCTGGGCGCTCGTTACCCCTTCCGGCAGCGGCGCCATGCTCGATGATCCGAGTGCCGAAACGACGATGTTTGTCCCTGACGTTGCAGGCGTCTACGAGATCGCCCTGGAGGTGACCGCCGAGGGAGAATCCGACATCACGATCGACGAGGTCGAGGTCGGTGATTTCGAGGTTGAGGAGCTATCTGGCAACATTGACGGCGACCGTACGCTCGTTGCGGACGTGCTCTACCGCGTGGTCGGAGATGTGTCCGTCAGGAGCGGTACGTTCACGATCCAACCGGGCACCGTCATCGAGTTTGCGCAGGGCACGGGTATTCGTTTTGCCGACGGATCAGCGATTGTTGCCAACGGCACGGAAACCGAGCCCATCTTGGTCACGGGCACGCAGCCTACGCCTGGCTGGTGGAGGGGTGTATACCTCGAGAACACGCGCCACCCGAATAATATCTTCAATTACGTCACCATTGAATATGGCGGAGGAGGCGACGTTTTCCATAGCAGTACGGAGCCGGCAAACCTCGTGATCGGGCGCAACCTCGGCTATGAGAGTCGAGTGACGATCACCAACTCGACGTTTCGTCA
>CAZKDQ010000204.1:0-4655 GCA_964551345.1 uncultured Rhodothermales bacterium
CGCTCGGGATGGGCCGCGACCGCGTCCCGACCACGTTCAACATCTTCATGAACGTGCCCGTCCGCCCCGACGGCTCGCTCTCGGTCGAGCCTCCGAGGAGCCGCCCGGGCGACCACATCACGTTCCGCGCCGAGGTGGACCTCGTCGTCGGGCTGACGGCGTGCGCCGCCGAGGGCACCAACAAGGGCCGCCTCAAGCCGATCGACTTCGAGGTGCTCCCGGCTGTGCCGAAGGGCCCTGATACGGGCGCGGGACGAGCGACCATGCCATCAGAGACAGCTACGGCCGGGGTGGGCAGATGAGACGCGGACTCAATCCCAAGCTTGGCGGCGGCGGCCTCCACCACGTCGCCATCGAATTCATCGCCGGCGAGTGATGATCTTCTTGCAAGGACGGAGTGCGATTGGATTCCGAAGCAATCTCAAGTTGCCCCTGGTATGATTCAATCGCATCTGTTGGTATTCACTCAGCCCAGCCGCACCCGCTCCCCATCCAAGCAAATATTTTCCGGGGCATGACAGCTTCCGAGGGCAAAACACGCTCTGTGTGGTGAACCGAGTTCATCATTCACCAAAAACCGGAGCCTGTCATGAATATCGGACCCATTGAGCGCTCGCGCAGCGCCGGATTCATCTTCTACCTGGGCGTGGTCGCCACCGCTACCATGCTGCTGTTTCCACCCTTCACCACCCTTAGCGGACGGGAATTTGCCTTCGTCCTTACCGGTCCCGAATGGCTGCGCAGCCTGGACGCAGCCGGGACAAATATCGGCACCATCGCGCGCATCGACTGGTTCGCGCTCTTCGGACAACTCGGTGTCGTCTGGCTCGTCATCGCAGGTGGACTGTGGTTCGTTGGCGGTTCGAAATCGGATGGGACGCGGATGCCCTCTCCCATCTTCGCCGCCGCAACGCTATCGGTACTGCTTGTGATGCCGGCCGGCGCGCAGGTCATCGAAGCTCAGCAGGAGCGCGTCGCACCGGATGTCCCAGTTTCCATGCAAGGCGGGCGCTACGGCGTCGGCTTCGCATCCACGTGGCCCACCTACGGCATCAGCGGCACGTACCAGCTCAACGAAACGATGACCGCCGAGGCAATCCTCGGGGCCTTCGGAACGATCTCCAATTTCGGCGGACGGCTCTGGTACCGCTTCAACCTGGATCCGAAGTACGACCTGTACGGCTTCGGCGGGGTTGGAATCCTTCGATACGGCTATACCGAGTTCGTGCCGCCAAGCCAGACACGCAAAGCAACCGAGAACGTACTCGGGCTGTCGGCAGGTACGGGCATCGAATCTGGCCTCCAGGCATTGTTCGGCGACCAGTCGCTGCCGCCTCTGTTTTTCAACTGGGAGATCGGCCTCTGGTACGCCGGCTTTGAGCACTATAACTTCTCGTCATTCATGTTCGGCGGAGGCGTTCGCTATCGCTTCGGCCCGTGGTAAGGATCATCGGGGGCGGGCCGCGCGGTTCCGCCCCCTTATCTCTGCGCGATCACCGGAGCCCCGGCCAGGTCGTTACGCTTCTCCAGGATTGTCGCCAGGGTGTTCGTCGCATATTCCATCCAGTCGGCGTCAGGTGAGATCTGCGTCTCGAGAATCGCAATACCACGACGCACCTGGTCCTCCGCATCGTTGAGACGGCCGGCCGCCATCAACACCCGACCCATCTTGACGTGCGCCACGGCGGTTTGCATGTGCTCGGCCGAGAGCGTGCTGGTCATGATGCGGATCGTCGCTCGCATGGCTTCCTCCGCACGGCCGAACTCGCCGCGTGCGTAATGCACGCTGGCAAGGTTCGAATGGGCGATCCCGATCAGGTAATGATCGTCTGCGTAGGTGTGCAGGTAGATTTCCAACATTCGCCGGAAATAGGGCTCGGCGCCGTCGAAATCACTGCGTTCGAGTGCGATGCTGCCCAGTTCGTTCAGTGTGGAGGCCACGCGCGGATGCATCGGTCCGAGCACGCGCTCTCGCACCTCGAGCGCCGGCTTGAGCAGGTCCATCGCCTCGTCGAGACGATTCATGGCCACGAGGGTCTGCGCCAGCATCGACATGTTGCTGGCCGTCAGATGATGCTCCCGTCCATAATAGCCAAGGTAGATCTCAAGCGCCCGGCGATAGAGTTGTTCGGATTCCTGATGATATCCGAGTTGGAAGCGGGTCGCGGCGAGATTCACGAGCGTACCGGCCACGGTCGGATGGTGCCGCCCGTAGGTGCGTTCCTCCATGGCCAGCACAAGCCGGTTCAATGAGTCGGATTTCGCGTAACGACCGGCGTAAAAGTACGAAGAGGCCAGCCGGCCGAGTGCATCGGTCAATGCGACCCCGTCGTGGCGCAGCCTGCTCAGCATCTCGGCGGATGCCTCGAAGGAGGCAGCGGCGCGGTCGTAATCCCCACGCGCCTGATGGACCGCGCCCATGGCTATCATGGCCTCGGCAAGGTCTGGATGCCCCGACGGATGGTGCGTGCGTGTGATTCTGATTCCTTCTTCGATAAACGCATCGGCATCGTCGAGCCTGGACTGCTCGATGCGCAGGTTTCCAAGTGAGATCAGACTGCGAGCGAGGCCGGCGGCGCTGCCAGGCAGAGCGGAGCGGCGCAGGTCGGCCGAGGCACGGAGCAGGGAATCGGCGCGGTCGAGGTCCCCACGCTGCATATAGATGCCGCCAAGCATCTGGAAGAGTTCGGCCTGGATGTCGGGGTCGCTGTCGAGCAGATGTGCCTCGTCGGCGCCGTGGTCGAGGACCGTCACCAGGCGGAGCGTATCGGCGGGGCCGGCGCCTGCCGTATCGTGTTCGAACAGGCCAAGCATAAAGTGTTGAATGCGCTGCACACGTTCGGCTTCGGCAAGGGCCGCATCGCGCGCGCCGGCGAGGTTCAGCGAGTAGTACGTCGTCGTGCCGATCAGCAGCCCGGCCACGATGATGCCCGCCAGAAGCGGCGTTCGATGACGCCTGGCGAACTTGCCTGCCCGGTAACGCCACAACGACGGACGCGCCTCGAGCGGACGATCCTCCAGAAAGCGGCGGACGTCCCGGATCAGCGCTTCGACCGAGGGATAACGCCGAGCCGGATCCGGATCCAGCGCCCGGAGGCAGAGCGAATCGATGTCCGCCCGTTCACCTCGCGACAATCCTGCTACGCGAAGCCGACGTGACGGCGCCTCCGGAACACGGTCGCGAAGGCGCTCGAAGTCGCCCGGCGACAGCCCTGCGGGGTCTGCAGGCAGCCCGCCCGTGATGAGCTCGTAGAGGATTACGCCGAGAGCGAACACATCCGCCTGAACGCCGGCAGGCCTACCCGAAAGCTGCTCCGGAGAGGCGTAAGCAGGCGTCAGCATCCGGATCGTGAGGTCGGCCGGCATGTCCACATCGAGCCGTTTGGCGATGCCGAAATCCAGCAGCTTTACCCGGCCGTCTTCGGTTACGAGGATGTTAGACGGCTTCAGGTCGCGGTGGATGACGGCCTGCCGATGAGCATGATCGACGGCCGCACAGACCTCGAGGAAAAGTCGCAGGAGAGTGCTCAGCGATAGATCACGCGCGGCAACGAAATCGGATATCGGCGCACCGTCGATGAATTCCATCGCGAAGAACGGCGGCCCACCGGGAAGGATACCCGCATCGAGAATCCGTGCGATTGACGGATGATCCAGACGAGCGAGAGCGCGTTCCTCCGCCATGAACCTTTCGGCACCGTATGGACTCAGCGGCCCCGTTGCCAGCACTTTCAGCGCCACGCGGTTCTCCAGGTCGTCGCGTTCGGCCAGATGCACGACGCTCATCCCTCCGCGGCCGATCTCCCTGATGAGACGATACGGTCCGATCTGCGCCGGGACGTGCGGAGGCGAAGTCTCACCCGCACCAACGATCTGCGAGATCCGCACATCGAGGATCGACGCTGGTTCTGCATCGTGCCGCAGCAGTTCCTCGACTTCCGCGATCAGGCGGGCGTCACCGTGGGCAGCCTCGTGCAGGTATGCCGACCTTTCACCGGCCGGGACGTCGGCGGCTGCGTGAAAAAGTTCTCGGACCCGGGCCTGGGAATGCGCATCCATTCGCGTCAGATTTCTTCGGATATCATGCGACTGAGCCAGGCGCGCGCCATCCGCCATTCCCTTGCGACAGTCGATGCCGAGGTGCTCGTCAGCTCCGCGGTTTCCTCGACCGTGTAGCCGCCGAAGAAGCGCAGTTCGACGATGTTTGCCTGACGTTCGTCGATCTGGGCGAGTCGCTCCAGCGCCGCATCGAGTGCGAGCAGGATCTCTGGGCGGAGCGCCTGTGGATGGATCTCGGGCAGGAGCGTGATGTCGCGCTGTCCACCGCCGCGCCTTTCCGCGAGTCTGCGCCGGGCCGCATCCACGAGCACATGGCGCATGGCCCTTGCCGCGAGTCGACGCACAGCGGTCGGGTCAAGATCGGTGCGCAGCCGTTCAGAGATAAGCCGCAGGAAGGCCTCGTTGACGAGCGCGGTGGGATTGAGCGTGGCGGCGGCGCGATCGCGTCTTCCGATCTTGGCCGCTATCAGCCTCAGATGGTCGTACGCGCCGGCGTAAAGGTTGTCGAACGATGAGTCGGATTGCATGGTGCAGCCACTGCATTTCATCTACCAGCCGCCGCACTGAATCACACGCATTCCAGTTCGGATGACGGC
>CAZKDQ010000205.1:0-4621 GCA_964551345.1 uncultured Rhodothermales bacterium
TGGGTGATCACGGCATTCGAGATGGCGCGGGAGATCTTCCCCGACACAGAGCTGATGGTCAACGACTATGGCATCCTGACAGGTGGGGATAACCTGGACAGATACCTTGGCCTGATCAATCTCTTGCTCGAACGCAATCTCATCGACGCGATAGGCGTGCAGGGTCATCACTTCACGATGCGCAGTGTCACCCAGGAAACACTGAAGAACTCGCTCGACCGCCTGAGCGCGACCGGCCTGCCCGTCATCGTGACCGAGATGGACGTTGAGGGTAACCCGAACGTAGGCGACGACGACCCCGTCGATCCTAATTACTCACAGGAAGAATCCGATGCAGTACAGCTTGCGACGATGCAGCGCGTCTTCCCTGTTATCTGGTCGCATCCGGGTGTGGAAGGCGTGACCATGTGGGGCTGGAAACTTGGCGGCTGGAGACCCGGGCGCGAGATGAACCTCATCCGCTCGAATGGTGAGGAGCGCCCGGCTATGACGTGGCTGCGTGAGTTCCTTGCCGAATATGAGGAAGATGATGACGACAACGGCACATCGGTGGACGACATGTTAACCAAGCAGTTCAGGCTGCTTGGCAACTACCCGAACCCGTTCGGTCCGTCGACCACCATTTCCTACGAGCTTCCGGCCTCGATGGATGTGCAGCTCGATGTGTATGACATGCTCGGACGCCAGGTGAAGTCACTCGTCAGC
This sequence comes from uncultured Rhodothermales bacterium, assembly GCA_964551345.1. Classification (GTDB taxonomy): domain Bacteria; phylum Bacteroidota; class Rhodothermia; order Rhodothermales; family CAZKDQ01; genus CAZKDQ01. The sequence continues at coordinate 706 of CAZKDQ010000205.1, forward strand.
GATTTCCAGACGGCCGGCATCCATACGGTCACGTTCGATGGATCGGGTCTGGCCAGTGGCATGTACGTCTACAGGCTGCAGGCGGGGGACCAGGCGAAAACGGGCCGGATGATGCTCGTCAAGTAATACAGATCACTTAGGAGCCTAGGCTATAAACGCGAAGCACGGCCGTCTAAGGGGTTAATCCTCTTGGGCGGCCGTGTTGTCGTTTATGTATTTTGGCGGAGAAGTTCGGTACCGGACAGCGCGATGCCTGGCTATCACTTCGAACTCTACGTGAACGGATTGCCGGCGCTCACGTGATATGTGTATATTGGCTGACTAACGTGCGTATGAGGCCGAACTGATCGCACGATTGACCCTCTTGCCCGGGTGGCGGAATTGGTAGACGCACCATCTTGAGGGGGTGGCGCTCGCAAGGGCGTGCTGGTTCGACTCCAGTCCCGGGCACTTTTTTTACTCGAAAAAGGCAGCGATCACTTATGGTGGTTTCTGCCTTTTTTGTGATTGGTGAGCGCTCGTAGTGGTGTTCTCCGCCCGGCGGACCTTCTGTACGCGTAGTCCGCGTGAGGGCTACTGTGAGTCGTTAGCGTCGGCCTCGGGTATGATCGAGATGGTACCGTCGTCCTCGAGGATCGCCCACTTAACCTGTTCCAGCCGTTCGAAGCCTTCCAGATGCATGTACATGAACACCTCGGCAGGTTGCACGCGCTCTCGGTTGAGATTACTCTCGAGGAAACGGCCCTTATAAACGAGGACCGTTGACTCTCCTTCTGTGAGATCTTCGAACCACCTGAATCGATGACTGAGGACGGACGTCAGAAATACGAGTAGCAGCAATGTTGCCGAACCGACGGTGGCAGTGGTGAGGGAATGATCGCCGGCGGTCATGCCGTCGGTGAGTATTTCGGGGAGGAGAATGAGTACGACGAACTCGAACGGGGAAAGCTGACTGAGCTCACGCTTTCCGAGCAGGCGGAAGATGACCAGCAGGAAGAGGTAAACGAAGGCGATACGGAAGACGACGTCCATGGTGCATCAAGGGAGGATGGTGGTGTGGATATCGAAGGATGCGGCGTCGCTTCCCACGGCAACCTCAAGCCGACCCGAGGCGCGTCCGATACGGCCGGCTGAATATTCGAAACGCCACACGGCAGGGCGCGGCGCGATACTGGGCAGGAAGTCGGCGTAGGCGTACGAGTCGAAGGAGCGGAGGTAGGCATCATCGATCGCAATGCGGAGCGAGTCCATTGGCGCGCCGTGCAGGCGTACCTCAATAACGCCGTGGTTCTTGACGCGAAGCCGGGTCGGATAGGTGATGACGATCTCGGCGTCGCCGACGGTTTGCCGTAGTTCTGCCGACTCGTGGTCGAAGAGGCCGGTGAGGGCAAGAGTGACGATCAGCAGCAGCAGCAGCGCTCCTGTGGCGTGGGCCGGCCGCAAAAGAATGCGTCGATCAATTTCGGGGGCCTGAGGGGGCCTGAGCTCGTCGTCGGTTTTGGGTGAGGTGGTCATCGCAGCGTCTCGTGAAGGAAGCGCTGCCACCTGATCTGCCTCAGCCGGTTCCGGAGGGATCAAGCTCGTAACGCGGGGCATGCACGGCTAACGGTCCACCGGATTTCGTCGTCGATCGAATACCGGAGTTTCCGCGACCCCGCTCGGATTCGCATCGATCGTCTCGCCGCGACCGCAGTTCTGTGCGTCCGGACGGTGGACGAGAGAGCCGTGGGCCGAAGCGCCGGCCATCGGCGTCCCGGCGCATGGTTGGTGAACCCGGGCGAGGCCGCGCCCGGTTCTTCCCCCGAAAAAACCCCCGTCGAAATACCGTCAGGTATCGGGATGAAGCAGGGCGACGAATTCGGCAACGGAGACGCCCGGGAAGAGCGTCTGCAGGTCGACGGTGGCGAGGCGTTGTTGCAGGGGTTCGGGATCGTAAGGTGAGCCGACGAGCGCCGAGGTGATATGATCGGTGGAGGCGCCCTTCAGAAAGTCGCCGAATATATTTGCATCGCGGATATACCCGCGCGAGACGTCGAGCCGAATATCGACCTCGCCGAAGCCGAAGCGCCGGCTGTTCTGGTAGTTGAAGTTGGGCGCCGAGCCCACGTTCCAGTCCCAGCGCCCGTACCGGTTCTCGCGGATGCGCTTGACGGCCTTCCAGTCGCGCGGCGTGAGGCGGTAGGTGGGGATGTCGTTCGAGGCGAAGACGTTCTCGAGGATGCGCCGCTGGAAGGTGGCGACGTCGACCTCCTTGTCGGCGTAGGGCGCGATGTTCGTTACGCGCGAGCGCACGGACTTGTGGCCCTTCGACTCGATCTTGCTTGGTTTCGGGTTGAGGGCGCGCGTGACCTCGGACAGATCGCTGTTGAAGAGCAGCGTGCCGTGGCTGAACATCCGGCGGGAGGTGGAGAACTGGGCGTTGCCGGAGATCTTCTTGCCGTCCACCACGACGTCGTTGCGGCCCTGCATCTTGGCGTTGACGCCCATCGTTTGCAGCGCCTGCGCCACGGGCCGGGTGAAGAGATGGAAGTTGTGCAGGCGGTCGACTTTGTAGTCGGTGATGAAGCTGAAGTTGAGGTTGCCGGTATCGTGGTAGACGGCGCCGCCGCCCGAGAGGCGACGCACCACGTGGATGCCGCGCTCCTTTACATATTGGTGGTTGATTTCCTCGAGCGTGTTCTGGTTGCGGCCGATGATGATGGACGGCTCGTTGACGTAGAACAGGAGGTAGGTGTAGCTCGGGTCGAGGTAGCGGAGGGCGTACTCCTCGATGGCGAGGTTGGTGTGGGGATCCGTGATGCCCTCGTTGTCGATGTAGACGAGCTGCTTCATCTTTCTCTCGGTGGCCGCAACATGAACGATGCGCTTATACGCGCCTAACGCGCGGCCAATGCCCGCTCAGGTGAAGCAGGCGTCGACCGCGCGTCAAGATGCGTTGAGAAATCGGATTAGTGCGCGTGCGCGGCGGCGGCGCCGTGGCCGGCCTCGGCGGCGTGTTTGATCAGATGATCAAGCTCTTCGATGAGGTGCGTGTATAGCACGTAGTTGTGGACGTACGTGCGGCCCGCTTCCACCGTGTGATCGGCATGTGCTTTAGACGCGAGAGCAGCGTCGAAGCGCTCCTGGATGACCTCGCGAAGCTGCCCGACGAGCAGGTCGGTTAGTGCGTCGGTTGATCCTGTTTCGAGTGAGAGGTCGGCTGCGGCAATCGCAGGTGCGACGGGCTCGTTTGAGATGCCGGTGTAACCGACGCCTTCGCTCATCCTGTGCAGACGAACGAACGTCTCGAGGAAGTACATGTCGGCCATGTCGCTGACCTCGGCGTCCTCATTGCCACGGATCTTAAGGGTGCGGTTGAAGGCAGCCGTCAGCTCGGCTTCATCGTCTTCGGCTATCCATTTAAGAAGCGGCGTCACATCGCCCGCTTCGAGCGCTTTGCGGGCTTCAAGCACGACCGGACCCTGGGTGGTGTCGCAGTGGGCGAAGGCGTTTTGCGGCAGAACACCGACGGCCGCTATGAACGAAGCAAGAAGTAGGACGAGTGTGGTGGAGTGTAGCTTTCTCATGGTTCTGATCTTGTAGAGATGGGTGAGAGTCTGGGGGTCGTGATCGGGCCGTTCTCTTTCGATCTGCCGGTTAGAAGGCCGAGATACGGGCCTCGTAGCCTGCGCGTGAGACGGCCTGCAGCAGGTCGTCGCTGATGGCCGGCCGGTCTTCGTGGTTGACTTCGATCTTGCCGGTAGCAAAGTGGACCTCGACCTCGCTGACGCCGTCGACCTTGGAAACCTGGGCCTTGATCTTCTGGATGCACGAGGGGCAGGTGAGGTCGCTTCTGAGAATGGTTGTCATGGCGCTATCTGTTTGATTGATGATGTTCGTTGCGGACGATGACGGCTTCCGGGCCGCTTCATGAGGT
>CAZKDQ010000206.1:0-4584 GCA_964551345.1 uncultured Rhodothermales bacterium
GGACGTAGTACTGCTTGAACGTGTCGATGATGGCATTCCGGAACGCCTGGAAAAATTTGATGTGCTCCTTGCCATAATCCCAGAACTCCTGATACCCATCAGCCCACTCATCGTAATCGAAGACGGAGTTGATGGGGAAGAGCGAATGCTCAAACTCTTTTTCGCGGCTCGACACATCCACGACGACGTCACGCCCGAAGTCGCGGGTGATCTTCTTATCCTCCGGAATGCTGAGGATCGCATCCTCGCGATCCACGGCAGGATCGAGCGCGGCGTGCATGTCGATGTAATACCAGCGCTTGACCTTTCGGCGTTGCGGCGTCTGCGTGGCGACGGGCTTCTTGAGGCGGCACGCCTGGAACAACGAGGTCAGGCGCTGCTGCCCGTCGAGGATGAGCCGGTCCGGCTTTTCGAGCGCATCGCCGTTGACGCCCTCGATAGGCCGCGGACGAAACTCCACTTCGCCGCCGGTCTGCAGCATCATCACCGCCCCGATCGGGAACGACTGTGAGACGCTGGCGAGCAGGCTGCGGATGCCGTAATCGTCCCACACCCAGCCGCGCTGGAAATCGGGAAGCTGAAGGTTTCCCGTAGCGGCATCATCGAGCATGCCGCTCAGTGGCTCTTTCGTGCTGTCGAAGGTGGATTGCATCGGATATTACTTACTCACTTTGCGAATGCGTGTGCTTAACTTCGTAACTGCAATAGCTAAGGTGACGGCCAGCCATATTGAGGTAGCATTCACTAGCAGGAATGAAGCGCGTACTGCGTCATACTTCCAGACGGCGGAGACTCCATGCTCGCGGACAACACGGAAGGTTTCAAGAAGGATCGCGCCGCTCTCTGGTAGAAACACAAATGCAATCCCCGAGCTAGCTACTGCAAGAGGAAAAGCACGAGCGGCACGGACATTTTGCATCACTTGAAGCTCGTTCAGCGCATCCTCCTTATGTACAGGAAGATCGATACTAAGTGCTTGAGATATTTCAGTGTACCATACACCATAAAGTATTCCCACGATTCCAATCAAAAGCGCTGCCGCTGACAAAAGCTCATTCATTTTCCTCCCCCTCCATGCCCAGTTCACGTCTAAGCACCCGGTACGCGCTTGGCTTGATGACGTAAGAACCGAGCGTATTCCGCTTCTTACTTATCGGTGGCAGCGTCCTATCTGCTTCTGCAAGAAGCCGGCTCAGGCCATCCAGAACGCCATATGCGTCAATCGTAAGCTCATAGTCTCCGCTCTCAGCCTCGACGGCCTTGCTGAGGCAGTCGACTAAGCTTTGCGTCGACGCCTTAGAGAGCTCGTACTGATACTTCGACATGACCGAACGAACGAGTGACCTGCTTTGAGAAGTGGTCATTTGAAACAACTCGCAGATCCGCTGCTCGGGCGGTATCCGTTCTTCGAAGAACGCTTTGATCAGGAGGAAGAGACGGTATTCGAGCATATCCTGCCCTCGCGTAAACACCTTCTGCCCCAAGAACATCCGCACGTACTCTTCTAGGGCTGCACTCGCCACGCGTGAAAGAGCTTCGTCTATCTCACCTTCCTCTACACCCATGATTGTCGCGAGTTGACGCTCTTCGTCTTCTGAAAGCGGGAGATCAGCTGTGATGGTTACGTTCATCGTTTACCAGTTCTCATGAGACAGGACTATTAGGCGAAAGAAGGGTTTAGGGCCGAGACAATTCATCCAGCAGCCACTCGAGCTGGGTTCTCGCATTCTCGATAAGAAGGTCATACGTGATGAACTCCACGCCACGACCAGAGTGCTGTGGCTTAATCGACTCCGCAACGCGGCCGCCGACTACGAACACCTTTTCTATTTCGCCCAGTTGACCAGCCAGATCGTCGCGATATGATTGCGCCTGTGCCTCGTCATTGCGGTCGATCGTATGGGAGGGCCGCTTCAATTCAGCAAGCAGTCTGCGCTTTCCAACGTCGCGAGCAAGTAGCAAATCCGGACGCTTACTGGCAGTTTTTCCAGAGAACTCGCGATCTAAGTACTTCCTGACAATAGTTCGCGTCGTCTGATTCGATGACATCAGGGAGTACTCTGCTCCAAAGACCCAGAGGTTTTTCTCCAGCACTCGATGGACCTGGCTTTCCAGCGTGTCATCATCATGAACTAAAGCGTGCAATGAATCGAGCATTTGGATCCGCGCCTTCGCCTGCCGTCCAATGTTGGCTAGATCCGCGAGGCCAAACGATTCAAGTGCTTCCGCGAAGAGGCCCACATCGCTGCTATCCACACGCTCAACCTCACTCAACACCGCCCAATACTCCTGTTTCTCAAAGGCGTCTAGAACGAGGGAGATGATGATGCGCTGCTTGGCTTCAGACTCGCCGAAAAATTTGGCCAGGACCTTTTCGAGCGCTTGCTCTGCGAAGTGCCGACGGTACTCAGGCTGACCTGCAAGTCGACGGTTGATTTCCTGTTGAAGCCGCGCCTTCTGAAGATTGACCTCACGCGAGAACGTCGTTTCGATGCTACCCTTCAGCTTATCTTGTACCCACGGAATCAGCCGCTGATATGCGACGCTGTTCTCAATAATGGCACCCCAGTCGGCGGTCACAGCATCTGCGAGCCCGTCCGCTTCGACTTCACCATAGACGCGGTTAAGTAGCTTCGTTGGTATTTCCGGATCGTCGTCAAGCCCAAAAACGCTGGGTGAGCCGACGACCTTACCACCCACCCGAACAACAATACCGGGGTTTTTTATTCGCTTTGCGTCGACGAGTGTAAAGCGAATACGGACGTCGCCCACCCCATTGATTTCCGCGCTTTCATCGTAAGTGCTTCCTGGAACGTCTTCAACCCCGACCGCCACACCGTTCACGGTTATCGTAAACCCTTCCTCTCGACCATATTCATGCACGAGGAGGCGCTTCAACCTGTCGGGATTCGGGAATGTCAGGTTCTGATTTAGATCCGTTAGCGAAACGACGGTGCCGCCGTCTTGCGAATCGATTTCATGCACCTCGATAGGCAAAGGAATATGCTCCAAGTCCTTACCAGCAATTAGGATGTCGCTCTTGCTGACCGTCACACGTGTGAGCTTTCCGCGAGCGCGCGTCTCAATCTGCATCAGGCTCGCCGCCATCAGCCCTGCAAACTTTCCAATGCCCTTCCGACCCTTCACGCGACGTCGCTTCCCGGGAGTAGTATCCCCTTTCCTGCTTCGTCGGTCACTCGCAATAATTAGATAGCCCGACTCAACTTCCTCTGGTGTCATCCCTGTGCCATCGTCAGAGACGATGATCGCGCTCCCAGTATGCGGGTCTGGAAGCTCGACGGAAACGAGAGATGCGTCAGCGTCCCATGCATTATCGATGAGCTCCTTCACCGCATGCTCAACGGAGCGATAGCCCTCCCCGAGTAGGGAAGTAAGCTTTGGGTCAACCTTGAAGAAAGCAGTGCGGCTCATAAGGCAGCGGGGATTATTTCCCTAGTCGTAGATTCGAGCAATCATCCCTTCATCCCCACAACCCGTACTGCTCCCCCTCCTCCCTCACAACGGCCTCTGCCTCGCTCGTCTTCTTTCCACCATTCTCAATCTCCTCCAGTAGCTCGCGGTAGCCTTTTTCGCCGAGCATATTGCGGGCGTGGAGGTGGCACTCGCGCCAGGACTCTTCGGGTGTCTGGGCGAGTTGCCAGTCGTAGAAGCGGGGCCCGAAGTGGGCGGCGACGGGCTGGTGCTCTTTCGCTCGCTCGTCGTAGCCGAGGCCGTAATCGGCGAGTCGGAGCGTCTCGGGCAGCATCCATCCCTCGCCATCGTTCTGCTCGAGGAAGGCGCGGATGCCGGCATCCCGGTCGCCGCCATTCTCGCAGATCTTCTCCTCGAGGTCGTGGAAGGCGATCAGGGTGAGGACGGTGTGGCGGTGCTCGGGGTGTTTGTCTTTGTCGACGCGCCAGAAGCCTTTTACGTCTAATTGCTTCGGAAACCTACCACGAGAATAATCGCAGTCCCGAAGCATGGAAGCTACTTCTTCGGAGGTAAGACCGAAGAAGCTCGCTACAACCGCATCCCACGCACAACGAAGTTCAACTCGCCGTGCTCGTGTTCGGCCATACAGTTGAATATCTGCTGCCGGAGAAGGGAGTAGCTTGCTCCATCGAATCCACTCCGGTGAGAATAGTCTGTCCGCGAGATTGAGGCGAAGGAGCAATGCCAACGAGCGGAATACCTCCTCGCCCCTCTTCGACGGAAGGGGTGTCTCTACCATGACAAACTCACTCATATTCAGTCCGCCAAGCCGCTGACGAACCGCGAAGTCAAATGACAACGACGCCATTGCACCCGAGACGATGAGCGCTGTCTCGTTTTCATTGAGCGATGGAATGAAGAAGAATACGCTATCGCCAGCAGGAGCGCCGCGGAGAAAAGTTGAGATAGTGGTTCGCGAGTTCGTCGAAGAACTGATTCGCATATACGCAATCTTCGCCGATTCATGTGACTTGCCGGCGGCAGTGACGGCCCCTTCAGCTATCAAATATTGGGGTTCGATTATTTTGTCTGTCCAGGTGATTTTGCGCCAGACAGCCCCGCGACCCTTCCCACTCACCCATCCCTTCTCGC
>CAZKDQ010000207.1:0-4572 GCA_964551345.1 uncultured Rhodothermales bacterium
AACTTCCCTTATGCTCCATTTCTACCACACCACGGGAAGGAAAGGATGATTCGCGGCGCATCACCCAACTTTATTCTAAGACCGTAACAACAATCGGGGGTAAACCTTTCCCCGGTCTCGCCGATACAGGAGCCTCAACAGCACTGTTCGGAAAGAAGCTACTACGACGAAGTACGGAGCGAAGTAAATCAACTTGGAGTCCACATCCACCCAATACTGGCGGGTTCTATACACTCGCCCCCGTGCCGAAAAGAAGGTCGAGCAACGCCTCGAAGCTGCCGGCATCGAGGCGTTTCTGCCAATGCGCACCGCCGTAAGACAGTGGTCGGATCGGCGGAAACACGTGCAGGTGCCGCTGTTCCCGGGATACATCTTCGTGCATGTCGATGAGCGCCAGCGCCTCACCGCGGTGCAGGAAGATGGGGTGGTGAAGACGGTGTCGTTTGGCAGCCGGATGGCCGTCGCCCGCGCCGATGAAATCGAGATGCTCCGGGCGCTGCAGTCCGTGCCCGAGCAGATCGAAGCCGTGGCGATGCGCGCCCTGCCGAAAGGCGCCGAGGTCATGCTCACCAGCGGACCCCTCGCCGGCGTCCGCGGACGCATCCTCGGTCATCCGAAGGCACAGTACCTGCTCGTCGAGGCTGCTTCAATCCATCAGGCTGTTCGTGTGCATGTCCCGGCGGACTGGGTGATGAGGATCGCCGCCTGAGGTAACAAAAAATCAGCAACGTCCGCCCGCTTACCGTAGCGGTCGGTAGACCGGTTGCTAATCGCGTCGGTCGAAGTTGCCATAGCCGCGTCTGTAGGTTCCTCGATGGGACTGACGGGGCGGAGCCGTACCATAACCTGGCGTTTCAAGACTTACCTGCCTGCCACTAGCAGGCGCCGACACTAATACGTTAACACGCTGACACGATAACATTGGCCACCGCCACCGACATCCACCGCGCCCAGGTCATTCGCCTGATCACGAAGAGCTTCGCGTCGGAGCTCGTGCGCTACGGAATGCCGCGCAATGAACTCGTCAGCGTGTCGACCGAGCTACTCGACTACGCGATTCAGGGGGAGTCACGGACGCCGATCGATGAGCCGAAGCTGAACGTCGGCGACATCATCGATACCTGGATAACCGGCGGCCGGCTGCAGCTCGGCAACGTGCGTCTGCGCCGTCCATCCTCGGAAGACGTACCGCGCGTAGCCTCATGGCTCCAGAGATCCACCATAAGACGCGCCTTTTTTACCTCCTTCCCGGTCGCTCCGGAGGATCTGGAGACGCTCCTCGTTCACGATCATCTGTCTCTGTTCTGCGCGATCGAGGCGGAGGGGCATCTCGTCGGGCTCATCGGCGGTGCCCGTGAGCACGAAAGTGCAGCGCGGATCGAGATGAGGAAACTGGTGGGAGACGCCGCGTGGCGCGGCCGAGGCGTTGGAACGAGGGCCACGATGTTATGGCTCTACCTCGTCTTTCAGATTCACGAGCTGAACAAAGTATTTTTGCACTCGCTCGATACCAATATCCGCAACATCAACCTCAACAGCCGCTTCGGCTTTGAGCTCGAAGGCATCCTCCGAAACGAACACGCCGTAGACGGCGGCTTCGTCGACGTCCTGCGGATGGGGCTCACGCGCGACCGGTGGCTCGCCCTGCAGCCGACCACCTGACATTTTTCGATACCGTAAGAACGTATGGCTATGAGAGACTCCTCACGCTCCCGCCGCGACGACTACGAGCCGGAAGGTACCTATCCGTCCGAATCCGCCGGCGGCGGCATCTCGCTCGGAGACATCACCGAGATCCTGCTCAAAGGCAAGTGGATCATCCTCGGCTGCCTCGCCGTGGTCTTGGGCCTCACCGCGTGGGCCACGTTTACCGAGGATCCGCTCTACCGCGCATCCTCCACGGTCTACGTCACCACCGAGAACGTGTCGGGCCGCGCATTCGTCTCGAGCGACGTCTACATGCGTAAGATGGCTAACGAGTTCGAGATCATCCGCTCGAGCACGATGGCCGAACGCGTGGCCGAGCGCATCGCCTCAGACACCTCCGCGGTGCCGGAACAGGGGGGGCGCTCGTTCCTGCGTCAGGACGGAAACGGTGCCGTACTTCCTGCGCCGGTCATGGCCGTCGTCCTTCGTGGGATGGTCAGCGTCTCGCCCGTCGCGCAGGGCGTGGACATGTTCCGCCTCACCGCTACCTCGACCAATCGGCAGGAGGCGGTCTTCATCGCCAACCTGTACGCGGAGTCGTACCAGGACTACAACCTCGAGTCCAGCCGCGCGCGCCTGACGGCCTCCCGCGAGTTCCTCGACGACGCTACGCGCGAGTTCCAGGCCGAGCTCTACAGCGCTGAGTCTGACCTCCTCCGCTTCCTCGAACGCGAAGGCGCCGTGGCCCCGGGCGACCGGGCCAATCAGCTCGTGACGCGGATGATGGCGCTCGAGGCGTCGCAGTTCGAAGCCCAGACACAGCTCGGGATGGCGGATGCCGAGCTCAGTGAGATCGAGACTGAGATCGAGCGCATCAAGCCGGGCCTCGTTCGCCAGCTTACCTCATCCGACGATCGCCTGATCGACCGGCTGAACGAGCAGATCGCCGAGCGCGTCATGCTGCTCGAGGCGCGCTATGCGGCCAACCCCGCGCTGCGGGAGAATCCGGGTGAGGATCGGGAAATCGCCCGCATACAGTCGGAAATCAGTTCTTTCCGGGAGGAGCTCGACGAGCGCTCGGCGCGGCTGATGGAAGATATCGTGCTCTCGGGCGGGCCGGACCTCGACATCGTGGCCGCCGGCGGCTCGCAGACCGCGGCTCGAATCAGCGTCCTCAGAAACCTGCGCACCCGGATGTCGGAGAAGCAGATCGAGATCCGGATGCTTAATGAACGGAGCCGTCTGATGGCGGCCGAGGTCAGCCAGCTTCGCGCCCAGATCGGCGACCTGCCGGATCGCCAGGTGCTCCTCAACCGGCTCGACCGCTCCCAGCAGATCCGCGAGCGGCTCTATTTCTCGCTCGTCGACCAGCTGCAGGCGGTTCGCGTTGCCGAGCGTTCGGAGCTTGGAACGGTCGAAGTCATCGACCGCGCGCGCGGCGCCGGACAGGTGAGCCCGAACAAGACACGCAATTTCCAGCTGGGCGGACTCTTCGGCCTCCTGCTGGGCGTCGCCCTCGCGTTCATGCGCCACGTGCTGGATAACAAGGTGCGCCGGCCGGAGGACCTCAAGAAAAAGGGATATGACGTGCTGGGCGTCATTCCCGACCTCAAGCCGTTCATCAAGAACGAGCTGAACGGAGCCGAGACGATGCCCGTCGGCGAGCGCGACGTCAGCACGCAGGTCGTCACGCTGTTCACGCCGATGTCGTCGTCGTCGGAGGCCTACCGCCACCTGCGCACGAACATCCAGTTCGCGCTGCCCGACCGCGTGGTGAAGAGGATCCTGGTGACGAGCCCGAACCCGAACGAGGGTAAGACGACCACAGCCGTGAACATCGCCGTGACGATGGCCGAGGCCGGGCGCCGCACGCTGCTGATCGACATGGATCTTCGCAAGCCGTCGGTCCATCGCGTCTTCGGCTACGATCGCTCGCCGGGCCTTGCTGAGCTGGTGTTTGCATCGATGAACGGATCGGCTGAGGAAACGACGCGGCCCAGCGCAGCCTACAAGACCGACATTGACAATCTGTACATCCTGCCTGCAGGGCGCGCGGTGCCCAAGCCGCCCGAGCTGCTCGGCGGCAAGCGAATGCGCGAGCTGCTCGGCTACCTGTCCGAGTCGTTCGACGTCATCGTGATCGACTCGCCTCCGGTGCTGGCGGTCGCCGACCCGATCCTGCTCTCGACCCAGACGGACGTCACGCTGATGGTCGTCCGCGCCGAGGCTACGGACTGGCACGCGGTGCAGTATGCCGTGAATGCGATCGAGGACGTGGGCGGCGTCGTGGGCGGATGCGTGGTGAACGACTTCGACGCGAAGCGCGCCTACAGCAAGTACGCGCACCGCTACGGGTACGGCTACGGTTACTATCACAGCGCGAAATATTACGGCGAGGCCGAAGAAGAGCAGGATGCCAAGACAGTTTGAGTTCGCCGCAGTTGCGGCGGTACTGATCAGCGGAATCTTCCTACCGGGCCTCGCCCTCGGCCAGACGGCCGAGTCGATCCTGCCCGACAACTGGGCCGGAGGCGGCGCCTTTTTCGACCTCGCATCGCCCACGGCGGTGGCCGTCGAGGTGCACGTCTGGGGAAACCTCGCCGCGCCGGGGATCTACCGCATCCCGCGCGGCACGAAGCTGAGCACGCTCTATACCGTGGCGGGCGGACCGACGGCCGGCCCGACGAGCCCGCGCGAGCGCCAGCGCACCACCATCCGCCTCCTCCGCCCGATGAACGGCGAGTATGTGGAGGTCTTCAATACGCGCTTCCGCAACCACCCGCCGCCCTTCACCGAGGATCTCGTCGTCGAGACGGGTGATGTCCTCGCGGTCGAGACCCGTGTCACGCAAGCATGGCACTGGCGCGAGATCCTGAGCACCGCCAGCTCCGTCGCGTCCCTGGTCCTGCTCTACTACCGCATCCA
>CAZKDQ010000208.1:0-2625 GCA_964551345.1 uncultured Rhodothermales bacterium
CGCGTGACGATACGAGGATCATGCTCGTCCGCTCGAATGCGGACGTCGGCGACTACGAGGTTCCTGAGGATCGCTACGGAGTAGGCCGGGGCCGCCTGCTTCGTATTGATTGCAACACCGGCCGGCCGCTCGGCATCGTCCGGCGATAAGTCACTCTTCGGTAGCGGGCTCGTGGATGCGATGTAGCGCATCCACCTCGGCAACAGGCGCGCTGCGCCAGTCGGCCAGTTGCTGGGCGATCATCGAGCGGGCGCGGTTGCGCAGCGCCTCGGTGTCGGCGGCCTTCATTCCTTCGGTTGAGATCGGCGGCAGCACTTTCAGGCGAATGTGATCGGCGCGGCCGAAGCGCCAGTCGTGCTTGCGAAGCGCGTTGCTCGTGCCGTCGATGGCGAGCGGCAGGATCGGCACCTGCGCCTTGATGGCCAGCCGAAACGCGCCGTCGGTGAAAGCGATCATGCGGCCGTCTTTCGAACGCGTGCCCTCGGGAAAGAACATCACCGAGCACCTGTTCTGAAGGTAGCCGCGGGCCTTCGTCAGCACCTTGACGCCGCTGCGCCGGTCGCCGCGCTCAACCGGGATGTCGCCCGCGAGCTTCATCAGCCATCCCACAAAAGGAATCCCGAAGAGCTCGACCTTCGCCACCCACTTCATCTCCCACGGAAGCCGACTGATGACGGGGATGTCTGCCAGCGACTGATGGTTGCAAACGACGACGTACGGGAGTCGCGGATCAGCCGGAAAATCCCCATCGACATGGATACGCCAAGCGGGGTTGATGCGCGTCATCGAGGCGCCGAGGCGTCTGAACCAGCGCCCGGTCACGTAATGGGCGGGATCGCGGTCGAACAGGCGAACGAGCGCGAGCAGCGGCAGCCAGATCACGATGAGTGTGATGGAGGCGAGCCAGGTCCAGATTGAGGAGAGGGTTGTCATTGAAGCGCGTAGGCTTGGCGGAATTGGTAAGGTAAGGAATGGGAATGGTCGTCGAGAACAGAGGATGGAAGATCGTGGATTGTGGATTGTCGGCGCGTCCATGGCATCCATTCTGTCCATAGGTGGGTGCGGCGCCTGGTGGGGAGGATGAAACGTGGTATTTACCATGTCCGTCGTCGACCGCGGCTTGGTGGTCGATCGCGGCTGGGCTACCTTTCCACATGCAAACGCCCGATCAGCCCGACATCATCAAGTATTTCCACGAGGAGCCGGCATCGCTGGAGACACTCTCGGCGGATGACGATCCCGATGCGCGTAAGCGGGAATCGCCGCTGACGCTGGAAGGCTTCCTCAAGTCGAGACAGTACTACCGCGGATACCTCGCCGGAAGCTCGCTCTCAGAAGAAACCATCGGCCTGACATCGCTGCGCCGGCCGGAGATACTCCTCGACATCCTGATGGAGATTCGCTCGGGGCGGCCGCTTTCGATCTGGACGGCCGAAGCATCCGAGCCTGTGCGTGATGCGGCGCTTCTTCTGGATCGCCCGGAAGACGTCCTGGTGGCCGTCGTCGGAGACGCGCCACTGGACCTGTCCACGATTACCGCGCTGGCGGCCGAGCAGCGCCGCCGCGCTCTGGGCTTTCTGCAGGGTATTCTGAACCAGGGCATGCCCGTCCTCTTTCCCGAGCCCGCACATCATGGGTACGACTGGAGCCTCTTCTCGCCCTTCCCTTTGCGGCCGGCGGTCGAGCGGGGACTCGCGCGCATCGCAGCGCCGGACCTCCGTGTGTTCTCCATCCCACATAACCGCGCGAGATCCGAGGAGAAGTTCTATTTCGAGCAGTACGATCTGTCGCTGTTCGCCGAGTTCGAGCTCGGCACCTGACCGGGAGTGGATGGAATCGCCTGCACATCCGACACGCTACTGCGATCCTCTATCTTCAATGGTCGTCCAATTCATGCATCTGACCATCGATCGACGTCATGAGTGATCCCTCACGCGATGACAGGTGGATGGCGCGCTGCCTCGAACTTGCCGCCCAAGGTGCCGGCCGCGTCAGCCCGAACCCGATGGTCGGTTCTGTGATTGTGGACGAGGACGGCGAAGTGATCGGCGAAGGCTTTCACGAGCAGTATGGCGCTCCGCACGCCGAGCGCAATGCCATTGCTGATGCCATCGATCGTGGGTTTGGCGATCGGTTGCCTCGATCGACGCTGTACGTGAACCTCGAGCCGTGCAATCATCACGGGAAAACGCCGCCCTGCACGGACGCCATCATCGAGGCGGCGATTCCGCGCGTCGTCGTAGGAGCCGTCGATGACAATCCGATCGTCCGCGGGTCGGGAATCTCACGGCTTCGAGAGCGGCGGATCGAGGTGCGAACGGGGATTATGAGCGAGCAATCATACCGCCTGAATGAGGCCTTCTTTCAGCACGTCACCACGGGGCGCCCACTCGTGACGCTCAAGATCGCTCAGACGCTGGACGCCCAGATAGCCACGCGCACCGGTGATTCGCAATGGATTTCGGGCGAGGCCTCACGCACACTCGTTCACCGCTGGCGATCGGAGCTCGACGCGGTGCTCGTCGGGCGAGGTACCGCACTTGCCGATGATCCGGCGCTGACGGTGCGTCACGTGGAAGGTCGACAACCCTTCCGGATCGTGCTCGACAGAGAGGGACAACTCCC
>CAZKDQ010000208.1:2725-4556 GCA_964551345.1 uncultured Rhodothermales bacterium
TCGATCGGCTGTTCGTCTTCATCGCGCCGAAGTTGATCGGTGCGGGAACGCCATCAGTCGCGTCGCTCGACATCGACCGCGTCCGGGATGCCATGGAGTTCGCGGATGTAAGATGGACACCCGTTGCCGATGACGTGCTTTTCGAGGGCTATCGCCGCCCGGTTCCGGTGCCGTCAAGCACCTGATTCGCCGTAAAACCATGCGATTGGTGAAACGCTGGGCGGAAGATCATGGTAACCATGCGACCCGTACCACGAATCCACGCCCTTTCCGTGTTACCGTTCTTCCGGATTCTCCTTCTCAGCCTTCTACTCGCCTCCACGAGTGTCGCGCAAACCCCGCCGTCGCTCTTCGGCCAGCAGGATCTGCCGAGTTCATCCGCCGATCTGGTTGGCGTCGAGACGTTTCTGTCGCACGACGGCGTGGAGCCCGGCGGTGAGATTCAGGCTGCCGTCGTACTGAGCATTGAGGACACGTGGCACCTCAACGCACATCAGCCGCTTCAGGATTATCTGATCGGCACGAACCTCGACCTCGAGACGCATTCCCGCATCATCATCGCGGAGACGCAATATCCGGAGCCGAAGCTGCAGCGGTTCGCGTTTGCGAACGATCGCCTTGCCGTCTACGAAGGCGAGTCCCCGATCTTTCTGACACTCCGCGTCTCGGATTCGATCGAACCCGGTACGTACGACCTCGAGGGCAGGCTCCGCATCCAGGCGTGTAACGACGAAATCTGCCTCTCGCCGTCGACCGTCGATATCGCGCTTCCGATTTCCGTAGTAGAATCCGGGGCAGCCGTCGCAGCGCAGCACCAGGTCGTGTTCGATCAGTATGAGCCGTTTTCAGCTGCCTCAGGAGCCACGAGCGACATTGCCGCGCGCTTCGAGGAGAGCTGGCTGCTGGCGTTCCTCAGCATTTTCGTGATCGGCCTCGCGCTCAACCTCACGCCGTGCGTCTATCCGATGATGTCCGTGACGGTCTCGCTCTTTGGCGGCCAGGAGACGAGCCGCTTCGGCGCTTCATTCTCCCGCGCGTCGGTTTATGTGCTTGGGATCGTGTTGATGTACAGCGTCCTAGGCGTCGCGGCCGCATTCACAGGCAGCCTCTTCGGCGCATGGCTGCAGAGCCCGTGGGTGCTGGCGGCGATTGGGCTGCTGCTGCTGCTGCTCTCGCTCAGCATGTTTGGAATGTACGAGCTTCAGCTGCCGTCGAGCTGGATGACGCGGCTCGGGAGCGCCAACCAGGTGACGGGTTACGCAGGGCTCTTCCTGTCCGGACTCGTCGTCGGCATTTTTGCCGCTCCATGCATCGGCCCGCCGATCATAGCGCTGCTGACGTTCGTCGGCGCCCAGGGCGACCCGCTGTTCGGCTTCGCCTCGTTCTCGATCCTGGCATTCGGCCTTGGCGTGCCCTACCTGCTTCTTGGGACCTTCAGCGGATTGCTCACGCGACTGCCGCGCTCCGGCGTGTGGATGGTCTGGGTGAAGAAGGTCATCGGCGTCGTTCTCGTTGGCGCTGCACTCTTCTATCTCGGGCTTGCCGTCGCGCCTGAACTCGCGCCATATGCGGTCGTGGTGGCGCTGCTTGCCGGTGGCATTTATTTGGGATTTCTCGAGCGATCGGGAGAAAGAGGCTCGGCGTTCCAGCGCGTGAAGTGGGCTATTGGAACGCTAGCCATCGTCGGCGGCGTCTGGGCTTTTATGGGATTACAGAAGCCGGGGATCGAATGGCAGCCGTATGATGAAGCGGCCGTCGCCGAGGCAAGTGCGGAAGGGCGTCCAGTGGTTATGGATTTCTACGCCGACTGGTGTATCCCATGTCTGGAGCT
>CAZKDQ010000209.1:0-3344 GCA_964551345.1 uncultured Rhodothermales bacterium
ATCAAAACCGAACCGCCAGCTTCTCCGCCACCAGGCGCCCGACGTTGAACGACGCAGTAGCTGCCGGAGACGCGGCGTTGCAGACGTGTACGACGCGATCGGATTCCTCGAAATAGAAGTCGTCAACGAGATTACCGCGCCGGTCGATTGCCTGCGCGCGCACGCCTGATGGCACCTCTACCAGGTCATCCGAACTGATTTCGGGGATGAGGCGCTGGAGCGTTCGGGTGTAGTATTCCTTGCTGAGTGATTGACGGATCTCCAGCATCCCCTTGCGCCAGTGGCGTGCCACGAGCCGGAGCAGACCCGGATAAGTCGCCGCCTCAACGACATCCCTTGGCTTGATCGTGCCAAACGTGTAGCCTTCCCGCGCGAGAGCGAGAATGGCGCTGGGCCCGCATTCAACACGTCCGTCGAACATCCGCGTGACGTGAACGCCGAGAAACGGAAACGCCGGATCAGGTACGGGATAGATCAGGTTGCGGCACAGAAACCGGCGCTCGGGTTTGAGCTCGTAGTACTCGCCGCGAAATGGAACGACCTGGACCTCCGGCCTGGTGCCCTCCAGCTTGGCTATGCGATCTGCATGCAGACCAGCGCAGTTGACCAGATAATCGCATCCTACGGAATCCTGCGAGGTTTCGATTGTAAGTTCGCCGGCGCTGCGTTCAATACCAACGACTTCATGCCCCAGGCGCACCTCGCCCCCACGCTCTTCGACCAGCGTGGCCAGACGTTCGCACACGCCACGGTAATCCGCAATGCCGGCCTCGGGAACGTGAATCGCCTCGACGCCCGCCGCGTGTGGCTCGAGCTCTCGCAGCCGATCGCCGTCGATGATTTCGCACTCGATGCCGTTCTGCAGTCCGCGCTCGTAGATCCGTCTGAGCCCCGCGCGCTCCGATTCATCGACCGCGACGATCACCTTGCCGCACATCTCGTAGGCCACGCCCTCGCGCTCGCAGAACTCCACCAGGCGGCGCTTCCCCTTCCGACAGTTCTCCGCCTTGAGCGAGCCCGGCCGATAGTAGATGCCTGAGTGGATGACGCCCGAGTTGCGCCCGGATTGATGGGCCGCAACACGATCCTCCTTTTCGAGGACCACGATTCTCCACTCCGGGTGCATCTTCTGCAGCGCATGAGCAGTCGCGAGACCAACAATTCCGCCGCCGATGATCGCGACCGTTCCGGCTGATCCTCGCCGAACGTTGCGACCTTTATAATCCCCTCCTGTCATCCCTCACCGGCCTCCATCACCTGCCGCTCAACCAGCAGGCCGACCTCTTCGGGATGATCCTGCACGCGAACCTGCGGCGGAACGTCCCGCATCAGGCGCAGCACGGCGAGATCACCGACGGCCGACGCCATCATCACCCAGCCATAGAACGTGATCCAGAAGCTGCCGACAACGATGCCGATGATCGCGGGAACGAGACCTGTCACGATTCCCGGAAGCATCAGAACGCCTCGATAGGCGCGGGCGCTCATCGGATCTTTCGAGTGAACGTAAACGACACCTTCGCTCAGCCGGTGGCCGTACGAGATGGATTTCAGCGACACGCGTCCGAAGATGATCATCCCGACCACATGTAAAAGCTCGTGGATGACGACGCCGACGAGATAAGCCACTACGAATAGAAACAGGCGGGCAAAGAAGAGGCCTGCGGAAGACGGCCACGCCAGTCCGTGGATGGCGACGTAGGGCACGACCACGGCAATGGCCATCCAGGCGATCCACGGCCCGCCACGGCCCATGACCTCCTCGAGGTTGAGGATGCGCTCATCCCAGTGGTCGTCCGCGGGCGGGGAGGCATCTGATTGAAGCTGCTCATTCATATTCCAGAAAGGTAAGGCGGCTAGCGATCCAGTTGCGAGTGAACGCGGCGCCTGGATCTTGCTTGTGCAGCAATCCAAGCCTTCTTCGTTTCATATCTTCCGCTGACCCGTTCAACGCAACGCCATCCGGATGTCCGTACGTCGCCGCGATTTCATTCGAGCCTCCATTGCTGCCGCGCTTTCGGCGAAGCTCTTCCCCGCGCCTCTTATCGCCCGAGAGAAGCCCTCCCAGGAGATCATCCTCCCGAAGCGACTGGATGTGGGCTCGACGATCGGGCTGATCAGTCCGGCGGGACTGATTTCTGATCCGGAGGATGTTCACATCGTCCGAGAAACGCTGGCCCAATTCGGGCTCGAGACGCGCGTTGGAGCAAATGCCCTCGAGCGACGCGGCTACCTCGCCGGAACCGATGAGCAGCGCGCCGCCGATGTCATGGCGATGTTTGCCGATGACACGATCGACGGGATCATTGCCCTCCGAGGCGGCTGGGGTGTGGGTCGGATGCTGCCGCTGCTCGATTACGAACTGATCAAGCGAAACCCCAAGTTCATAATGGGATACAGCGACATCACCGCGCTCCTGCTGGCAATCTACGCGAAGACAGGGCTCGTCACCTTCCACGGCCCCGTCGGGATTTCCACCTGGAACAAGTTTTCGACGGATAGCTTCGTCGACATCGCCTACAACGGCGAGACACCACTGCTGCAGAACCCTCCGCCTTCCTCGTTTCCCGTCTCACCCGATGATCGCATCCGGACGATCCGGCGCGGAACGGCACAGGGACGGCTTGCCGGGGGTAACCTGTCAGTCCTAACATCGATGGTGGGCTCGGACTTCCTGCCCGACTGGCGCGGCCACCTTCTGTTTCTTGAGGATGTGGATGAGCGCGTCTACCGCATCGACCGGATGCTGACTCATTTGAAGCTGGCCGGAGTTCTGGATGATGTTGACGGCATCATCTGGGGACGGTGCTCGAACTGCACTACCGGAAGATCGGGGAATTCGTTGACGCTCGACGAAGTGCTGCAGGACCATCTTTCGCCGCTTGGCAAACCCGTTTTCTACGGATCCGCAATCGGGCACATCCGGGACAAGTTCACCATCCCACTCGGCGTTCTTGCGGAGATGGACGCCTCCCTCGGGACGATCCGGATCCTCGAACCTGCTGTGCAATAACAGCGGTGGCGGCATCACCATCCAATTCCATCCCTCACAATCAGCCATACCCAGAGATGCGACTACGATACCTCCTTCCTGTGCTACTGCTTGCCTTTACGGCGTGCGACACGCGGCAGGGCACCGACGAAACCTCCGCTTACGGTTCGGGCGGCGCGATAACCGACACCATGTTCGCCGCCATCGACAGCACGACGCTGCGGCAGCACATCGAAACGCTCTCGAGTGATGAGTTTGAGGGTCGCGGAACCGGAACGCGCGGCGAGGAGCTCACCATCGAGTACATCCGCGAGCACATGCAGGCCATCGGTCTCGAAGGCGCGATGCCGGA
>CAZKDQ010000209.1:3444-4554 GCA_964551345.1 uncultured Rhodothermales bacterium
TCTGATCGGCTTCGTGAATGACCCGCCGGCGACCGATGAGGAGCCCGAGCTTTTCCAGGGCGATACGCTCACCTACGCGGGCCGCTGGACGTACAAATATGAGGAAGCGCGGCGGCGTGGTGCGAGCGGTATGTTTCTCATCCACACTGAGGAGACCGCCGGTTATCCTTTCACGGTGCTCTCGAATGGCGCGCGGGGCGAGCAGATCCAGCTTGCTGAGTCTGATGAACGGCCGATGGACCTGAAGGGATGGATCACGCAGGAATCCGCACGCAGGCTTGCTGAGATGAGCGGCGCGACGCTGGAGCAATGGTTTGATGCCGCGGCTTCGCGTGACTTCCAGCCGCAGGAGCTGCCAGTCACGGCGCAGCTCAGCATGGAGTTCGAGACGCGGCGCTTCAACGGCACCAACGTGATCGGGCGGATCACGGGCAATCGTGCGCCTAACGAGGCGATCATCTATACGGCCCACCACGATCATCTCGGCATCGATGAGGAAGCGGAGGCGCGCGGCGAAGACGGCATCTACAGCGGCGCAACCGACAATGCTACGGGCATCGCGATGCTGCTGGCAATCGGAGATGCCTTCACCCGGATGACGGATCCGCCGGAGCGGACGATCCTGTTCGCGACGCTGACCGCAGAAGAATCGGGCTTGCTCGGCGCGCAGTATTACACCGAGAACCCGATCGTCCCGCTGGCGCGCACGATCGCGAACATCAACGTCGACAGCGGCAACCTCTTCGGCCGCACGCGGGACATCGTGGGGATCGGCTCCGAACGCAGCGACATGGAGCTGCTGCTTCGCGATGCGGCGCGTGAGGAAGACATGACGGTGACGCCGGACAACCAGCCCAACCAGGGGCTCTTCTTCCGCAGCGATCAGCTTCACTTCGCCCGGGGCGGCGTTCCGGCCGTATTCCTCAACACAGGAACGGATTTCGTCGGTCAGGATGCCGACTACGGAGCCCGCGTGATGGGCGAATATCGCCAGGAGCGCTACCACCAGCCGAGCGATACGCTCAGCGCGGACACGCCGCTGGGCGGATTGATCCAGCAGACGCGCGTGGCGCTGCGGCTGGGCCATCGTCTGGCCACGTCAGACATCCG
>CAZKDQ010000210.1:0-1581 GCA_964551345.1 uncultured Rhodothermales bacterium
TCTCGAATCGTGGCACGAGATGCACGTCCCGCGCGAAGCAGTCGAAGATGAGGCCGGCCGGTCGCTCGAACCGGCCTCGGTACATCATCTCGAACTTCCACCGCGGGAGCCTTTCCCGCATCCGCTCGAACTCCTGTCGCGGAAACGCCGGGTTCATCGTCGACTCGAACTGAATCAGTTCCACATCGCCTCTGCCGCTTATTGCAAGGTCGTGTAGCTCCGTCTTCAGCCAGCCCAGCGTGTACGGCGTCGTGGTGATCAGCACGCGCCCCTCGTAGATCGACAGGCGCCGCTGGATCGCCTCCCACGATCCGCGCTTGAACTTCTTTTGTCCCGCCTCGTCGAGCCACGCCGCTTTGATCGTGGCGCTCTCGAGCGAGTCGGGGTCTTGCGCGTGCCCGAACATGATCCGCGTCTCATCCTTCTGTGGGGCGCCGAACATCACTTCTTCCCCGCGGGCGCTCAAGGTGAAGACGCGGGACGGACTGCCGCGGTACTCTCCAAGCTGTAGCCGCTCGCGGAAGAGCCGCAAGAACTCCGGCAGGCACTTGAGTTCGAGCAGCGGGAATGTGGGCGTGGCGATCAGGTAGTCACCGGGGCCGCGCTTCTGGATCTCATTGTAAAACCAGTAGGGACCAAAGCTTGTTTTGCCGGATTGGGTACCAGCCAATATGAGCACGAATCGCCGACCAGTATCGAGTGCGCGGCGCTGCCCCGAATGGAAGAATAGTCGGAGCTCGGGCATTCCGTCTTTGCCAACGGCAATGTCCGCAATGTCAGTCCTCGCTTCCATCGCCCTCTACCGGCATCATCACCATGCGGGTGATCGGTGCGCCGCCTGACGTGTGATCAACGCGGTCGACATAGAGGCCGCGGATCTTTGCAATCTGGATCGTGGCGTCCTTGGCGTCGTGCAACTCGATCTCAACCCATTCCGTTTCCCAGTCGGTGACCCCCTCGCCTCCCGAAGAGGCTTCGCGCCGCCGCTTCTGTTTGATCTTCTTGATCAGGTGTAGATGCTGCTGGGCGTCTTCGCTTGCGAGGTCGAACCATACACGGCCGTCGTCGTCGGTCCTGATGAACGGCGTAAGGCTGCCGCGGGCCATGTCGGTGAGGCGTTTGGTAGCCTCTGCCGCGGTCATGGACAGTTCGTCCATTCTGGCATCTATCGCGGCCTTAATGTCAACATCTGTCAACAGCCGGGCGCCCTGCGAACGTGCTGTTTTTTCGGAGTATCCCGCACGTATAGCAGCGGCCGTCGCATTGAAATCGACCGCGTACTCTTCGATGAAGCGACGTTGCTTATCGGTCATAAACGACGAAAGGCGACCGGCCCGTGAGGGTCAGCCGCCGTCAGTGTGCGGTTTCCGTATGATGTCGCGCCGGTAGCTGTAAACGACGTCCGTCGTGATGTGGACGTGGCCGTTGCTCCGTGCGGTGATGATCGCCTTTACGTCTCGGGTAGGGTGCTCCGTGCGCAGGCGCTCGATGTCACGCGCTGCGGCGAAGAGTACCGATACGATGTCCTGCTCAGTATTTCCGCTCAGTTTTAACGCACGGATGCAGCCCAGCCAGAGCTAC
>CAZKDQ010000210.1:1681-4530 GCA_964551345.1 uncultured Rhodothermales bacterium
TCAATTCATCCGCGTCCGGCACCTGAACGACCACCATATCAGTGCGGCCATGTAGTTCACGCCGAACGGGCACCCTGCCTCCACGTAGTTCGCCGCCAGTTCGTCGATGTTTATGATGATCTCATTCATTGGTAGCCCTCCTGTCGTCTGGTTCATTCAAAGAGCCGTTGCACTATCTCCTCGGCAACCTTGCCCGAATGGGTGTTCGGGTCTCGATCAGAATCCTTGATTACCACGTACTCATTTGTCTCAGTGACCCCGGCCTCACCATATCCCTCCCACACCACGTCCCCTGTTGCCGCATCCCATACCTGGGCGTGAGCACTGACGCCGATCGTTTCGTACTCATAGAGGCCCGATGCGAGAACTCCGCCGCGTAGCTCACTCTCGTTTCTGGGCGGGTCGAGCTGGAGGAATAGTAGATACCTTAGCCCCGTGGCCGCGCCAAGGTCACGAACGAGCGCCCTGTCGATGATCGACGTCTCCCGATATGTGACAACCGCGTTGTTGTAAGTGCGTGCGAGATCACCACTGTTAATTCGCTCCATCGTCTCCTGCCACGTCATCACGTCCATGTCTTGAGACCGTTCATCAACGAGTGAATTAACGGCATCGCCGAACGGCCTGCGGAATCCCTCCACGCCTTGCCCCGCAACCACCGGCAGGATTGCAAGCCCACCATCGCGCAGGGCGTCACTGTCAAATCCGTCGCTATGGTACGTGACGTCGCCACGCTGATACGCCGTGGCCGCGCATCCCGAGAGCAGCACCGCGAGCACTAATAATGAAATAATGCGATACATGATGTCGTTGTGTTTGATTGATTTACCTATGCAGATACGCGATAACCCACAACCCGCTCGTACACCCTGAACTGCACAGGAAGCCCCGTGCGCTCGCTCTTGAAACCGCCCGTCTTTGGATCGGGCAAGAGCAGGTCGTCCATGAAACGATCATTGTCGTACCGGATCATCCACGCACCGCCGCTGATCGGCTGTAGCGTCGCAATAACGGGACGGTCATCAAGGTGCATGTAGTAGGTGCCCGGCCCCTCGAATCGCTCTACCGGAATACAATCCACTTCCGTGTTCGGGGCGATAGATCGGTTCATCGAATCGCCTACCATGTACCTGCGCCTCACCCTCTCCAAGTCCTGTCCGTATGCGCGCTGCAACTCTCGCACGTCGCGCGCAACGACGTCGTGATCTGATCCATTCGTTTCCATAGGTCGATAAATAGGGATGGCTCGAACATACGCCTGAAGCGCATCACCCGCTCCATATATATCATGTTCGGAGCATGTGCCGCGCTTACCTCCATTTAACGAACCTGTAACGGCGTGTTCAATATGTGCGGACTCTTCCCCTGTGACACCCCCGCGTCGCACCTCGGACGATTTCACATATCGATCGACAGCAAGCTCGATCGGCGCGAGCCTACGGTCACTCGCCAGTTCCGGCTTCAAGGCCTTGCTGATGCGTGACTGATCCACGCGAAGCCGCCGCGCCGCCTCCGCTTGCGACCCGAACACGGTGTTTATCTGTGCCTCCAGTCGCTCTCGTCTTGCATCTATGTCGTTTGGCATAGGTCAATTGTAACGTCTATTCGTACGGGCATATTTAATGCGTTCCGGCCTTGCCTTTCGGCATGTCGTGGCATATAATGCTTACAAGCAATTACGAAACAATACGAAACGAGGCCGACATGAGCGAGACGCAAGGTGGCAACACCATCATGTCTTTTGCGGTGAGTCCCGAGCAACGAGAGCTCATTGAGCAGGCTGCCGCCAAAGAACACCGGAGCCTGAGCAGCTACATCCGCTCGGTAGTGCTCCCCGATGCCGAAAGGCTACTCAAGGTGCGGCAGAAGCAGGCTGCCTGACCTCCACCACTTTACGACAGGGCTACCACCATGTCAGTCAAGACCCAGCGCGCAAGTTTGACCGAGGCGCAAACACGGACGGTGCAGCACATGCTTTACGTCATCGGATGGACAGGGCGTGAGTTGTCGAGCGCGATCGGCGTTCATGAGTCCGCTGTTTCGCGTCTTTTGTCGGAGGGCAAGCCCCTTGGACGCGATGCGCAGGCGATGCTCGCAGTCGTCGCCCGGCCCTTTGGCGTCCGCTTCATCGCAGAGGCGCATGATCCTTCCGAGCCCATCAAGACGAATGGCATCGTCGATGACGAAGTGGCCGATGGAGCCGAAGCGCTGGGAATGGCGCGAAGCGGGTGGAAGGAGGGGCAGATAGGAAAGGCTCGTGCCTACTTCGCGCACCTTCTCAGAGTCGCAGCGCAGGGCATGGCGGAGTGTGATGCTCGCCAGTACGGACGCCCGCCCATCCCCCGCATGAACCACACTACAGGCGCGGTAAGGAGCCCAGCCAGCCAGAGCCGCGCCGGGCACTGAGGAAAGCCCTCAGACCGCCACATACGACTGCGGCCCGGTCGCAGGGCTACCAACCCGACCGAGCCGCGAGACGATGAACAACACAAATGGAAGGTACGAAAATGACCGTTACGCCACAAGATCGCGCCCCCGCGCGGAGGACGTTCGTGCTCAGAGATCCTGGACCCCGCCTCATCGACTACATCGCGATCGACGCCGAAGAGCACAAGCCCCTGATTCGCTTCCGGTCCACGTCGCTGGAGCAAGCCATCAAGGAGTTTTCCCGCGATCACGTGCCCTCTTGCGAGGTCGTTGTCCTGAACCACGGCAGCGGGTGCCGCTCGCTCAAGTGGACCGACGACGGAGCGCAGCATCACGTCTTCATCCTCCCCAAGCCCGAAGGTGATTTGCGATGACGGTTACGCACAAACGCTTTAGGAGCGGCGTCACGTACGAAATGCACG
>CAZKDQ010000211.1:0-4528 GCA_964551345.1 uncultured Rhodothermales bacterium
GGTACCTGACGCTGGACGATGCGGGCGTGCTTTCCGCCGCCGAGGCCGATCCCGACGGTTTCCTCAGCGGACTGGAGGCACCGGTGGTGATCGACGAGATACAGCGCGTCCCGGACCTCCTCCGCGCCATCAAGATCCGGGTGGATCGGAATCGAGCGCCGGGACAGTTCCTGCTGACCGGATCCACTGATGTCCTGATGCTTCCCAACGTCTCGGAATCACTGGCCGGACGGATGGAGATCATCACGCTCTGGCCATTCTCACAGGGTGAAATCGAGGGGCGCGAAGAACACTTTCCTGACTCGCTATTCCAGGATTCGCTGCCGCGCACACAATATGAGGACGACGACCTCTGGCAACGTGTACTCGCGGGTGGGTATCCGGAGGTGCTGGCGCGTACCGGCGAGCGGCGACGCAGCGCGTGGTTCCAGTCCTACATCGCCACCATCCTTCAGCGAGACGTCCGCGACATCGCCAACATCGCGGACCTGACGGCATTGCCGCGACTCCTCCAGTTGTTGGCGGGCCGCGCCGGCCGGCTGACTAACATGGCCGAAGTAAGCCGCGCATCGGGACTGCCATACGCGACCCTTAACCGCTATCTGGCGCTCCTCGAGACCACGTTCCTCGTCCAGACCCTGCCCGCGTGGTCGGCGAACATCTCGAAGCGCCTCGTCAAGTCGCCCAAGCTTCTGCTGGTCGACTCGGGCCTTGCCTGTCGGCTGGTCGATATCCGAAAGACGCATGCCACCTCAACGCATCCGCTAGCGGGTCCTATGCTGGAGAACTTCGTCGCCATGGAGATTCGCAAGCAACTGACGTGGGCGGAGGGCGATTATACTGCATTCCATTTCCGCACCCACACCGGCCGGGAAGTCGACATCGTGCTCGAGGACGCAGGCGGTCGGATGGTCGGCATCGAAGTGAAGACCGCCGGCGGCGTCCGGAGCTCCGACTTCAATGGCCTGCGCACGCTCCGAGAGGCCGCTGGGGGCCGAATGCGCCGCGGCGTCGTGCTCTACGCGGGCCGAGAGGTTGTGCCGTTTGAGTCGGACATGCACGCAGTGCCACTGGGCGCGCTGTGGCAGTGGTGACTTGTTCGCGGCCATGCGAGCGCAGAAGGTTACAGCGATACAGCGTTCTGACCCGGCATGAGCAGGTACAATAGGAGTCACGCGCGGCGATGGCGGAGACGGCGCCCGCCGAAAAAGGGTTTGGAAGTACGGGGTGAGGGGGGAACGTCTATGCGACGTGCCACGGCACGGCCGGTGGCCTACGGAGCTTCAGGCTGACACTGCTGCCCCGTCGAGGACACAACGTGGCGTGCTGACTGCACATCACCCGACCAATAATTCCGCACGACGGCCTCAATTACGATTCCATCGTAATTCGAGGGGATGACGATCGTCAGCTCGGGCTCGTGAATATCGAACGGGCCCGATGCGACAACGCTTTCCGTATCCCCGCATACCAGAAACGTGTACTGGAATTGCTCGATGACGTACGTGGTATTGAGATGGGTGAGATCGAGCCTCCAGCCTCCCGTACGTCCGCGGGGAAGTACTTCGGGCCCTTGAATCGTAACGTCGAAATCAGATTGAGATGTCACGTCACTGAATTCCACTCCGAGCGTATTCACGCGCGGATGAACCGCCCGCAATTGCTGAACCTGTTCCAGGACCTCGTCGATCGATATCAGGCTACGCGTGTGATAGTACCAGTCGACCTCCATCGACAAATCCGAGAGTAGCCGCTGTTCCTGGCCGTCGCCGTAGAGTCCGAGAACGGCGATGACAGGTCGTGCCGGACTGTAGCCCGCGACTTCCACGGGTCCGACAGCGTACCCAGCACCGCCTCTGGAAACAGACCCCGCGGCGAAGCGCCCATCTGCTGAACGTAACGTGTAATCGACGAATTCGCGCGGCTGGATACGGATACTCATAATCCAATCCCGATCGAACAGCACCTCCCGGCAGTCGGCAGGGCGCGTCCACTGGCCATCGCCCGTGCCTTCGACACACTGGAGATCGCCTGATCGGACGCCATACCGCCCATCGATTACGGCTTCGAAGCTTCGAAAGTCGTCTCCGTCGCGGCGCATGCGCTTGCCGAGGTAGTTCGTGACACCGAAGTCAACGCGGTTGTTGCCGGTGTATGACCGACTAAACGATTCGATGTCGGTCTCCGATAGGTAGGCGAGCCAGTACGAGCCCTGATCGATCATCAACACGTCAATGCCGCTCGTCCAGAATGCCTGGATGTAATTGCCCTGCTCCGGCATCGAGTTCATGCGGATGCGCGCTGCATACGTTCCACCTCCGGTGACGAAGCCACTGCTTATTGCAGGAAGCCTGCGGTGTTCACTGCCACCGGTGACGCCTCCTGCTGGGACGATGAGCGAGATACGCCCGTCATCAATCGTCTCAACGCCACATAAGGAGCAACTGAAATTCAAATCGTCCCAGTTGAAGCGGCGCCAGGCTCGGGTACGCTGCAAACCGTCGGGGGTCATCCATTCGTTGCTACCGAAGACGGAGCCACCGAAATTTTGACGGTCCGCCCGATATCGTGACAGATCGAAATCAGCTGAGTCGTACTTGAAGTCGTCAAATATTGCCGCGAGAACGGCAGAACTCTGGCCACTCGCCGGGGACGATAGGATGAGTAGCGCGAGGAGAGCACACGAGATGAACCTCAACAGAGAAGTCGAAATCAGCATGGGTCGCACGACCATTGCTTCACGACTTCAACAACCGTTTCGATCCACTTCTCCCGCACGACAGCGGGATGGAACTGCCGCTCGAACGCTGCCATGCTGCGATCGAGTGCACTTCCATCGGATGGACGACGGAAGCACGAAAGCATCGGCAGAGAGGTATAGCGATCGGATCTCATTTAGGTCCGTCAGCGCATTATGATGCGTGTCTACACCACTAAGCTGCAGCGTGTGCATGACATCCCGCCACATTCCACCCCGTCCAATCCACCTCATAATCCATCAACTGAAAACTCTCGTTTACGCTGAACCGGTACAACCTCCTCGATCATCCTATCAGCCGCCGGATTGAAATGAATACCTGAAAACAGAATGTCATCAAAGAGGGCCGGGTGGATCGTATCAGGGAGGGAAACCGTTAACTGTAGTAAGAGGAGAAAAATCAGCATCAGGGCTTGGGAGAAACGAGTACGTATTGGGTACACGCCACAACCCCAAATACAACGGCCGTGCATTAGTCCGCACTCACGACTTTCCTAAATGACCCCGAAACAGCTTCGCCAGCTCCCCTCCCGCAAATCCACACAGATCGAAGACGAACTTGGAGGTCGTTCTCCGGGGAATGCCCAGTTTAGAGGCCAGAAACGCCCGATATTCATCATCGTCAAGATGCCAAAATCGTGATCTGTCGTTCTTCACCGATCTAAACAGGCGACGAAGACCGAAGCGCTTCTCGGCAGGAAGGTGCCAGATGGCGAGGTTAAAGTCATCATTAGATCCGACGTTTGAATAACGGAATGATGTCCACATGCGACGTATGAAATCATTCGCAGTACCTCCTTCATACCCCAGTTTAAGGTACACGTGCGAAAGTGCATGTGCTTCCTCGTTGAATTTAGTTCTTCTCTGTCTGAATCGAGTGAGATTCTCTTCCCAGAGTGTACCTAACTCCCGTCCTATCCTCTCCACACCTGTTCCGGTCGCAGCGAATATCTCACCTCCATAATACCTTGGATTGTGCTGTAGTCGTCTGTCAAGTAACTCGCTGCTTAAGTCACGCATTTCGTCAGATCCCAGACCGTTGACCACCCAGTCGCGGGTGCCATAAACGTCATACGTCAGCACTTCATGCTCGGCAATCTTTGCTTGCAAGAGTGACGCGGGTCTGACCCAAACGCAGTCTGAGTCAAGTAAAATACAGGCGTCATCTGGTTCACAGATTTGGGCAAGGCGATGGATAATATCGAAGACGTAGAACTGGTTTCGCCAAGAGCCATAAAACCCTTGTGGCGTACGGTAAGTGAAAGGAACCACCTCAATCCGCACACCTAATCTACTCAAAAACTCGCGAATGTCGAAGGTTCCGATAATCGGGATTCTCGGTGAGGAGACGAACAATATATGCTGTGCTTGAGGATTACATCTCACGCTTGATGCAAAAAAAGTGACGACGCACTTCCAGTACACTTCTTGAAATGCAGATGACGACGAAACACCCTGTACCTGTGGATAGACGCTCTCCTCACCCTTACCTTCCCCATAAAACCATGTTGAAATGTATAGCGTGTTTTTCATATCAGTATATCAGGCTTCACGATGTGAATGACTAACTTGTTCGATTAGGTTTATCCATTTTGTCCGCACGGCCTCCGGATGAAACTCCCGGTCAAACCGCTGTCGAGCAGCGATAGACATTCGAAGCCACTGTTTTCGATCCAATAGCGCCTCAAGCGCATCGGCAATATCGACTGGAGATTTCGGCGGGACGAGAAATCCTTCGCGACCATCATCGATCATTTCCGGTATGCCCCC
>CAZKDQ010000212.1:0-4525 GCA_964551345.1 uncultured Rhodothermales bacterium
ATCGTAATCAACGAGATTCACTTCGCACCGCTCGATCAGCAACTCGAGTTCATCGAGATCTACAATCGATCGAATTATGATGTAGACCTCGCCCACCTGGACTTCGCCGATGATCGGCTCCAGCGCGCGCGTGTTGCCGTCACATCGATATCGATCGCGCCCGGATCCTACGCAGTGCTGGTCCGAGACAGTGTTGCATTCGCTGAGGTCTTTCCGGGCATCGCTCTTCACCAGCCACCACTGTGGCATACCCTCAACAACTCGGGCGATGCGGTCCACCTGTTTGCCGGCGCGACGGTGATCGATTCCGTGACCTTCACTGCGTCATGGGGGTCAGGATCGGCCTCGATCGAGCGAGTCGATCCAGACGGGCCGTCGATCCGTCATAATTTCGGCCCAAGCACCGATGATGCAGGCGCAACGCCAGGTCGCGTCAACAGCATCTTTTCGCAGGATCGCCCGCAGGTGGTGCTGATCGCCGCGGAGGAGGTCGGTTCGAGCCGGGTCACGGTGGTAATGTCTGGAGCGATCAGTAATGCATCTGCCAGACCGGAGGCGTTCCATCTCGATGGTCGCAAGGCGCTCAGCGTGACTCAGGATGAAGCGAACGTTCTCCATGTTCATCACGATGTTGAACGTCCACGGGAGGTGCAGATCAACGGACTTCGAGACGTGTTTGGGGAGGCGATCCCTGAATCGACAACGGAAATTGCCGCACGTCCGCAAGAGGCCGAGATCGCTGTAAGCGAGGTAATGTACGATCCACGAGCCGATCCCGATGATGGACTGCCGGATCAGCCCGAGTACGTCGAAATCGTTAACGTCTCGGACCGGCGCCTCTCACTTTCACGCTTGGCGATCGCCGATGCCTTCGATGAGAATGGCGTTTCTCGATACATCATGCACACGGAAACGCATCCTTCGATTCCTTCAGGAGGATACGCTGTGTTGAGTGCTGACCCTGGAAATCCGATGTCGGATGAGCCCCGGATACGGCTAGCATTCTCGGAAATGGATGCAGCCGCACTCGTCCTCCGCGTGCGGCGCGCGACCTTGAGCTTACCACTCCGCGGACGCCTGCTCCGGCTCGTTGATTTAACCGACGCGGATGAGGTAACCGAGCTAGACCGGGTTCATTATGATCCCGAGTGGCATCACGCCGCCGTTCGTGACGCAAGAGGTCGATCTCTGGAGCGGATCGATCTGATGGCCGGAGCCAACGACCCGATCAACTGGTCAACCAGCGTTTCTCCTTCCGGAGGGACGCCCGGTTCAACAAACTCATTATCCTCATCACCCACCGATCCATCTGGTGATGCCGGCCTGACCATCGAACCATCCGTCTTCTCTCCCGACGATGACGGCATCGATGATCTCGCGCACATCCGATTCCGCCTTCGTGCCCCTTCTTCCGTTGTTCGCGCGAGGATCTTCGACAGCCGCGGCCGTCTCGTTCGAAACCTCGAGCCATCCGCCTTTGCAGGCTCCGAGGGTAGCCTTACCTGGGACGGCTACGACGACCAGCGGCGGCGACTACCCATCGGTATCTATATTATATTGCTTGATTCGACGGACGTTGAAGGCGGTACGACCGAAGCCTACAAGAGCGTCGTGGTGCTAGCGCGGCCGCTCGGATAGGGGTCCGTAACGGAACCGCTCGCAGCACCCATCGTAGCACGGAACGCAACCAGAACGGCACGACCAGCTTGACATTTACCATGGCGGAAACAGCTACCACAGCACGACCGGCACCGATCAAACTGAGCGACCGGGCATCGAACGAGATCCAGAAGATTATGCAGACCAAGCAGATCCCGGAAGGCTTCGGGTTGCGGATCGGCGTTCGAGGCGGCGGCTGCTCAGGCATGAGTTACGTGCTCGGCTTCGACAAGAAGCGCGAGT
The DNA here is from genome assembly GCA_964551345.1 of uncultured Rhodothermales bacterium. Taxonomy (GTDB): domain Bacteria; phylum Bacteroidota; class Rhodothermia; order Rhodothermales; family CAZKDQ01; genus CAZKDQ01. The sequence continues at coordinate 1,903 of CAZKDQ010000212.1, forward strand.
ACGACGTCCAGTACGAGATCGACGGTATCGCCGCATTCATCGACAAGCGCCACGGTCTTTACTTGATGGGCACGGTTGTTGACTATCATGACGGGCTCAATGCCCGCGGCTTTACGTTCGAGAATCCGAATGCTGCTGAAACCTGTGGCTGTGGGTCCAGCTTCGCAGCATGACTCAGTAACAAATCTGGTGGCTCGGGCGCGAGTTTTGATGTGCCTGATCGACCATCTTCGAGCGCGCGTATCCCCACGGGCACGCGCGCTTTTGCATCTGTACCGATAGGAACAGCCCTATTGACCTTCGGTACCACGGAACGGCTCGGCACACGGGCCACTGGCTTCGATATATAGCCGGCCGCAACCGGCTTCAAAATTAACGGCGGGATCGAAAACGGATCGCGCCGAGCACCTACTCGATATGGATGGTAATTTCTCCAACAGGGTCCGCGACGTCATCTCTTACAGTCGGGAAGAGGCGCTGCGACTCGGTCATGACTACATCGGTACGGAGCACCTGCTGCTGGGCATCATCCGCGAGGGTGAAGGGATCGCGGTCAAGATTCTTCGCAACCTCGGATGTGACCTGCTGAAGGTTCGCAAGGCGGTCGAAGACACCGTCAGAAGTACCGGCGGCACCTTGACCGTGGGCAACATCCCGCTGACAAAACAGGCCGAAAAGGTCTTGAAGATCACCTACCTGGAAGCGAAGCTCTACAAGAGTGACGTCATCGGGACGGAGCATCTTCTTCTGAGTCTGCTGAGGGATGACGAAAATATCGCGGCTCAGATTTTGCAACAGGGATTCTCTGTTACGTACGATGCCGTTCGGAGCGAGCTCGACTCTATTATCAGTGGTAAAGCATCCGCGCGTGGTGCGGAACCCGGCGGGCGGTCATCTTCTGGATTTGGCAAGGAGCGAGGCAAAATGGAAAAGAGCAAGACACCGGTACTGGACAACTTCGGCCGTGATTTGACGAAGCTGGCCGAAGAGAATAAGCTCGACCCCATCGTTGGCCGTGAGAGGGAAATTGAGCGCGTGGCTCAGGTTCTGAGCCGTCGCAAGAAGAACAACCCGGTACTCATCGGCGAACCGGGCGTCGGTAAAACGGCTATCGCAGAAGGACTCGCGATGCGCATCATCCAGCGCAAGGTTAGCCGCGTGCTGTATGACAAGCGCATCGTCACGCTCGACCTTGCGGCCATCGTTGCCGGCACAAAGTATCGCGGCCAGTTCGAGGAGCGCATGAAAGCGGTCATGAACGAGCTGGAGAAGAGCCCGGACGTGATCCTTTTCATCGACGAGTTGCACACGATCGTGGGCGCAGGCGGCGCCTCGGGCTCGCTCGATGCATCCAATATGTTCAAGCCCGCCCTTGCACGTGGCGAGATCCACTGCATCGGCGCGACGACGCTCGACGAGTATCGTCAATACATCGAAAAAGACGGCGCACTCGACCGACGCTTTCAGAAGATCCTGGTGGATCCGTCCACTCCGGAAGAGACGATTCAGATCCTCAAGAACATCAAGGATCGGTACGAGGAGCACCATAACGTGCGTTATTCGGATGAGGCGATCGACCTCTCCGTGTCCCTCTCGGATCGCTACATCACAGACCGCTTCCTTCCCGACAAGGCCATCGACGTGATGGATGAAGCGGGCGCGCGCGTCCACCTCAACAATATTCGGGTACCGAAGGAAATCCTCGACCTCGAAGAGAAAATCGAAGAGGTTCGCGAGGAGAAGAACCAGGTAGTCAAGAGCCAGCGCTTCGAAGAGGCGGCACGGCTGCGCGACAAGGAGAAGAAGCTTCAGGAGCAGCTCGAGGAAGCCAAGCGCGAGTGGGAAGTCAACGCCGAGAGCCAGGTACATGACGTCACGCCGAAGGATATCTCCGAAGTGATTGCCATGATGACCGGCATTCCGGTCGACAAGATTTCCGAACCGGAGAGCCGCAAGCTTCTCGAAATGGAGAAAGCGCTCAAGGGCCGCGTCATCGGTCAGGACGAGCCGATCCAGAAGCTTTCACGTGCAATCCGCCGTACGCGCGCCGGGCTTAAGGACCCGAAGCGTCCGATCGGTTCGTTCATCTTCCTCGGGCCGACCGGCGTCGGAAAAACCGAACTCGCGAAGGTACTGACGCAGTACCTGTTCGACTCGCAGGATGCGCTCATCCGGATCGACATGTCGGAGTACATGGAGAAGTTTTCCGTCAGCCGGCTCGTTGGTGCACCTCCGGGATATGTCGGATATGAGGAAGGCGGTCAGCTCACGGAGAAGGTTCGGCGCAAGCCGTACTCGGTCGTGCTGCTCGATGAGATCGAAAAAGCGCATCCGGATGTGTTCAACATCCTGCTGCAGGTGCTCGATGACGGCATCCTGACCGATGGTCTTGGCCGCCGCGTCGACTTCCGGAATACCATCATCATCATGACGTCGAACATCGGCGCGCGTGATATCCGGAATCTCGGTAAAGGGATGGGCTTCTCGCAGAGCGATGAGGTATTCAACTACCAGTCGATGAAGTCGACCGTCGAGGACGCACTCAAGCGGGTCTTCAACCCCGAGTTCCTCAACCGCATCGATGATGTGATCGTATTCCACCCGCTGGAGAAGCATCACATCT
>CAZKDQ010000213.1:0-4487 GCA_964551345.1 uncultured Rhodothermales bacterium
CGGTGATCTTGTCCGGCCGTCGGCATATAATGAAAAGCAGTGATCGCGAGAGATGCGTAAACGAATCCGGGGACGATTTGGAAGAGACCAGGGACATCGCAAACCCCCGCCTGACGGACGCCCAGATCGCGAAGCTCGAGCCGCTGGCAACCGCTTACAGTCTTTCCGATGGCGAGCCGCTGTTCGAGGCCGGCGAGCGGCACGGCGGTTTCTTCATCGTGCTCGAGGGTGCAGTCGAGATCATCGATCACTCGGGCGATGAGCCGCGGCGGCTTGCGCAACACGGTCCGCGTGAGTTCACGGGCGACATCGACATCATGAGCCGGCGCCTGCCCGTGGTGAGCGCCTTCGCACGCGGCAAAACCGAATTGCTGCACATTCCGTCGCGCGACATCCGGCGGGTCGTCGGTAGCCGGCCGGATCTTGGCGAGATCATCCTGCGCGCTTTCGTAGCGCGACGCGAGGACCTCATGGCGCGCGGATTTTCGGGGATCCGTTTGATAGGCGCAGCCGCCGATCGCGCGACGTTCGAGCTGCGAGAGTTCCTTACCCGAAATCACGTCCCGTTCTCCTGGATCGATCTCGACGCCGAGCCGGCTGTCGCGACGCTGCTCGAAAGCCTCGGTGTGGAGGCCGAAGACATGCCCGTCGTTACCCGCGGGCGGGAGCCGCTGATGAAGCGCCCATCACTTCAGGAGCTAGCCGACGCGATCGGCATCCGACAGCCGCTGCGCGAGCGGAGGTACGACCTGGTGATCATCGGAGGCGGTCCGGCCGGGCTCGCGGCGGCCGTGTACGCGGCATCGGAAGGGCTCAGCACGCTCGTCCTCGAGAAACACGCGCCCGGCGGCCAGGCCGGCACATCGACCAAGATCGAGAACTACCTCGGCTTCCCGACCGGCATCAACGGATCGGAACTCACCCGGCTCGCCCTCATCCAGGCCCAGAAGTTCGGCGCGCTGATTACCTCTCCGGCCGAGGTTGTTCGGCTGGAACGAGACGAAGGCAATTGGCGCGTCCAGACCCGCAACGGCGAACGCGCAATCGCGCGCTGCGTGATGATCTCGACCGGCGCCGATTACCGGAAGCTGGACGTGCCCGGTCGCGAGCGCTTCGACGGCGTCGGCGTCTACTACGCTGCGACGCACATGGAGCTCATGACCTGCCAGGGCGACGATGTCGTCATTGTCGGCGGCGGTAACTCTGCCGGGCAGGCCGCGATGTATCTCGCCGGGCACACGCGATCGGTCACCATACTGCTGCGCGGCGACGACCTCTACAAGGGCATGTCGAGCTATCTCGCCGACCGCATCCATGATGCCGATAATATTGAGGTACTGTATCGGACGGAGATTCGCGAGATCAGCGGCGAGCAGCGCCTGGAGTCCGTCGCAGTCGAGGACACGTCCACCGGCAAACAGCGATCGCTGCCCGCAGCGGGCGTATTCACTTTCATCGGCGCGTCGCCACACACCGACTGGCTTCCGCCGCAGATCGCGACCGATGCCGATGGCTTCGTACTCACGGGTAGCAACGCGGCAAGCGATGGGCACGTACCCTCACTGCTGTCCACGAGCGCGCCGGGCGTCTTCGCATCCGGTGACGTTCGCGCCGGATCCACCAAACGCGTCGCCTCGGCCGTCGGCGAGGGCGCGATGGTCGTGAAGTTCGTGCACGAGTACCTGGCGCAAGCGCAAGAGGACGGAGGTTGACCCTGTCGCGCAGCTCAGACTTCGATCACATTTTTCAACGCAACATGCTCTTCATTCTCTTCGGCGCGACCGGCGACCTCGCTCATCGAAAGATCGTCCCGGCGCTCTACCACGCCTTCCTGAGTGAAAGCTACGCCGATATGCCGGTCGTTCTCGGCGTTGGAAGATCCGATTGGAGTGACAGCGAGTATCGCCGGAGCATCCAGGAAGCGCTCGTTGCCGGTGGCGTCGACGCGGATGCCGCCGCAAAGTGGTGCGAACAATGTCTGGCGTACCAACGGGTTTCGAGCTATGCAGAGCTTACGCCCGCGTACGAGAGAGCAACCGCGCTGGAAGCCGCGCACGATTTGCGGGGCAATCGGATCTTCTATCTGGCGGTCCCGCCTGCGGTCTTTCCGGACGTAATCTCGCACCTTGGCGAACACCGCCGACGTCATCCGTGGCCGGGCTGGACGCGCATCGTGGTCGAGAAACCCTTCGGTCATGATCTCGAAAGTGCAGTCGAACTCAACCGGCGCATCCATGACCATTTCTCAGAGAACGAGATCTATCGCATCGATCATTACCTGGGGAAGGAGACGGTTCAAAACCTGCTCGTCTTCCGGTTCGCCAACGCGATTTTCGAGAGTCTGTGGAATCGCAGTCATGTGGAGCGGGTGGAAATTACGGTCGCCGAAGAGGTCGGCACCGAAGGGCGAGCGGGCTTTTACGAGGGCGTCGGAGCGCTTCGTGACATGGTGCAGAACCATCTGACGCAACTCCTCGCGCTGACGGCCATGGAGGTTCCTGCGCGCTTCGATGCCGAGGGAATCCGACAGGAGAAGATCAAGGTGCTGCGTTCGGTCGCGCCGGTCTCGCCGTCGGATGTCGTGAAGGGCCAGTACACGGCCGCAAATGGTATGGAAGGATATCGCGATCACGAGGGCGTGAGGGAGGATTCACGCACTGAGACGTTCGTGGCGCTACGCCTCTTCGTGCAGAACTGGCGCTGGCAGGGCGTTCCGTTTCTGCTCCGAACAGGTAAGCGTATGCAGCACCGCCTGACGGAGATCGCCGTTTTCTTCCGCCGCCCGCCGGTGCAGCTTTTTGGCGGACCGGACTCCTGCAACGTCACCCGCAACGTGCTGCGGATTCGCCTTCAGCCGGATGAGGGATTCGCGCTTGGCTTCGAAGTCAAAGCTCCGGGCGAGGCGACGCCGGGGCGAATGAACCTCTCGAGCCAGAATCTCAACTTCAGCTATGCCGACGCCTTCGGCAGAATCCCCGATGCTTACGAGACGCTGCTACGCGACCTCGTCAAGGGCGATCAGACGCTCTTCGTCCACGCCGACGAGACGGAAGCCGCCTGGCGCCTGTATCAGCCGATCCTCGATACCGATGCACCCATCCTTCCGTACCCTTCCGGCTCGTGGGGGCCGGAGGAAGCGAGCAAGGCTTTTCGATCGAATACCGGTGCGATCGATGGTGCGTCACGATGAACTCCTCGAATCGGTGAAGCTGAGGAGCGAAGGATAGGATCGCGACGGAATGTCGAAGCACCGTCCACCATCAACCATCACGCCTTCCCAATTTTCCAACAGGCGCAAATGACCAGACACATCAACCGTTACCCGGACACGCATTCTCTCGCTGACGCTGCCGCCGATCGCATCGTCCAGATTCTGGCGGATGCGGTGGAGGCTCGCGGCCGCGCATCGCTCGTCCTCACCGGCGGCTCGACGCCCCGGCTGACATATCGCCTCCTCGCTGAACGCCATCGAGATGCGCTCGCCTGGAACCAGATCGACATCTTCTGGGGCGATGATCGTTTTGTGCCGCATGATCATCCGGAGAGCAACTACGGGATGGCCGCCGAGGAACTGCTGTCGCGAATCCAGCCTGGAGGCGTGTATCCGATCCCGACGGAAGAGGCGTCTCCCGATCGTGCAGCGGATGCCTACGACGCGACGCTCCGCGCGTACTTCGATGGCGCCGATCCCGCATTCGACCTCACGCTTCTCGGCCTCGGAGACGATGCCCACGTCGCCTCGCTATTTCCGGGCGCCGACGAGCTCGGTGAATCCGAGCGCCTCGTTGTGGCAACGCAGGCGCCCGAAGGCACGCCGATCCACGCCCGCGTCTCGATGACGTTCGCCGCGCTGAACGCCTCGCGCCACGTCCTCTTTATCGTGGCAGGAGCCCACAAACGAGCCGCCGTCCGTCGCACGTTCGACCACGGCGATACGCCCGCCGCCGCGATCCGGCCGCTGGAGAATCTGACGTGGCTCATGGATGAGGAAGCGGCCGCCCAGTAACGCGCGCTCGTCAACCTTACGCCTGCCGGTTCGTCGGTTAAGTGTTTGGGGGAAACCGGGTTCGGCCCCGCCCAGGGTTCACTCCCGTGCGCCGGGACGAATATGCACGGCGCTCCGCCCGCAACGCGTGTATGCCGTTCACTCCGGACGCATGGAAGATGCGGTCACGGTCCGGCGAACCTCTGGTCGTACATGCCCGGCCTATCGCTTCCTGCCGAACAGGAAGTAGGCGCCGGGCCCGATGAAATTGATGAACATGATGGGCGTCCACATCCGTTTGCTGCCACGCACCGCATGTGTCGGACGCGTTCGCAGGTCGTAAAGCCCCGCTGCCAGCAGGATCATCTGCAAAGACCCGATCCCGACGACGCCCATCCGCTCACGGGACGTGAGGTCGCTCCACTTCTTTCCTCGCATTCCTTCAAGCATCACGCCGGCGCCTCCGCGCCTGGAACTGGTGGTTGATCATCATCATCATCAT